>JAJYQO010000070.1 GCA_021794575.1 Pseudomonadota bacterium | reverse complement strand
TGCGGGGTGGAGCAGTCTGGCAGCTCGTCGGGCTCATAACCCGAAGGTCGCAGGTTCAAATCCTGCCCCCGCTACCAGACTTTCTGAACAAGAAAGCCTCCTCGCGAGGCTTTTTTGTTGGCCGCAGGCCGACGCCGCCGGGGCGTCTATCGATGAGGGCGGTCGCGCCCTTTTTTTGTTTCTGCAGGACCGGATTTTGGATACGCACGCGCTATTTGAATACATTGCGCCGGTGCTGGCCGGTATCGGTCTCGAGTGTCTCGGGATCGAATGGGGTGGCGACGGCCACGGCGGCACGCTGCGTGTCTACATCAATGTGGCGGGACGCGAGATCGACCTGAACGATTGCGAGAAGGCCAGCCGCGAGATATCGGCTGCCCTCGACCGCGATGATCCGATCTCGGGTGCGTACGTGCTGGAGGTCTCCTCTCCCGGTATCGATCGCCCCCTGTTCAGCGCTGCGCAGTTCGCGCGTCATCTCCATGCCGAAGCCAAGGTCACATTGAAACTGCCCTTGCAAGGGCGCCGTCGCATGCGCGGATATATCCATGCCGTGACCGGGACGCGCATAGCGCTGGATGTCGACGGTGCGTGCATCGAGTTCGACTTTGCGGATATCGAGAGCGCGCGTCTGGTTCCGGATTGGGTCGCTCTTGGCTATGCGCCGCAGCCCAAAGCGGGTGCCGGGCGCGCGAAAAACGGCAAGGCGCCCGCGGGCGCCAGGGCCGGAAAAACCAGCGGCGGAAAGTCCGCCGGCGGGCATTGAACAGCAATCCGGATGGGCGCGTGCCCGCGGGAGTGGTGAGATGAGCAACAAAGAAATGATGCTGGTCGTGGATGCGGTGGCCAACGAAAAAGGCGTGCCCCGCGAAACCATCTTCGAGGCCCTGGAGGCTGCGCTGGCTTCGGCGGCCAAAAAGCGCTATCCGGAGCAGGATGTCGCGATCCGTGTCGGCATCGATCGCAACACCGGCGATTACGAAACCTTCCGCCGCTGGGAGGTCGTCGCTGACGACGTGGTCATGGAATCGCCCGAGCGCATGACGCGCCTGATGGATGCCGTGGAGGAACAGCCTGGCATCCAGGTCGGCGAGTTCATCGAGGAGCGTATCGAGAACGCTGAGTTCGGGCGCATCGCCGCGCAGGCTGCCAAGCAGGTGATTGTGCAGCGCGTGCGCGAAGCCGAACGCGCTCTGGTACTGGATGCTTATCGCGATCGCGTCGGTGAACTGCTGACCGGCGTGGTCAAGCGTGTCGAGCGCGGCAACATTTACCTGGACCTTGGCAGCAATGTCGAGGCATTCATTCCGCGTGAGCGCGCCATTCCGCGCGAAACGGTGCGAGTCGGCGACCGCTTGCGCGGCTATCTGCAAGAGGTGCGCGCCGAGGTGCGCGGGCCGCAGTTGTTCATTTCACGCACCGCGCCGGAGTTCATGATCGCGCTGTTCAAGCTCGAGGTTCCGGAAGTAGGTCAGGGGCTGGTCGAGATCAAAGCCTGCGCGCGCGATCCTGGCGATCGCGCCAAGATTGCGGTGCTGGCACACGACCATCGCACCGACCCCATCGGCGCCTGCATCGGCATGCGCGGTTCGCGCGTGCAGGCGGTGGCCAACGAACTCAATGGCGAGCGCGTAGACATCGTGTTGTGGAACGACAATCCCGCCCAGTTCGTGATCAACGCGATGGCGCCGGCGCAGGTCGAATCGATCATCGTCGATGAGGACAAGCACTCGATGGATATCGCCGTGCCCGAGGGCGAGCTGTCCAAGGCCATCGGCCGCGGCGGCCAGAACGTCAAGCTGGCCAGCAAGCTCACCAGCTGGCAGCTCAACGTGATGACCGCGGCGCAGGTTCAGGCCAAGAGTGAGGCCGAGCAGGATACGGCGCGCACCCTGTTCATGGAAAAGCTCGAGGTCGATGCCGAGATCGCGCAGATCCTGGTGCAGGAAGGCTTTTCCACGGTCGAGGAAATCGCCTACGTGCCTACCGCCGAACTACTCGCCGTCGAAGGCTTCGACGAGGATATTGTCGAGGAGCTGCGCGCACGCGCGCGTGACGCGCTGCTGACCGAGGCGCTCGCGGTCGAGGAAGGCGGCGATGATGCCCAGGCCATGGAAGGGCTGGAAGGCATGGATGCCGACCTGCGGGCACAGCTTGCCGAGCGCGGCATCAACAGCGTCGAGGAGCTGGCTGATCTGGCGGTGATCGACCTGATGGATATCGACGGCATGGACGAGGCGCGGGCCGGGGCACTGATCATGGCCGCGCGCGCGCCGATGATTGAAAAGCTGGAGCAGGGCGGCTGAGGCCGGACATGTGCAGTGCTGGACCGTGCGCAATGGCGCCCGGCTCGAAACCCGCGGAGTAGAACGACATGTCTGAAGTCACCATCAAACATCTCGCTGGTATGGTCGGCATCCCGACCGACAAGCTGTTGGCCCAACTGGCCGAAGCGGGCATGCCGTTCAGTGGCCCTGACCAGGTGGTCAGCAGCACTGAGAAAATGAAGCTGTTGGGTTTTCTGCGCCGCGCGCACGGCAAATCTACTGCAGCCGAGCCGGCGGTAACCCCCAGCCAGGTCACGCTGAGTCGTCGCAAAGTCAGCGAGATCAAGGTTTCCAGCGGCTCCGGTCGCGCCGCGACATCCAAGACCGTCGCCGTCGAGGTGCGTGCCAAGCGCACCTATGTCAAGCGCAGCGTGATCGCCGACGAGGTCACGGCGGACAGCGAACGCGAGGATGCACTGCGCAAGCTGCGCGAGTCGCAGCAGGAACGCGATCAGCTCGAAGCTCAGTTGCGCGAACAGGAAACGCGGCGCGCCGAGGAGGAAGTGCGGCGCCAGGCCGAGGAGGAGGCCCGTCGCCAAGCCGAGGCCGAGGCCGCCAAGGCCGCGTTGTCGGAGCGCAGTGCGCCGCAACCGGAGGAACCCGCCGCGGTATCCGCAAGCGACGACGCGACGGCGCCGCGCTCGCACCCACCGCGCGAGCGCGCCAAGCCCGAAAAACCCCCGCGCACGGCCGACGCGCCGCACCGGCATCGCATTCCCGACCGCGTCTCGCACCGTGCGCCCAGTGGCGACGGCGACAGCGGGCGTTTCGTCGGCGGCGAACTGCATCTGACCGAGGCCGAACGCGCGCGTCGCGCGGGCCGCCGCAAGCCCGGAAAAGCCAAGCCCGAAGCGTCACGCACCTCGACCGCGCAGCACGCGTTCTCCAAGCCCACCGCGCCGGTGGTGCGCGAGGTCGCTCTGGGCGACAGCATCGTGGTCGCGGATCTCGCGCAGAAGCTGGCCATCAAGGGCGCTGACGTGGTCAAGGCGTTGTTCAAGATGGGCGTGATGGCCACGATCAACCAAGCGATCGACCACGACACCGCGGTGCTGGTAGTCGAGGAACTGGGCCACAAGGCGCTGCGCGCCACCGAAAACGACGCCGAGACCAAGCTGGTTGCGCAGGCCGACGTCAAAGGCGAGCGCGCCACGCGGCCACCGGTGGTAACCATCATGGGCCACGTCGATCACGGCAAGACCTCGTTGCTGGATTACATCCGCCGCGCCAAAGTCGCGGCCGGCGAGGCGGGCGGCATCACCCAGCACATCGGTGCCTACCATGTCGAAACGGACAAGGGCGTCATCACGTTCCTGGACACCCCCGGCCATGCCGCGTTCACCGCAATGCGCGCGCGTGGTGCCAGGCTGACCGACATCGTGGTGCTGGTGGTGGCTGCCGACGATGGCGTGATGCCGCAAACCGTCGAAGCCGTGCAGCATGCGCGGGCGGCCAACGTGCCGCTGATCGTGGCCGTCAATAAGATGGACAAACCCGAGGCTAATCCGGACAACGTCAAGCAGGGCCTTGTGCAGCACGAGGTGGTACCCGAGGAGTGGGGTGGCGATACGCAGTTCGTTCCGGTGTCGGCCAAGACCGGCGACGGTGTCGATGCGCTGCTCGATGCGATTTTGGTGCAGGCCGAGGTGATGGAACTGACCGCCGTGGCCGATGGCCGCGCCAGCGGCGTGGTGATCGAGTCCAGCCTGGACAAGGGCCGGGGCCCGGTGGCCACAGTGCTGGTGCAGTCCGGCGCGCTGGCGCGCGGTGATTTCGTGGTGTGCGGCACGCAATATGGTCGCGTGCGTGCGCTGTTCGACGAAGCCGGCCAGCAGGTCGCCAGCGCCGGTCCGTCGATTCCGGTGCAGATGCTGGGCCTTTCCGGCGTGCCCGAGGCGGGCGACGACCTGGCGGTGGTAGCCGATGAGCGTCTGGCCAAGGATGTCGCCCAGCAGCGCGAGCAAAAGCGCCGCGAGTCGCGCCTGGTGCGCGCCAGCAGTAATCGTCTCGAGGATCTGATGGCGCAGATGGGCCAGGCCGAAGGCCAGCAACAGACGCTCAACATCGTGGTCAAGGCCGATGTGCAGGGTTCGGTGGAGGCGCTGCGCGAGGCACTCGGCAAGATCGGCAACGACCAGGTCAAGGTCAACGTGATCGCGTCGGGTGTCGGCGGCATTACCGAATCCGACGCCACGCTGGCGGCCGCTTCCAAGGCGTTGATCATCGGTTTCAACGTGCGCGCCGACGCTAGCGCGCGCAAGATCATCGAGACCAATAGCCTGGACCTGCGCTATTTCTCGATCATCTACGATGTGATCGACCAGGTCACCCAGGCTGCCTCCGGACTGCTCGGCACCGAAGTGCGCGAGGAAGTCATCGGTGTGGCCCAGGTGCGCGAGGTATTCCGCAATTCCAAGTACGGTGCGGTGGCCGGCTGCATGGTCATCGAGGGCAGCGTCAAGCGCCACAAGCCGATCCGCGTGCTGCGCGACAACACGGTGATCTTCCAGGGCGAACTGGAGTCGTTACGCCGCTTCAAGGATGTCGTCGATGAAGTGCGCAACGGCATGGAATGCGGTATCGCGGTCAAGCAGTACAACGACGTGCGTGCTGGCGACCAGATCGAATGCTTCGAGCGCATCGAGGTCAAGCGCAGCCTGTGATGGCTGCGCCCCCGCTGACCGGTATCGACAGCCCATGCCTTCCAGGTTCAACCGCACCGATCGCATCAATGCCGAACTGCGCCGGGAGTTGGGCACGCTGGTGCACGCGGCGGTGCGCGACCATGCGTTGCCATCGGTAAGCGTGTCCGATGTCGAAGCCACGCGTGACCTCGATACGGCTACGGTCTGGGTGGTCGCGTTGCTGCCCGAGCAGGCCGTGGCGGCGGTGAAAGCCCTGAACGCCATGGCCACCGAGTTCCGCACCCAGCTGTCGCGGCGCATGCGCCTGCGCCGCGTGCCGGTACTGCGCTTCCGTTATGACGAATCGGTGGACCGCGGAGAGCGCATCGACGCGCTGCTGCGCAGCGGACTGCCGCCAGCGTCCGGCTGATCGGCACGGACACGGCGCCGGTCATCCGAATGGACCATCCGCATGCCGTTGCGGTGCAGGGTGTGCTGCTGCTGGACAAGCCGCTCGGACTGAGCTCCAGCCAGGCTCTGCAGCGCGTGCGCCGCTTGCTGGGCGGGGTCAAGGGTGGACATACCGGGGCGCTCGATCCGCTGGCCAGCGGCATGCTGCCGCTGTGTTTTGGCGAAGCCACCAAGATCGCCGGCATCCTGCTGGAGTCCCGCAAATGCTACCGGGCCGTGGTACGGCTGGGCCAGACCACGCGCACCGATGACGCCGAGGGCGAGATCGTGTGCGAGCGCCCGCTGCCGGCGCTGGCTGCTGCCGAGATCGATGCCGTGCTGGCGGGCTTCATGGGTCGCATACGCCAGGTCGCGCCGGTGTATTCGGCTCTGAAGCAGCAAGGCCAGCCGTTGTATCGGCGCGCGCGGCGCGGCGAATCGGTGCAGGCGCCGGAACGGGAAGTCGAGGTATTTGACCTGCGCCGCATCGCGCTGGCGGGCCATCTAGTGACGATCGAACTCGAATGCGGCGCGGGTTTTTACGTGCGTGCGCTGGCCCGCGACCTGGGTGAACGCTTGGGCTGCGGCGCGCATCTGGCCGCGTTGCGCCGGCTGTGGGTGGCGCCCTTCCAGAACCGGCCCATGGTCACGCTGGAAGCCCTGAACGCACAATATGCACAGGCTGGTGGCAGCGCGCTGCATGAACACCTCGTGCCGATCCCGCAAGCCCTGGCGCACTGGCCGCAATGTCGCCTGGAAGCCGCGGACAGCGATGCCATCGCGCACGGCCGTAGTGTGGCCGCACCGCAGGCAGCCGCGGAGTCGACGTATCTGCTGCTCGACGCGCTCGGCGCGCCGCTGGCGCTGGCCCGGGTGGAGGCGGGCCGATTCCGCATCTTGCGCGGATTGCGGTCGACGGCCGGTGCCACGGCGTGTTGAACCGGGCCGCATCGCCCGCGCACCGCTTGTTGTTGACGCTGTTGCACGGCTAAAATAACGAACTCCATCAAGTGCTTTCATCCACCCGGCGGGGCTTGCGCCAGGCCATGCGCAATACACGCGTGGGCTGGCGCAAGTCTCGCGTTTTGCCAAGGAAATCCCGATGTCCCTCTCCAACGAACAATCTGCCAAGATCATTGCCGATTACCGGCGCGCGCCCACCGATACCGGATCACCGGAAGTACAGGTGGCCCTGCTGTCCGCGCGGATCGAGCATCTTTCGACGCATTTTCAGGATCACAAGCAGGACCATCATTCCCGCCGCGGCTTGCTGAAGATGGTCAACCAGCGCCGCCGGTTGCTGGGTTATCTCAAAAACAAAGATGCCCAGCGCTATCAGGATCTAATCCAGCGTCTCGGCCTACGCCGTTGAACACAACGAGGATCGAGAACGTGGCGAAAGTAACCAAGTCATTCCAGTACGGGCAGCATGAGGTCACGCTGGAGACGGGCGAAATCGCCCGGCAGGCCTCCGGTGCGGTCATGGTCAGCATGGGCGGCACCGTGGTGCTGGTCACCGCGGTGGCGGCCAGCAAGCCGCGCGAAGGCCAGGATTTTTTCCCGCTCACCGTCGACTACCAGGAAAAGTTCTATTCCGCCGGCCGCATTCCCGGCGGTTTTTTTAAGCGCGAAGGCCGCCCCACCGAGAAGGAAACGCTCACGTCGCGGCTGATCGACCGCCCGGTGCGTCCGCTGTTCCCGGAGGAGTTCAAGAACGAGGTGCAGGTCATCGCGCAGGTGCTCTCGCTCAATCCCGAGGTCGATGGCGACATCCCGGCGTTGCTGGGTGCATCGGCGGCGTTGAGCCTGGCCGGCATTCCGTTCAAGGGGCCGATCGGCGCCGCGCGCGTCGGTTATGCCAAAGGTCAGTATCTGCTCAATCCCACGGCCAGCGAGATGAAAGAGTCCGACCTGGACCTGGTGGTCGCCGGCACCAGCAACGCGGTGCTGATGGTCGAATCCGAGGCCAAGCTGCTCTCCGAGGACGTGATGCTGGGCGCCGTGGTTTTCGGCCATCAGCAGATGCAGGCTGCCATTCGCGCCATTGCCGAGTTGGCGGCGCAGGCCGCACGTCCATCCTGGAACTGGCAGCCACCGGCGCGCAACGAGGCGCTGGCGGCCGCGCTCAAGGCGGCCGTGGGCGAGCGTCTGGTGCAGGCATTCGCCGTGCGCGACAAGCTGCAACGCCGGGATGCCATCAGCGCGATCAAAAGCGATGTGATGGCCGCGCTCAAGCCCGAAGCCGAGGCCAGGGGCTGGGCCGCCGCTGACATGGCGAAGGAGTTCTCCGAACTCGAGTACCGCACGCTGCGCGACAGCGTCCTCAGCAGCAAGATCCGCATCGATGGCCGCGGGCTCGAAGACATCCGCCCGATCTCCGTGCGTGTGGGCGTGCTGCCGCGCACGCACGGCTCGGCGCTGTTCACACGCGGCGAGACGCAGGCGCTGGTGGTCACCACGCTGGGTACCACACGTGACTCGCAGATGATCGACGCGCCCGAGGGCGAGTCCAAGGATCCGTTCCTGTTCCACTATAACTTTCCGCCCTTCAGCGTCGGCGAAGCCGGCCGCTTTGGCGCGCCCAAGCGCCGCGAGATCGGCCACGGCCGCCTGGCCAAGCGCGGCGTGATGGCGGTGAAGCCGCCGATGGAACTCTTCCCTTACGTGTTGCGCGTGGTTTCGGAAATCACCGAATCCAATGGCTCATCGTCGATGGCCTCGGTGTGCGGCTCCTCGCTGGCGATGATGGACGCGGGCGTGCCGATCAAAGCGCCGGTGGCCGGCATCGCCATGGGTTTGGTCAAGGAGGGCGCGCAGTTCGTGGTGCTCTCCGACATCCTCGGCGACGAGGACCATCTCGGCGACATGGATTTCAAGGTGGCCGGTTCGGCCGAGGGCATCTCGGCGCTGCAGATGGACATCAAAATCGACGGCATCACCGAGGAGATCATGCGCGTGGCACTGGCTCAGGCCAAGCGCGGTCGCCTGCACATCCTCGGCGAAATGGCCAAGGTGATCAGCGCACCGCGCGCCGAACTGTCCGATTACGCGCCGCGGCTGCTGACCATGAAGATTCACCCCGACAAGATCCGCGAGGTGATCGGCAAGGGCGGTGCGGTGATCCGTTCGATCACCGAGGAAACCGGCACCACCATCGACATCACCGATGACGGCACGGTGGTGATCGCCTCGGTCAACCGCAGCGCGGCCGACGAAGCCAAGAAACGCATCGAGATGATCGTTTCCGATGTCGAGCCCGGCCGCATCTACGAGGGCAAGGTCGCCAAGCTGATGGACTTCGGCGCATTCGTCACCATCCTGCCCGGCAAGGACGGGCTGGTGCACGTGTCGCAGATCTCCAACGAGCGCGTCGAGAAAGTCTCCGACAAGCTCAAGGAAGGCGACATCGTCAAGGTGAAAGTACTGGAAGTGGACAAGCAGGGCCGCATCCGCCTATCCATGAAAGCCGTGTTCGAAGATGCGCAGAGCTGAAGCGTGATGCAGTGCTGAACAACGCCCGGCTGCGCCGGGCGTTTTCATTTGCGGTGTTTGGTGGTGCGGCGCACAATGAGGCATTGCCCAGTTGGAGTAAAGCCATGTTCACTGGATTTCCCCCGGATGGCGCGACCTATGCGCGCCTGATGCAGCAAGCCTGGGAGCAGTGGCAGTCCAGTCTGGCCGGTCAATCGCCGCAGATCAACACGATCGGCGAAGCGCAGATCGAACGACTGCTGTCTGGGTTGAAAGGCTATTTCGAGCTGCTCGAATCGCTGCAGTCGCAGCTGGGTGGTGCTGACGTTTCCGAACAATGGCGCAGCGCGCTCGGTGCGGTATTCGCGGGCGGCCAGCCGTTCACGCAGGCGTTTGGCGATGCCAGCGCGCTGGCCGGCGGCGGACCGCAGGCATGGATGGATGCGTTCGCGCAGATGCAAGCGCTGCCGCAAACCGGCGTCACGGGCCTGTTGGGGATGCCGGCATTCGGTTTCGCGCGCGAGCATCAGCAGCGTGCGCAGCATTTAACCCGCGACATGCTCGACTATCGCGAACAGATGCAGCGTTACAGCCAACTACTGGCGCGTGCCGGCAAATTGGGCGCAGCCAAGTTCGAGGCCAAACTTGCCGAACGCACCGAGCCGGGCCGTCAGATCGAGTCGCTGCGCGCACTTTACGATCTCTGGGTGGATGCGGCCGAGGAGGGCTTCCAGGAAGTCGCGCTGTCGCCCGAATGGCGCGAAGTCTACGGCGCACTAGTCAACGCGCAGATGCGCGTCCGTGCCGGCGTGCAGCAACAGGTCGAAGGCGCCGCGCGTGAATTGGGTATGCCGACGCGCGGTGAAGTGGACACCTTGGGCAAGCGCTTGCATGACCTGCGCCGCCAGGTGCGGCAGTTGGAGTCGCGGCTTGCGGCCGCCGCCGATCCCGCCAGCGTATCGCGCAATCCCGGGGTGGCCGCCGACGCATCCACCACCCAAACGGCAGCCAAGCCGGCTGCCAAGTCCGCGCGCAAGCCCGGTGCTACGCGTCGCTCGTGATTCCGGAGGCTTCCATGTTCAGTCCGCTTCGTATCGACCCGGTCAAGGCTTTGCAGGAGCTCGATAGTTTTCGCCGCAAACTGGCGGCCGGCACGCAAAATCTGCAACAGGTCGGCAATTACGACTTTGGCGCTTCGAACAAGGAACTGGTTTACGCGGAAGACAAGATCAAGCTGTGGCGCTTCGTTCCGCAGTCCGCGCGCAGCAGTCGTCGTCCCATCCTGATCTGCTACGCGCTGGTCAACACGCCCTGGATGGTGGATTTGCAACCCGACCGTTCGCTGGTGGCGCGTCTGCTCGAACTGGGCGAGGACGTGTACCTGATCGAGTGGGGCTACCCGGACCTGGCCGATCGCTGGTTGACGCTCGAGGATTACATCCTCGGCTACATGGACCGCTGCGTGGACCAAGTGCGTCAGCGCCACGACCTGGAGCGCATCAATCTGCTGGGCATCTGCGAAGGCGGTGCGTTCTCCCTGTGCTACGCAGCGCTGCGCGGCCACAAGCTGCAGAACCTGATCACCATGGTCACGCCGGTGGATTTCCACACACCAGACAACATGCTGTCGCACTGGACGCGGCAGATGGATGTGGACTTATTCGTGGACACGCTCGGCAACGTGCCGGCCGACTTGATGAACTGGTGCTACCTGACGTTGAAGCCGGTGCGCCTGAACCAGCAGAAATACGTCGGGCTGGTGGATGTGCTCGATGACCCGCGTGAAATCGAGAATTTTCTGCGCATGGAAAAATGGATCTTCGATTCGCCCGACCAGGCCGGCGAGGCGTTCCGTCAATTCATCAAGGACTTCTATCAGGGCAACAAGTTGATCAAGGGCGAGGTCGAGATCGGCGATGTGCGCGTGGATCTCAAGTCGATCCATCTGCCGGTGTTGAACATCTATGCGGAACAGGACCATCTGGTGCCGCCCTCGGCCGCGCGCCCGCTGCGTGATGCCGTGGGCACAAGCGACTACACCGAATTGAGCTTCAAGGGCGGACATATCGGCATCTACGTCTCCGGGCGCGCCCAGCGCGAGGTGCCGGGCGCAATCCACGACTGGCTGGGTAAACGCACCGGATAGATACGACGGTCCGTATGGCCGCGTCTCGCTCCCGCCACGCGCAGGCCTTATGCTTGCGGTTCGGGCGCGGCGTGGGCCGCCGCCATGGATGACATATGTCCGGGCCAGGCAACGCCGCTGTCACGCATGATTCGGTGTGCCCGCTGCGCTGGGACGGCCAGATGCTGGAGCTGCTCGACCAGCGCCTGCTGCCGCACGAAGTACGCTGGCTTGCATGTCGCGACAGCGCGGCTGTCGCCGATGCCATTCGTGGGCTGGTCGTGCGCGGAGCGCCCGCCATTGGCATCGCGGCGGCCTACGGCGCGGTGCTGGCGCAGCGTGAAGGCCGCTTCGAGGCCGGTGTCGCGCAGCTGCGCGCGGCGCGGCCGACGGCCGTCAACCTGGTATGGGCCTTGGACCGCATGCAGGCACTGGCCGCGAACGGCGCGGACGCGCAGCGTCTGCTGGCCGAAGCGCGCGCCATCGAGGCCGAGGATCTGGCTGCCAACCACGCCATGGCTGCTGCCGGCGCGCAGTTGATCGAGCCTGGCGCGGGTGTCCTGACCCACTGCAATACCGGCGCGCTGGCCACTGCCGGTCTGGGCACCGCCCTCGGCGTGGTCCGCGTGGGTGTGGCGAGCGGACGCATCGCCCGCGTGTTCGCCGGTGAAACCCGGCCCTGGCTGCAGGGCGCGCGCCTGACGATGTGGGAGTTGCAGCAGGACGGCATCGCCGCGACGCTGATCATCGACTCCGCCGCGGCCGCGCTGATGCGCAGTGGTGCCGTGCAGTGGGTGATCGTTGGCGCCGACCGTATCGCGGCCAACGGCGACGTGGCCAACAAGATCGGCACCTACGCGCTGGCGTTGATGGCGCGCCATCATGGCGTACGCCTGATGGTGGTGGCACCCTCCAGCACGGTCGATCTGGCGACAGCCAGCGGCGATTCCATCGAGATCGAATCGCGTGATCCGGCCGAAGTGCTGGGCTGCGGCGGACGCCGCCATGCGCCGGAAGGCGTCACCGCCTGGAATCCGGTGTTCGACATCACGCCCGCGTCGCTGGTCGACGTGCTGGTGACCGAACGCGGAGTGCTGCGGCGGCCCGATGCCACGGTCATGCGCGCCCGGTTCGGAAAGCGCGATGCGTAAGGTCGGATTGTTTTTCATCGGCGGTCTGATCGGTTTCGTCGTCGATGCTGGCCTGGTGCAGGCTCTGGTCTCCTTTGCGCACATGGATCCCTACCTGGCCCGTCTTGTTTCGTTCACCTGCGCGGCCAGCGCCACCTGGATCTGGAATCGCCATACCACCTTCGCCGATGCGCGCGGGCTGCATCGCTGGCATGTCGAATGGGCGCGCTGGATGGCAGCGATGACGGGCGGTGCGCTGCTCAATTACGGCGTGTATGCGCTGGCCGTATACGAAACCGCGGTGGTGCGCGCATGGCCGGCGCTGGGCGTGGCGCTGGGCTCGGTCGTGGCGGCCGTCGTCAATTACAGCAGCGCTCGGCACTGGGTGTTCGGCGGCGCTGGGAAAAGCCCCAAGAACATCGCCTAAATTGTTGAAAAAACGCGAATTTCAGGTTCGATCCCGCATTCGGGTGTGGTATCATCGCGACTTGATTTTCCTAGCCCGCCCGCGCGCAGAGCGCAGGCCCGATCCGGGATTCCCAAGGCATGGCCGAACTCGCCAAAGAAGTCATTCGCGTCAACATCGAAGACGAAATGCGCCAGAGTTACCTCGATTACGCGATGAGCGTAATCGTAGGGCGCGCGCTGCCCGATGTGCGTGACGGCCTGAAGCCGGTACACCGCCGCGTGCTGTACGCGATGAACGAGTTGGGCAACGCCTGGAACAAACCGTACAAAAAGTCCGCGCGCGTGGTCGGCGACGTGATCGGCAAGTACCACCCGCATGGTGACGCATCGGTGTACGACACCATCGTGCGCATGGCGCAGCCGTTTTCCCTGCGCTATCTGCTGGTGGATGGGCAGGGTAACTTCGGCTCGGTCGACGGCGACAACGCCGCAGCCATGCGCTACACCGAGGTGCGTCTCTCGCGTCTGGCGCATGAGTTGATGGTCGATATCGACAAGGACACCGTCGATTTCGGCCCGAACTACGACGAGAGCGAGCACGAACCCCTGGTGTTGCCGACGCGGGCGCCCAACCTGCTGATCAACGGCTCGGCCGGCATCGCGGTGGGCATGGCCACCAACATTCCGCCGCACAACCTCGGTGAGGTGATCGACGCCACCGTCGCGCTGATCAACGACCCGACGCTCGAGGTCGATGCGCTGCTGCGCTACGTCCCGGGGCCGGACTTTCCGACTGCAGGCATCATCAACGGCTCGGCCGGCATCCACGAGGCTTATCGCACCGGGCGCGGTCGCGTGCTGATGCGCGCGCGAGCCGAGGTCGAAACCGAAGCCAATGGCCGCGAGACCATCATCGTCACCGAGTTGCCGTACCAGGTAAACAAGGCGCGGTTGATCGAGAAGATCGCCGAACTGGTCAAGGAGAAAAAGATCGAAGGAATCTCCGAGCTGCGCGACGAGTCCGACAAGGACGGTATGCGCATCGTCATCGAAGTGCGCCGGGATGCGATGGCGGACGTGGTCCTGAACAACCTCTACCAGCAGACCCAACTGCAGTCGGTGTTCGGCATCAACATGGTGGCCTTGCTGGATGGCCAGCCGCGCCTGCTCAATCTCAAGCAGGTGCTGGAGGCTTTCATCCGACACCGGCGCGAGGTGGTGGTACGCAGGACCATCTTCGATCTACGCAAAGCGCGCGCGCGCGCCCATATCCTCGAAGGCCTCACTGTCGCGCTGGCCAACATCGACTCGATGATCGAGCTGATCAAGTCCTCTGCTTCGCCGCAGGAGGCGCGCGAGCGCATGCTGGCGCGCACGTGGGAACCAGGGCTGGTGCGCGCGCTGCTGGGCGCGTCCGGCGCCGCGCAGTCGCGTCCCGAGGATCTGCCCGCCGGCGTTGGACTGGGCGATTCGGGGTATCAGCTCTCCGAGGCGCAGGCCAAGGAAATCCTCGAGATGCGCCTGAACCGCCTGACCGGCCTGGAGCAGGACAAGCTGACCGATGAATACCGAGCGCTACTGGATGTCATCGCCGGTCTGATCCGCATTCTCGAAAACCCGGAGCATCTGCTCGAGGTGATCCGGGAAGAGTTGCAGGTGCTGCGCGAGGAATTCGGCGACGCGCGCCGCACGGTGATCCAGGCCTCGCAGGACGATCTCGACGTGCTCGATCTGATCACACCGGAGGATGTGGTGGTGACGCTGTCACACGCCGGCTACATCAAGCGGCAGCCGGTGGCGATCTATCGCGAGCAGCGGCGTGGCGGCAAGGGGCGATCGGCCACGGCGATGAAGGATGAGGATTTCATCGAGCAGCTGTGGGTGGTCAACACGCACGACACGTTGCTGGTCTTCACTGGCGCCGGCCGCGTATTCTGGCTGACCGTGTACCAGATACCCGACGCAGGCCCCGGCGCGCGCGGCAGGCCCATCGTCAACCTGCTGCCGCTGGAAGCCGGCGAGCAGGTGCAGGCGGTGCTGCCGGTGCATGCGTTCGACAGCGGGCAGTATGTGTTTTTCGCGACACGGAACGGCACCGTCAAGAAGACGCCGCTGGCCGAGTTCGAGTATCGCCTGCAGCGCGGCAAGATCGCCATCAATCTCGACGATGGCGACGCGCTGGTCGACGTGCGGCTGACCGACGGCAAGCGCGACGTGATGCTGTTTGCCAGCAACGGCAAAGCGGTGCGTTTCGACGAGGAAGAGGTGCGGCCGATGGGTCGGACCGCGACCGGTGTGCGCGGCATGCGTCTGGCTGCGGGTGAGCAGGTGGTGAGCCTGATCGTTGCCGAGCAAGGCGACATTCTTGCCGCTACCGCGCGCGGCTATGGCAAGCGGACCGCGTTGAGCGAGTTTCCGCGCAAGGGCCGCGGCACACAGGGCGTCATCGCCATCCAGTGCTCCGAGCGCAACGGCGCCCTGGTCACCGTCGTGCAGGTCCAACCCGAACAGGGCCTGATGTTGATCTCGGATCGCGGCACGCTGGTGCGCACGCGCGTGGCGGAGGTTTCGCAACTGGGCCGCAACACCCAGGGCGTGATGCTGATTCGTCTCGCCGCGGAGGAGAGCCTGGTCGGCGCGGTTCCCCTGACGCCGGAAGACGAGCCGGATCAGGCGGCAGCGGATACCGCGGCCAGTCCCGCACCAGGCCCGGCTGCCGAATCCTGACCCGCTGTGCCGGCGCACGCCGCAGCGTGCGCGCGGGCACCGGTGCGGTGATGCTGGCGGCAGGCCGCCAGCATCACCGCCTGCCCAGGGTCAGCCCGCCAACGCCGCCAGCATGGTTTCAGCGCCGGAAATCTTGAACTCGCCCGGCGCTTCGACCTTGAGCACCTTGACCACGCCATCTTCGGCGTACAGCGCGAAACGCTGCGCGCGCAGACCCATGCCGAAGCCGGTAGCGTCCAGTTCCAACCCCAGCGCCTTGGTGAACGCGGCATTGCCGTCGGCGAGCATGACGATGCCCGGAGGCGCCTTTTCGGCGGCGGCCCAGGCCTGCATCACGAAGGCGTCGTTGACCGACAGGCACACCAGATCGACACCGCGCCTGGCGAATTCGGCCGCGCTGTCGATATAGGACGGTAGATGCTTCAGCGAGCAGGTGGGCGTGAAGGCGCCAGGTACGGCAAACAGCACCACCTTGCGGCTCTTGAACAGGCTGCTGACAGGCGCGGTCTCGGTTTTGCCTTCGCGCACGATATTGACATTGACCTCGGGAATGCGGTCGCCGACCTGGATGCTCATCGTCTGACTCCTGTGGGGGGTTAAGAAATGGATGATCCGGCCGCATGATAACCGCGGCAATCCGCCGCCCGGCTTGAAAGCCGGCAAGCTGGCCCTACGTCAGAAGCAGGCGGCGCGCAGCCGCGTATTGACGAGGAGAACCTTCATGACCATCACCCGTTACAACCCCTGGGCGGGCCAGACCGGCCTGCAGGACGAGATGAAGCAGGTTTTCGAGCGCTTTTTCGGCAGTGACGAGGGCGATCAGTCCAACGTCGTCACCAGTCAATGGATGCCGCGCGTGGACATCCGCGAGGAGGACAAGCGCTTCGTGATCCTGGCCGATATTCCAGGCGTGGATCCCAAGCACATCGAGGTGCACATGGATCGCGGCATTCTGTCCATCAAGGGCGAGCGCAGCGCCGAGAGCAAGGAAGAGAAGGGCAAGTACACCCGCATCGAACGCTCGCACGGCGTGTTCTATCGCCGCTTCGCACTGCCCGACAGTGCCGATCCCGATCACATCAGCGCTCAGGGTAAGCACGGTGTGCTGGAAATCGTCATACCCAAGCGCCCTGAAACCACGCCGCGCCGCATCAGCGTTTCGGAATAAGCGGACGCGTGCCACCATGGCCTGCGGCAACCGCTGCGTTGTCGCAGGCCTTTCTTGGTTCGAGGTCGCCGCATGGAGTTCAAGGATTACTACGACACGCTTGGCGTGAAGCCCGATGCCAGCGAGGCCGACATAAAGTCCGCCTACCGCAGGCTGGCGCGCAAATTCCATCCCGACGTCAGCAAAGAAGCGGGTGCCGAGGAGCGCTTCAAGGCGGTCAACGAGGCCTACGAAGTGCTGCGCGACACGGACAAACGCGCCCAGTACGACCAACTGCGCGCCGGTGGCTACAGCGCGGGCGACCGTTTCCGGCCGCCGCCAGGCTGGGCTCGGCCTGAAACCCGGGGTGACGAGTTCGCCGGGGACGGTTTCAGCGACTTCTTCGAAAGCCTGTTCGGCAATGCGCGCGGCGGCACACCACGCGCGCGGCGCGGGCGCGACCTGCGCGCCCGGATCGAGATCGATCTCGCCACCGCATTCGCCGGGGGCAAGACGCGACTGACGTTGCACGACGGTCAGCAGGAGCGCGTGCTCGAGGTGAAGATTCCACCGGGCATACAGAGCGGGCAGGTGATCCGGCTGAGCGGACAGGGTCATGCCGGAAGCGCCGGCCAGAGCGCGGGCGACGTGCTGCTGGAAGTGCTGGTCCGCGATGATCCGCGTTTTCGCCTCGACGGTCGCGACATCCTGACCAGCCTGCCGGTGGCACCCTGGGAGGCCGCGCTGGGCGCCACGGTGCCGGTGCCCACCCTGGCCGGTACGGTGGAACTGAAGATTCCCGCGGGTTCCCAGTCCGGGCGCAGGCTGCGGCTGAAGGGACGCGGCATGCCGGGCACCGCCGCCGCGGGTGACCAGATCGTGGAATTGTCCATTCGCACGCCGACTGCCGACGATGCGGGTGCGCGCAAGGCCTATGAATCGTTCCAGCGGGCCTTCGAGAACTTCGACCCGCGCAACTGACGCGCGCCGGACCGGCCGTGACCGCACGACGCGCGCGCTAGATGCGGAGCAGGTGCTCGGCGAGTTTGCCGGACTGCTCGGCGCGTCCCAGCAGTTCGTAGATACGAACCCAGTCCGCCGGGCGCATCCAGGGCAGGCCGTCGCGCCAGATGATCGAATCCGGATCAAAGGGAAAAGAGACGACACAACCGGCGCGACGCACGCTCAGATCGGCCATGACATCGACCTGCGTACCATCGGCATCGACCAGACGTGCGAAGTGACGCGTGGCGTAGCACGAGTCCGGGGCAATGCGCAGCTCGTGCAGCCGCGCCCTGAGTTGCTCCAGCGCGGGGCCGAAATCCGCAGCGGTAAGCAGGATGTCGAGATCGCGGGGCCACACCTCGAGGCCCCAGCGCCACGCCAGCAGGCTGCCGCCGATGGCCCAGCGCAGGCCGTAAAGGTGCGGTGCGAGCGCTTCGGCCAGCCGCAGGGGCGCTGGCGCATCAGCGTGGGCGGGCGTCGATGCGGCCACGCCCGCGCCCGCCGATCAGTTGCCCAGCACTTCGCGCAGTGCTTCACCCAGTTCAGCCTCGTTGACCGGCTTGGTGACGTATGCGCGCGCGCCCTGGCGCATGCCCCACATGCGGTCGGTAGACTGGTCCTTGGTGGTAACCAGGATCACCGGAATATGTGCCGTGGCGGGATCCTTGGCGATGCTGCGCGTGGCCTGAAAGCCGTTGAGATTGGGCATTACCACGTCCATCAGGATCAGGTCGGGCAACTCGCGCCGGGCCACTTCCACGCCCGTCACACCATCTTCGGCGGTGATCACGGCGTGCCCGAGCTTTTCCATCAAACGCTTGAGGCCGATCAATTGTGAAGGGGAGTCATCGACGATCAGTACGCGCGCCATGAATGTTACCGAAGAGGCAGGAAACTGCAACGAAGCTTAACACCAGCGGTACCGTGTCGGCCGCGATGCGGTGCCGCGCACATTCGATGTCAATGCTTGGGCACGGGACACAAGCCGATGCGATGTCCCTGCGCGGAAATCTTCACCAGCGCCGCGGGGATGGGCACGGGTGCGCCGACGATGCTCTGGTGCACGGTGCCGTCGAAGCTGATTTGGCTGCCATCGTTGCTGGGCGAGATCATGAAGTCTTCATTCAGCCTGGTGGTCATGCCATTGGGCTCATTGGCGGTGCACGACATGGTCACGTGGTAGCCCTTGTCGCTGGTTTGCATCTGTGGCGCCGTGCATTGAATGTTGGCGGGCAATTTGGGCATCAGCGGCAGCTTGTCCGGCTCGGT
>JAJYQO010000056.1:32089-61736 GCA_021794575.1 Pseudomonadota bacterium | reverse complement strand
TCGGTCTGGCCAGTGTGTTCGTGCTGGCCGGGGTGATCTGGCTGGCGCTGTGGTACTTCGTGTTCTCGCTGCGGCAAAGGACTGACGACGCCTATGTACACGGCAACCAGGTCAACGTGGCCGCCGCCGTGCCCGGCACTATCGTCGCCATCATGGCCGACGACACCCAACTGGTGCGCGCCGGCCAGCCGCTGGTCCGGCTCGACCGCACCGATGCCGAGCTGCAACTGGCCGGTGCCGAGCACGCGCTGCAGCAGGCGGTACGCGGCGTCGCCGCGCAATTCGCCCAGGTGGCCCAGGCCGATGCCGAGGTGGCCGCGCGGCGCGCGCAACTGGCGCAGGCCGTGGACACCCTGCAGCGCAGTGCGCCGCTGCTGGGCCAGCGCGCGGTCTCGGCCGAACAGGTCACGCAACTACGCAATGCGGTGCGTGCTGCGCGCGCCGCACTGAACGCCGCGCGGCAGCAGGAGCGCGCCGCGCGCGCCGCCGTGCACGGCACCGACATCGCCAGCAACCCCGCCGTGCTGCGCGCGCGTGACGCCTACCGTGCGGCATGGATCAACCTGCAACGCCACGCTGTACTGGCGCCGGTGACCGGCTACGTGGCCGAGCGCACCGCCCAACTCGGCCAGCGTATCCAGCCCGGACAGCCGCTGATGCAGGTGATCCCGCTGGACAACGTGTGGGTCGACGCCAATTTCAAGGAAACCCAGCTGGCCGACATGCGCATCGGCCAGCCGGTCACGATGACCAGCGATCTGTACGGCGGAGGCGTCACCTACCACGGCAAGGTGGTCGGCCTGGGCGCCGGCACCGGCTCGGTGTTCGCTCTGCTGCCGCCGCAGAACGCCTCGGGCAACTGGATCAAGGTGGTGCAGCGCCTGCCGGTGCGCATCTCGATCGACCGCGGAGAACTGCGCAAGCATCCGCTGCGGCTGGGGCTGTCGATGAACGTCGCGGTCGACATCCGCAACCGCGCCGGTGCCGCGCTGGCGCAGCGGCCGGCCGACCGGCCGGCGGCGTCCACCGCGGTCTACACGCATGAACTGGCCGGCGCCGATGCCGCCGCGGCCGCGATCATCCGCGCCGCCGAGCAGGCTGCCATGGGCACGCCGGTCCATCCGCGCGCATGAACCAGGACAACCCCAACCGGCACGGACAGCCCATGCAGGGCTTGCCGCTGGTGTTGATGACCGCCGCGATCGCCTTCGCGACGTTCATGGAAGTGCTGGACCTGACCATCGTCAACGTTTCGGTGCCCACCATCGCCGGTTCGCTGGGTGTCAGTCCCGAGGAAGGCACCTGGGCGATCAGCTCCTATGCGCTGGCCAGCGCCATCATGCAGCCGCTGACCGGCTGGATCGCACGGCGTTTCGGCGAGGTGCGCACCTTCACCACTTCGGTGCTGCTGTTCGTGTTCTTCTCGGCGCTGTGCGGACTGTCCACCAGCATGCCCATGCTGGTGTTCTTCCGGCTGATGCAGGGCATGGTTTCCGGACCGATGGTGCCACTGTCGCTGACGCTGCTGTTCAGCATCTACCCGCGCGACAGGCAGGGCGTGGCGCTGGGCCTGTGGGCGATGACCGTCGTCGTGGCGCCGATCTTCGGCCCGGTGCTGGGCGGCTACATCACCGACAACCTGCACTGGTCGTGGATCTTCCTGATCAACATCCCGGTGGGGCTGCTGGCCGGGCTGCTGACCATCAGCCTGATGCGCGGCCGCGAATCCAAAACCTTCAGGGTGCCGGTGGACGTGGTCGGCCTGGTGCTGCTGGCGGCGGGCGTGGGCTCGCTGCAGTTCATGCTGGACAACGGCAACAACATGGACTGGTTCGCCTCGCCGCTGATCTTGACGCTGGGTCTCACCGCGCTGGTGTGCCTGAGCTTTTTGATCGTGTGGGAACTCACCGACAAGCATCCGGTGGTGGACCTCAGATTGTTCAAGTCGCGCAATTTCAGCGCCGGCGTGATCGCACTGACGGTGGGCATGTTCTGTTTTTTCGGCATCAACGTGGTGTATCCACTGTGGCTGCAGACCACGCTCGGTTACACCGCCGAGTGGGCCGGCCTGGCCACGGCACCGGTCGGTCTGCTGGCGGTGTTCCTCTCGCCGCTGGTGGGCAGGAACATGCACCGCATGGAACTACGGCTGCTGGTCACCATGGCGTTCGCGATCTTCGCCTGGACCTCGTTCTGGTTTGCCGGCTTCAGCACCCAATCCAGCTTCTGGCAACTGGTAGAGCCGCGCATCGTGCAGGGTGCGGCGATCGCCATGTTCTTCATTCCGCTCAACCAGATCATCCTCGCCGGACTGCGCCCGGACCAGATCGCCTCGGCCTCCGGCCTGTCCAACTTCTTCCGCACCATCGCCTCCAGCGTATCCACCGCGGTGACGGTGACGCTGTGGCAGCACCGCGGCGAGTACCACCACGTGGTGCTGGCCGAGCACGTCAGCGACGGCAATCCGGGCGCGGTGAGCTACATCGACCAGGCGCACGCGCTGGGGCTGCATGGAACGCCCGTGTTCGGACTGATCGACCTGATCGTCAACAAGGACGCCTACACGCTGGCCGTCAATGACGTGTTCTGGCTGTTCGGCTGGCTGTTCATCCTGATCATCCCGCTGATCTGGCTGGCCAGGCCGCCGTTCAACAGCGCGGCGGGGCCGGCGCTGCACTGAACGCGACGCGCGCGCTGCCCGGCCGGGGCCGCGCGCGCCTGCCGATCTAGTTGCGCAGCAGGCGTTCGATGATCGCACCCGCCGCGGCCATGCCGAAGCTGGCGGTGACGTGCATCACCGAGCCCAGACCGCCGCCGCAATCCAGACTGCCGCCGTCGCGCGCGCAGACATCGGCCGGCGGCGCGCGCACATTTTCCATCGAATACACCGCCGGCACGCCGAAATAGCGCTCGGGATTGCGCGGAAAACGGTGCTGCTGGCGCAAGCGCTTGCGCACCAGCGCCAGCAACGCGTCGTGCTCGGTGCGCGACAGATCGCGCACCCGCACTTTGGTAGCGTCGCCGCGCCCACCCGCCGAGCCGACGATCACCAACGGCTGCCGGCGCAGTCGGCAGGACGCGGCCATCACCACTTTCACCGCCAGTGCATCGCAGGCGTCCAGCACGGCATCGCAGTCCTCGAGCAGATCCATGCGCTCGATGGTCAGAAACCGCTGCATGGGCTCGAGGCGCAGACCGGGGTTGATCGCCAGCAGCCGCTCGGCCAGCACCGCCACCTTGGGCCTGCCGTAGTTGCCATCCAGCGCATGTGACTGGCGGTTGGTGTTGCCGATGCACACCTCGTCGGCGTCGATGAGGCGCAGCGCACCGATGCCGCTGCGCGCCAGCGCCTCGGCCGCCCACGAGCCGACGCCACCGGTGCCAACCACGGCCACCCGCGACGCCGTCAGCCGTGTCAATGCGGCGGCACCGTACAGACGCGCGACGGCATCGAAACGTTGCTGCGGATTCGCAAGCTCGCTCATGGCGCGGCGAGGCTAGCAGCCGCCGCGACGCTGGCAAAGCCGTGTGCCGGGCGCAAGCCGCCCGCACACGGGCTGCCGCTATGCTTGACCGCATTCAAATCGCGGCAGCGGCGGAGGCCCCATGCGCTACGCGCTCGTTCTCGTCATCGGTATCGCCATCGGCGCACTGGCCATGAGTCAAATCGGCAAGATTCTGGCCGCACGCGACGCCTATCCGCGAGGCGTGATGGCGGTGATGCAACAGCACTACGGCGCGCTGCGCCGCAGCCTCGATGGCGGCGTGTGCAAGGCCGAAGACAATCGGCAAAACCTGGCCTGGGTGGCACGCATGAGCACGCAGATCAACCCGGCACTCAATCCGGGCGCCGCCGACCTGCGCTTCGACACCTACGTACGCAAGCTCGACGCGCGTATCACCGCCGCGCAGACGGTCGCGCCGGCCGATTGTCCCGCCCTGCGCCTGGCGGCGCGCAACATCGGCGCCGCCTGCCAGGCCTGCCACGAGGTGTATCGCTGAACTACAGATCAGTTTGCAAAACCGGGCATCCTGCCGCGGTTTGCAAGCAAACGGGCGCGGCAAAGCCGCGCCACCTTTGTCGCGACAAGCACTTGCGTGCTCGCCGCGGCGGCACATCCATATGCCGGAGCGGTTTTGCAAACCGCCTACAGCCGCACGCGGCCGCGCAGAATGTCGGCAAACATGCGCCAGTCGCCGAGCAAGCTGTACCACGGGTGCGTGAACGTGGCCGGGCGGTTCTTCTCGAAGTAGAAATGCCCCACCCAGGCGCAGCCGTAGCCGATCAGCGGCACCAGCAGCAGCCACCACGCATTGCCGCTCAGCACGGCCAGCGCAACCAGCGCCAGCACGCCCAGGCTGCCGATGAAATGCAGGCGCCGACAGGTGCGGTTGGCGTGCTCGCCCAGATAAAACGGATAGAACTGGGCGAATGTCTCGAAGCGTTGCATGGCGGGTCTCCGGCGGTGCTCGGCCTAGCCTACGCCCGGGCCGAGCGCGCGCGAAGGAGCACGGTGCCGATCAGTGCTCTGGCAACGGTATGCAATCGGTCTCGCCGGGCACGCTGCCGAAGCGGCCTTCGCGCCAGTCACGCTTGGCCTGCTCGATGCGCGCGCGCTCGGCGGCGACGAAGTTCCACCACAGATGCGGCGGCGTCCCATAGGGCGCACCGCCGAACAACAGGGCGGTGACGGTCGTGCGCGCGCGCAGCCGCCCGGGCGTGCCGCCCAGTTCGATGGCCAGTTCGCCGGCGCGCACCGTCCTGTCGTCCAGATCGACTTCGCCCTCCAGCACGTACAGGGCGCGCTCGGCATGCTCGGCGGGCAGATCGAACACGGCGCCCGGCCCGGCCACGCAAGTTACGTCGAACAGCGGCGAGAGCACCTGCACCGGTGCGCGGCGTCCGTATGCGTTGCCGGCGATCAAGCGCAGGCGCGCACCACCCTCGGTCCACGCCGGCAGGTCGCGCGCCGCATGATGCACGAAAGCCGGCACGCATTCGGCCTGATCCACGGGCAGAGCGACCCAGGTTTGGATGCCATGCACGCGCTGCCCGGCGGCGCGCTGCGCGGGCGGCGTGCGTTCGGAATGCACGATGCCGCGTCCGGCGGTCATCCAGTTGACGTCACCGGGCAGGATGTCCTGCACGCAGCCCAGACTATCGCGATGACGCAGCGCGCCCTCGAACAGGCAGGTGACCGTGGCCAGTCCGATATGCGGGTGCGGACGCACGTCGATCCCGCTACCCGGCGCGAATACGGCCGGGCCCATGTGATCAAGAAACACGAACGGGCCGACCATGCGCCGCTGCGCGTGCGGCAGCAGGCGCCGTACGCTGAAGCCATCGCCCAGCTCGTGGGTTCGGCCCGTGATCAGCAGCCGTGTTGATTGCATCCTCGGCCTCCCCGGCAATGATCGGCGTGGTTCACCCGCTGCGCATCACCAGGCGCGCAGGTATTGCCGCGGCGGGTCGATCTTGACGCCCAGCGCCTGCGCCGCACGGCGCGGAAAGTATGGGTCGCGCAGCAATTCACGCGCCATCAGGATGACGTCGGCCTCGCCATTGGCCAGGATCGCCTCGGCCTGCAGCGGCTCGGTGATCAGGCCCACCGCGCCGGTGGCGATGCCCGCCTCGCGGCGGATGCGCGCGGCAAAGCCGACCTGGTAGCCCGGTCCCGTCGCGATCTTCTGGCGTGGATCGAGACCGCCGCTGGATACGTCGACCAGATCCACACCGTCCGCGCGCAGTTGCCGGCACAACGCGACGCTTTCCTCGATGTCCCAGCCGCCTTCCACCCAATCGGTGGCCGAGATGCGCACCCACAGCGGCTTGTCGGCCGGCCATGCGGCGCGCGTGGCGGCCACCACCTGGTGCAGCAGACGCGTGCGGTTCGCGAAACTGCCGCCATAGGCATCGGTGCGCTGGTTGCTCAGCGGTGAGAGGAACTGATGCAGCAGATAACCGTGCGCCGCGTGGATCTCGACCAGACTGAAACCCGCTGCATCGGCGCGACGGGCGGCCTGCGCGAACTGTTCGATCACCGCCGCGATATCGGCAGCGGACAGCGCACGCGGCATGCGGTAGTCGGGCTGGAACGGCAGCGCGCTGGGGGCCAGCGGCGTCCAGCCGCCGTTGGCATCCGCCAGGCCTTTGCCGCCATTCCAGGGAGCGGCCGTGCTGGCCTTGCGCCCGGCATGTGCCAGTTGCATCGCCGGCAGCGCGCCATGCGCGTCGATGAACGCGGCGATCCGCGCCCATGCGCTCTGCTGGGCGTCGTTCCAGATACCGGCATCGGCCGGCGAGATGCGTCCCTCCGCGGCCACCGCCGTGGCCTCGGTGAACACCACGGCCGCGCCGCCCACAGCGCGCGTACCCAGGTGGACGAGGTGCCAGTCGTCCGGCATGCCGGCCTGTGCCGAGTACTGGCACATGGGCGAAACCACCAGTCGGTTGCGCAGGCGTGCAGTGCGTTGCGCGTAGGAGCTGAACAGGTGCATGCGTCCTCCAGAGCTGCCATCGAGCCGCGCACGATCGGTGTGGCAGCCGTTGCCGAAGTTTCGCAGAGCCCGCGACCCGCGCGACACCACCACCATTACGCGTCGCGCAACGCTGCATTCACGATGACGGCACGGCCGGCGCGCCCGGAACCATTTGCGCGACCCAGCCGGACAGCACGCGTGCCACCGGTCGCGGTGCCTGCATCCAGCTGAAGTGTCCGACCCGGGCCAGCCCGAAATCGGCGGCATCCAGCCCCACCTGCATGCGCGGCGCGATCGGCATCTTGGCCAGCAGGTGGTCGATCGCGGCTTGCGGAACCAGGCGATCGTCGCCGGCGTGCATGACCAGCACCGGTTGCCGCAAGCGCGCCAGCGCGGATTCCGCATCCCACATTCCATCGAAGCCATAGCGACCACTGCGCGCACTGCGCGTCCAGTCGCGAATCACGCCACGCGCCTCGTTGCCGGCAAAACCGAGGCGCCGACCCGGATAGTGCCCGACGACCCGGGCCAGCAGCGGCGCCAGCGCGAACGCAGCACGCGAAAGTCCGCGCCACCGCCACGGAAAATTGCGCCAGTACGGCGTGCCGCTGCCGATCAGCGCCAGGCCATCGACGGGCGCTGTGCCCTGTGCGGCGAATAAAAGCGCGAGTTGGCCGCCCAGGCTGTGCCCGCCGACGATCCAGGACAGGTTGCTGGTCTGCATCCGCGCCGCGGCGAAACTGGCCGCGACATCCATCAACAATTCCCGGTAGCCCCAGTCATGCACGCGGCCCGCGCGCACCGCGCTGCTGCCCACCCCGCGCCACTCGTGCACTGCAAAGGTCAGCCCCAGTTCCGCACAGTGCGCCGCCAGCGCCGCATAGTGCCGTGCCGCGACACCCATCGCCGGCAGCCATAGCACCCCGCAACGAGCCGCTGCGGCAAACTGCATCAGCAGTTGCGCGCAACCGCCGTCGGCCGCTGCGACCGGCACCAATCGCGGCGTGCTGGACAGCGTGATCGCCGTCATGGTTTGCTGGTTCCGTACAATGGAAATGCTTCCAGGCGATGCAACCCGGCATGGCGCTTGCTCCTGCGTGCGCGACTCCACCCGGCTGCACAATCCGATCCGATGCCGCACTTTACTCTCCACCCGCTGCTGTCCGGCCTGCTGCTTGTACTGTTGGCGACACTGCTGCCTCTGCGCACGAGCGCCGCTGCTCCGGATGTGGTGCTGGATGGCGCCTGGACGAGCGGTTCCAGCGCGGTCATCCCATCGCCGAACGCGCCATTGCGGCGCTTCGATACCCGCATCCTCACGCATGTACCGCGCACCGCGCCGGGTACCTGGGTGCGACTGACTCCCGCGGCAGGCGTCTGGCCGGGCGGCGACTGGGTGCTGCTGATCGAGCACCCCGGCTGGGGCGGGGTGCGCCTGCAGCGCCAGGGGCATCCGGTGCAGATGCAGTCGCTGACCGATATGCGCGGCGCGCTTCCGGGCGCGCCCGGTGCGTTGGCATTCCGTCTCGATAACCTCAGCGGCAACGCGCCTCTGTGGCTCAACTTCAGCCCCACGACGTGGCCGGGCAAGGCGGTGCGCTTCGCGTTGCAGACACCGCGGGCATGGGCGCACCAGTCCGCGAACCGGCTGGCGTTCGACACCGCCATGTTCAGCGTGCTCGCAGTCGGCGGCCTGATGGCGCTCTGGTTCGGACTACTGCTGGGGGATCGTGCGTATCTCTCCTATGCCTTGTATGTGCTGGGCTACGCCATGCTGAACGCGGTCAGCAATGGCTACGCGTTTCATCCGCTGCATCTGGATTGGGCCAGCGCCGATCCGGCGCGCGTGGCGCGCGTCTCCGGCGGTCTGGCGGGTATGGCCAGCATCCTGTTCGCCTCTCGTTTCGCCGACCTGCACCGCTTCGTGCCGTGGTCGCGGCTGCCGTTGCGGGTGTTGGTCGGACTGTTCGCCGCGATCGTGCTGCTCAGCCTGACGCCCCTGGCGCCTCTGCGCGCGCTGAGCGGCTGGATGCAGAATCCGGTGGTGGTGCTGGCCGGCGCCAGTATGTTGGCGCTGCTGCTGCTGGCTCGATGGCGCGGCAGCCGCTACGCGGGCTTCATGCTGCTGGGCTGGACGCCACTGGTGATGCTGACCGTATGCGCCAGCCTGCAGGCATTCAATCTGCTGCTGACCTGGACCTGGCTGGATCGGCTGGCGCTCGCCGCGGCGGCGTTCGAGGCGCTGGTGCTGATCGCCGGCCTGGCCGACCGCACTCTGGCGGCGCGCAACGATCACCGCCAGGCGCTGCGCATGGCCGAAATCGATGCGCTGACCGGCACCTTCAATCGCGGAGCGCTGCTGGCACGCTTGCGCCAGTTGCTGGAACCTGGCGCCAGCACTGCGCTGAGCGTGCTGTTCATCGACCTGGACCACTTCAAGCGGCTCAACGACCAGGCCGGGCACCAGGCCGGCGACCAGGCGCTGACCGCACTGGTGCGCACGCTGCGTCTGGAGTTACGCGGCGCCGATCTGCTGGGCCGTTACGGTGGCGAGGAATTCATGGTGCTGCTGCCCGGACAAAGCCTTTCCCAGGCGCTGGCTGTCGCCGAACGACTACTGGAGACGGTGCGGCGCAAGCGGCTGACCGCACGCGCCGACCTGCCACCACTGACCATCAGCATCGGTGCCGCCGAGGCGCGGCCGGGCGAGACGCTGGCGCAACTGCTGGAACGCGCCGATCAGGCCATGTACACAGCCAAGCGCAACGGCCGCGATCAGGTGCAAGGCGAACTGCAGCCTACGGCCCGCGCTTCGGCCTGAGGTATCGGCATGGCCCGGCCGGCGCCGTGCGAATGAAAAGGGCCGGTTTGCACCGGCCCTTGAATGCATCTGGTCACAAGGACCCGACGCTCAGGCTTCAGACAGCCTGGACCTCGTCGGCCTGCAGACCCTTCTGGCCTTGCACGACCTTGAAGCTGACCTGCTGACCTTCCTTGAGCGACTTGAAGCCGTTGCCCTGGATAGCGCGGAAATGCACGAACACATCCGGGCCATCGTCGCGGCTGATAAAGCCGAAACCCTTGGCATCGTTGAACCACTTGACTGTGCCGATCTGACGATCCGACATGAAACACTCCTGATAAACGGAACTAAGGCGAGGCGCTTTGGCAACGCCGACTTGCTGGATGTGCATGGAACAGGAGCGTAGCGATGGAGCGGACAGCGGAGCGACCGGCATCGGGCCCACGCGAGGACCGTGCAAACACAGCGAAGTTAAGATAGCAGAAAATAAATGCAGGCGCTTGATAATGCGGGCTCGATCAGAGCCGCACTGCCCGCGCTACCAGCACGGTAGAATCGAATCAAGCGCGGCGCGCGGGGTTATTGGCATGCCGCGCTCGCAGTGAGCGCACCCGTCAGCGGGCCGCGCCTCGCGTGTGAGATCCATCACTAGAGGGGAAAGCCATGAACAAGACCCTGATCGCCATTGCCGGGATCGCATCGATCGCCGGCGCGCTGGCCTGCGCCGCGCCGGTGCAGGCGCAAAATGTCATTACCCGCCACGGCAGCTATTACGTGCGCTGTTATGACTGCGGCCGTGTGGTACAGGTGGAGACCCTGATCAGCCAGGGCGCCAACCACCAGGTCGCCGGTACCATCATCGGCGGCGTGGTGGGCGGCCTGCTGGGCCACCAGGTCGGCGGCGGACGCGGCAAGACGCTGGCCACCATTGCCGGCGCGGTGGGCGGCGGCTATGCCGGCAACCGCATCGGCCAAGGTGGTCAGAACACCGTGTATGTCATCCACATCCGCATGGCCGACGGCAACACCCAGCGCGTGCAGGTACAGGACGCACAGGGCATCCGCGATGGCGACATCGTGCGCGTCGACAGCAAGGGCAACATCGCGGTCGTCGCGCAGCGTTGAGATCGGAACGCATATGGCCCGTCACTGCGCAACGCAGTGGCGGCGCCAAGGCCGCGGATGCCGGACGATTGGCGGGGCAGTGGCCAGCTAACGCAACGGGCCGGACCAGCGAGTATGGTGCCGGTTTTCAGTCATGTGAGGCCGGCAATGCCCTCCGCAAGCTGTCATCCGCACGCCCCGCACCGCAAACTGCACGCGCCGGACTGGTTCGTTTCCAGCCTGATGATGGATCGTGCGCTGGACGCCGTCCTGCGCCGAGTCAGGAAACTCGACCGCAGCCACGACGTTCCCTATCTCGCCGGCTACAGCTGCGACGGCAAAACCATCTACATCGACCGGCATCTGCCCAGGAGCTTCCGCTACCGTGGCCGCGACATCGAGGTCGATCGCTATCTGATTCTGCACGAGGAAGTCGAAAAGACGCTGATCGACCAGCTCGATCTGCATTACCTGCACGCGCATCAGATCGCCACGCGCGCCGAAGAGGCCGCCGTGCATGCCGACCGCGTGGCCTGGCGCGCCTATGACCGCTTCATGCAGAAACACGTCAAATCGATCGGCGACGAGCGTCTGAAAAAAGTGCCCGCCGATCTCGACCTGAAACCCTATCGCGATTACCACGATTACGATCTGCTGCAACGCATGGAACAGGCGCTGACGCAGTCCGGCACGCCACGTGGCGTCACCAGCAAGGCCTTTCGCCAGGAACTGGCCGAATATGCGCAGGCTTTCCGCGCCGAGCACGGTACCGAACACCGCCAGGCGGAGCGCGCCCGCGCCGCCGGGGTCGCCGCGCCGCGCAAGCGCGCCACGCGCAGCGGCGCATAGGCAACACCGGCATCTAGACGGCCGCGGCCTCGCGCATATCCTCGCGGCCGATCGCGGTACGCGCACGGCCATCCGCATCGATGCATCCCCGGTACATGCCGGCCGTGTTGAAAGGCATCGACCAGCCGCCGTCAGCGGTCAGCAGCAGCGCGCCGCCGCTGCCGCCGAGCATCGGAATCTGCTCCAGCACGATGGCCCTGGCCGCCTGCTCGGGCGTCGATCCGGCCGCGACGCGCGCGCACATCGAGTGCGCGGCACAGGTGCGCAGGAAAAACTCGCCCCAGCCGGTGCACGAAACGGCCGCCCGGGCATCGGCGTAAGTGCCGGCACCGATCACCGGCGTATCGCCGACCCGACCCCAGCGCTTGCCGGTCATGCCGCCCGTCGAAGTGGCCGCCGCCACGCGCCCATGCGCGTCTCGGGCTACCGCACCTACGGTGCCGAAATACGGTGCCGGGTTCCTGTCCCCGCTGTCGCGCCAGACCTGCCATTCGCGCAACCGGTGCGGCGTATCGAAATACGCGTTGTCCACGCAGACCAAGCCCGCCTGGCGCGCAAATGCCTCGGCACCGCTACCGGCCAGCATCACGTGCGGCGAGTGCTCCATCACCGCGCGCGCCAACTGCACCGGGTTGCGCACATTGCGCACACCGGCCACGCCGCCTGCACGCAGTGTGGCCCCGTCCATCACGGCGGCATCCAACTCATGCAGGCCCTCGTACGTGTAGACCGCGCCGCGGCCGGCGTTGAACGCCGGCGCATCCTCCAGCACGCTGACGGCGGCGACTACGGCATCGAGCGGACTGCCGCCCTCGGCAAGCACGCCGTGCCCGGCGCGCAGGGCACTCGCCAGCGCGGCGTGCGCGGCAGCTGCGCTGGCGGCATCGAGCGACTCCGGTAACGCTCCGGCGCCGCCGTGCACCAACAGGACAGGATTACCGCAATCGCGCATCGACATGCTCCACGCATCCGTAGCTCCCGGCCGGCGCCGGTCGGCCACGACGCGACATGGTGCCTGACCGGCCTGATTATTCCGCGACCACGCTGGCCTTGGGGAAACGCACGCTCACCGTCGTGCCCACATTGATCTCGCTGCTGAACTCGATCACCCAGCCAAACCGCTCAGCCAGCCGGCGTACGATGTTCAGGCCGATGCCGTGACCATCGCTGCCGCTGCGCTGCGCGCGGAAGAACGGCGTGCTGAGTTGCGCCAGCTCCTCGGCGCTCATACCGATACCGGTGTCTGTTACGCGTATGCCGGCGGTGTCGACGATGACGCGGATGCTGCCCTGCTCGGTGTACAGGCAGGCATTGCGGATCAGATTGGACATCAGCACCGCGAACGCGCGCGAGGGGGCGTGCAGCATCAGCCGCGCGCGCTCCGCCAGTTCCAGCGCGACCGGCTTGCCACCGATCAGATCCTGCGCCTTGTCCATTTCCTCGCGCAGCACCTGGTTGAGCTCGAAGTCCTCGTCGGGCAGCCCCACGTCCCCTTCCCTGGCCAGAATCAGGAAAGCCTGGATCAGCGATTCCATGTCGCGCACCGCGCGTCGGATCCGCTGTACCGAGCGCTGTCCGAAATCGCTGATGCCGGGCTCCTCCTCGAGCACGTCGGCGGCAACCTTGATCACCGTCAGCGGGCTGCGCAGCTCGTGGCTGGCATCGCGGGTGAAGTTGCGCTCGCGCTCGATGAACTGCTCGTTGCGGCTGGCGAAGCGATGCAGCGCACCGGCCAGCACCAGCACGTCGCCGTCGGCATCCGAAGGCAAGTGTTCGGGCGCAAGGCGACTGAGCTCCGGATGCAACGGGTCGAGCTCGCGCACCACGCCTGCCAGGGCGATCACCGGCGACAGCGCGCGGCGCGAGGCGCGATAGGTGAAATACAGCGTGATGTAGATGATCAGCAGTACTACCGTCAACGGCACGAAGCCGAAGAAAAATGCCAGCCTGTCGACCTGCTCCTGCTTGAACACCAGGAACAGGCGACCATTGGGCCAGTCGCTGACGTAGACCAGATCGTGGCCGCCCGGCCGCTGCAGCGGGTGGTAGCCCAGCTCGAATCCGCGCAGGTAGGGCGGCAGCGCGTCCACGCCCTGTCCACTGGGCTGCAGGAAGCCGCGCAGGTTCGCGGTGTTGGGCGGCAGCGCCTGCGGGTTGGCCTGCACGCGATGCCAATAGTGTGCGGCTTCCTCGGTCAGCGCCTGCTTGATCAGCACGTCTTCCAGCACTGTGGCCGCGCCGTAGACGCCGAGGATGGTGGCGAAGCTGATCGCCGCCAGCTGCAACACGAACATCACCCACATCTTGCGGCGGATGCCATCGGTACGTCGCATGCGTGTGTCCTGGATCCGCGCCGCCTGGCCGATCTGCTCAACCGATCTGCTGCGCGCCGCCGGCGATTTCCTGGTCGAGGGCAGCCAGACGGTAGCCCGCACTGTGGATGGTGTGCAGCAGCGGCCGCTGGAACGGCTTGTCGATCACCTTGCGCAGATTGTAGAGGTGGCTGCGCAGCGTGTCCGAATCAGGCAGGCCATCGCCCCAGATCTCGCGCTCGATGTCCTGGCGGCTGACCACGCGCGGCGATTCGCGCATCAGGATGGTGAGCAGTTTCAGGCCGATCGGCGAGATCTGCAGCTCCAGCCCGGCGCGGGTCAAGCGCAGCGTGGCGGTGTCCAGCACCAGATCGCCCACGCGCAACACCTCGCTGGACACCTGGCGGCGGTCGCGGCGGATCAGTGCACGCACGCGCGCTTCCAGCTCGCGAATCTCGAAGGGCTTGACCAGATAGTCATCGGCGCCGGCGTCCAGTCCGGTGAGTTTGTCTTGCAGCGTGTCACGCGCGGTCAGCATCAGCACCGGCGTGGATTTTTTCGCCTCCTGGCGCAACTTGCGGCACAGGTCCAGGCCATCCATGCCGGGCAGCATCAGATCCAGCACGATCACATCGAAGCTCTGACTGACCGCCAGATGCAGTCCGATGACGCCATCGCCGGCGTAATCGACGGCATAGCCACGGCGTTCGAGGAACTCGCCCACCATCTCAGCGATGCCGCGATTATCCTCGATCAGCAGGATCATGCCAGCCGGTTCTTCACGCGTGTTCATAGGGCCTCCATGGGCGCTTTCACTAACGTGAAGACTGCGGGCGCGGCGGTGAGGCAAGCGTGAAGGCCGCGCTCAGCGCTGGCGCGACGCATCGCCCGCACGCACCCGGCGCTGCGCATCGGCCTGGCGGCGCTGGTGCGACGCTGCGCGCTCGGCCCGCTGCTTTTGCGTCAGGGCCGAGAAACTCTGCCCCCTCGCCTACTGTGGCTGCCCCGAGCCGGCGGCGGTGTGGTGGCCTGCGCCCTCGCATCCTGGCGCCGCTGCGCGGCGCGCGTCATCGCCGGTCTGCAAGCGGATAGCGGTCCAAAGCCGATGTCCTGCAGCGCGCGCTGCATGAGGCGCAGCGTCGGAACCGTACCTGCTCTTGGTTCGGGCATCGGCGCGAAGCCCCGTGCCGCCTCACTCGGCCGCCGCGCGTTCCTCGACCTTGGCGGCGTCCCACAGTGCGTCCTGGTCGGCCAGCGGCAGCGCGGCGAGATCGAGGCCGCGCGCACGTGCCATGCGCTCCATGGCACGGAAGCGGCGCTCGAACTTGGCGTTGGCGTGGCGCAGCGCGCGCGCCGGATCGATGCGCGCGTGGCGCGCAAGGTTGACCGCGACGAACAGCATGTCGCCAAGTTCATCCTCGATGCGCGCGGTGTCGGCGGGGAGCGACCCGTCGCTGCCGAATTCGGCGCGCAGTTCGGTCATTTCCTCGTCGAGCTTGTCCAGCACCGGACCGGGGCCGGGCCAGTCGAAACCGACGGTGGCGACAAGCTCCTGCAGCTTGAGCGCGCGCCGCCATTCGGAATGCCCGCGCGAGACGCCATCGAGCACGCTCACTGGTTCCGGCGCACCACGTGCGCGGCGCTCCTCGGCCTTGATGGCTTCCCATGCGCGCGTCTGTTCCTCGACGCTGGCATAACGCGCATCGCCGAACACGTGCGGATGGCGACGCACCAGCTTCTCGCCGATGGCCTGCACCACGTCGCCATAGGCGAACAGCCCGGCCTCCTCGGCCATGCGCGCATGGAACACCACCTGCAGCAGTAGGTCGCCGAGTTCATCGCACAGGCCGTCGAAATCGCGCCGCTCAATGGCATCGACGACCTCGTAGGCCTCCTCCAGCGTGTGGCGTGCGATCGAGTCGAAGTCCTGCTGCACGTCCCATGGGCAGCCGTGCTCGCGGTCGCGCAGGCGCGCCATGATGGCCAGCAGCGCGGCGGTGTCGTAGCGCGGGTGTGCGCTCATGTGGCGGTGGCTCCAGCGATGCCAAGGGCCGCGCGCCAATCGCGCGCGGGATCGCCTATGGCAAGAAACGAGGGGTTGAGCAGCGATTCCCTGCTGTTGTAGCGCAGCGGCCGCCCGTTGAAATCGAGCACGGCGCCGCCGGCCTGCTCGAGGATGCACTGCGCGGCGGCGGTGTCCCATTCCGAGGTGGATCCGACGCGCAGGTACAGATCCGCGCTGCCCTCGGCCAGGCGCAGGAACTTCAGCGAGGAGCCCAGCGGCAGGCGCTGGTGCTGCCCCAGCCGCGCGAGCATCTGCGTCTCCTCGGCGCTGCCGTGCGAGCGGCTGCAGGCCAGTACCGGCTGCATCGGCGCCCCGCGCGTGACCAAACGTTGCGGAATCGCCTGCGGCGAGTGCTGCAGCCAGGCGCCGTCGGCGGCCACTGCCCAGGCCAGTTCGCCCGAGACCGGTGCATGCACCACGCCCAGCACGCTGGCACCGTCCTCGATCAGCGCCACGTTGACGGTGAACTCGCCATTGCGCTTGATGAATTCGCGCGTGCCGTCCAGTGGATCGATGAGCCAGTAGCGGCGCCAGCCGCGGCGCTCGGCCCAGGGCGCGGCGGCGGACTCCTCGCTAAGCACCGGCAGTCCCGGCATGAGCCGGCGCAATCCCTGCAGCAGCACGCGCTGCGCGGCAAGGTCGGCGGCGGTCAGCGGCGAGGCGTCGGCCTTGTGCTGCACGGCGAAACTGCCGGCATAGATTTCGAGGATGGCGTTCCCGGCTGCACGCGCCAGGGCGCCGACCGCGCCCGCCAGATCCTGGCTCATGGCGCGTAACGACCGGCCAGAACCTCGCGTGCCATGAACAGCGCAGCGATCGAGCGGCCTTCACTGACCTCGGCATGGCCCAGCAACTTATGCAGATCGACGAGCTTCCATGGCACCACTTGCAGCGGTTCCGGCTCGTCGCCGGGCAGGCGCTCGAGATACAGATTCTGCGCCAGCACCACATGCGTGCGGTGCGTCATGTAGGCCGGCGACAGCGTCAGCGTAGCGAGCTGGCGCAGACGGTGCGCGCCATAGCCCGCTTCTTCCTTCAGTTCGCGTTCGGCGCCTTGCTCGATGCCCTCGCCAGGCTCGAGGCGGCCCTTGGGCAGGCCCAGTTCGTAACGCTCCACCCCCACCGCGTATTCGCGCACCAGCAGCACGGTGTCATCGTCCAGCATGGGCACGATCAGCACCGCGCCGGCGCCGGATGGAAGCAGGCGCTCGAAGGTGCGACGCGCGCCGTTGGAAAACTCCAGATCGACCTTCTCGACGCGCAGGAACGGCGTGGACGAAGCCAGGCGTGTGGCGAGGATGCGCGGCGGTGCGGACATGGGTCGCGATTGTAGCTGCGGCCGATGACGCCCCGCCGAATGCGCTTGTCGGCGGCGGCCGCAGCCGCGATCATGCGCGAATGCAACGCGACGACCTGATCCGGCGCGACCTCTCCGCCGTGTGGCATCCGTGCACGCAGATGCACGACCACGAAACCGTGCCACTGACGCCGATCGCGCGCGGCGCGGGCGCCTGGCTGATCGATGTCGATGGCCGCCGCTATCTTGACGCCGTCAGTTCATGGTGGACCAATCTGTTCGGCCACGCCGAGCCGCGCATCGCCTCGGCCATCGCCGAGCAGGCACGCACGCTCGAGCAGGTGATCTTCGCCGGCTTCACCCATGCGTCCGCCGTGCAACTGGCCGAGCGCCTGCTGGCCGTGGCGCCGCCGGGCCTGGCGCGCGTGTTCTACGCCGACAACGGCTCCGCCGCAGTCGAAGTCGCGCTGAAGATGAGTTTCCATTACTGGCGCAACGTGGGCCGCGGCGAGCGGCGGCGCTTCATCGCGCTGAGCGGCGGCTACCATGGCGAAACCCTGGGCGCGCTGGCGGTGGGCGACACTGGACTGTATCGCGATGCCTATGCGCCGCTGCTGTTCGAGCGCCTGCTGGCGCCCTCACCCGACGCCTACGAAGCCGAACCGGGCGAAACACCGGAACAGGTGGCGCTGCGCCGCCTGGACGACCTGCACGCGCTGCTGGAGCGCCACGCCGACACGGTGTGCGCGGTGATCGTCGAGCCGCTGGTGCAGTGCGCAGGCCAGATGCGCATGCACCACCCGCGCTATCTCACCGGACTGCGCGCCCTCTGCGATAAGTTCGGGGTGCACCTGATCGCCGACGAGATCGCGGTGGGCTTCGGCCGCACCGGCACGCTGTTCGCCTGCGAACAGGCGCCGCCCGCCCAGCCCGGCGGGCAAGCCGGCATTACGCCGGATTTCCTGTGCCTGTCCAAAGGCATCACCGGCGGCTTCCTGCCCTTCGCCGCGGTGCTGACCACGGCCGACGTGTACGCAGCCTTCTATGACGACTACAGCACCGGCAAGGCGTTTCTGCATTCGCACAGCTACACCGGCAATCCGCTGGCTTGCCGCGCGGCGCTGGCCACGCTGGAGATTTTCCGCGACACACCGGTGCTGGAGAACAACCACGCCCTGGCTGCGCGCCTGGCCGGGCGCCTGGCGCCGCTGCGCGAACACCCGCACGTAGCCGATGTGCGCCAGACCGGGCTGATCGCCGCGGTGGAACTGGTGGCGGACAAGGCCTCGCGCAGGCCTTTCCCGGCTTACGAGCGGCGCGGTCTGCGCGCGCGTCTGGACGCCCTGTCGCGCGGCGTGGTGCTGCGCCCGCTCGGAGATGTGATCTATGCCATGCCGCCCTACTGCGTGCGCGAAGAAGAGATCGACCTGATCGCCGCGACGATCGCCCACGGTGTCGAAGCGGCTTGCCGCTGAGCGGTCATGCGCGCGATTCGCATCCATGTCGAGCAGCCGCTGGCGGCGGGTGCCGAGATCAGCCTGCCCGCCGGCGCCGGCGAGCACCTGAGGCGCGTGCTGCGCCTCGCCGCGGGCGCACGCGTGCTGCTGTTCAACGGCGACGGCCGCGACTATGCGGCCGTTCTGCTGGACACCGAGCGCAACGGTGTGCGCGCGCGCATCGAGGGCGCGCAGGCCGCCGCCGCGGAGTCGGCGCTGACGCTGACGCTGGTGCAGAGCATCGCGCGCGGCGAAAAAATGGACTGGATCCTGCAGAAGGCCACCGAGTTGGGCGTCGCGCGGATCGTGCCGGTGTTCACCGCGCGCACCGAGGTGCGGTTGGATGGCGGACGCGGCGACAAACGCCTGGCGCACTGGCACGGGGTGATCTGCGGCGCCTGCGAACAATGCGGACGTGCGCGCCTACCGCGGCTGGATGCGCCGCAGCCGCTGGCGCACTGGCTGGCCACGGCGGCGCGCGAGGGATCCTTGTTGACGCTGGATCCGCAGTCCTCGACGCGCGTGCGCGATCTGCCGGCGCTGTCCGCGGCACAACTGGTGGTCGGACCCGAGGGCGGCTTCGACTCGGCCGATCTGCTGCTGCTGCATGCGGCCGGCGCACGGGGCCTGACGCTAGGCCCGCGCGTGTTGCGTACCGAAACCGCCGGCATGGCGGCGCTGGCGATGCTGCAATCGCATCACGGCGACGCCTGAGACGCAGCGGCGGCCCGCAGGCCGCCGTGACGATGCAACCGCAACTGCCGGGGGGACTCAACGCTTGAGCAGATGCTCGACGCCGGCGCGTTCCTCGCGCAGTTCCTTTTCGGTGGCTGCGATGCGCTCACGCGAGAAAGCATTGATCGCAAGACCCTGCACGATGCTGAACTTGCCGTCCTTGCAAGTGACCGGATAGCCGAAGATCACGCCCGGCGCGATGCCGTAGCTGCCGTCGGACGGCACCGACATCGACACCCAGTCGCCTTCGGGCGTGCCCATCACCCAGGTGCGCATGTGGTCGATCGCGGCACTGGCGGCGCTGGCGGCGGAGGATGCGCCGCGCGCCTTGATGATGGCCGCGCCGCGCTGCTGCACCACCGGGATGAAGGTCTTTTCGTACCAGTCCTGCTCGACCAGCGACAGCGCCGGCTTGCCGCCCACCGTGGCATGGTGCAGGTCCGGGTATTGCGTCGAACTGTGGTTGCCCCATACCGTCACCTTGCGGATATCGGTGGTGTGCGCGCCGGTTTTCTCGGCCAACTGCGACAGCGCGCGGTTATGGTCCAGCCGCACCATCGCGGTGAAGCACTTCGGGTCGAGGTCGGGTGCGTTGGCCTGCGCGATCAGCGCGTTGGTGTTGGCCGGGTTGCCCACCACCAGAACCTTGACCGAGCGTCTGGCGTGCGCGTTCAGCGCCTTGCCCTGCGGCGCGAAGATGCCGCCGTTGACCTCCAGCAGATCCTTGCGCTCCATGCCCGGGCCGCGCGGGCGCGAGCCCACCAGCAGTGCGAAGTCGACATCCTTGAAGGCGACGTTGGCGTCATCGGTGGCCACCACGCCGGCAAGCAGCGGGAAGGCGCAGTCGTTGAGTTCCATTACCACGCCCTGCAGCGCCGGCAGCGCCGGCGTGATCTCGAGCAGGTGCAGGATCACCGGCTGGTCGCGGCCGAGCATGTCACCGGCGGCGATGCGGAACAGCAGGGCATAGCCGATCTGGCCGGCAGCGCCGGTGACGGCAACGCGGACGGGGGTTTTCATGGGGAGAGACTCCGCTTGGGGATTGAAGGCTTAGGCACCGGCGATCGGGAATCGATATGCGATAAAGCGCTGGCAGCGTGCGCGATCCGCTGCCGGCTCCCGGTTAACCGCTCACGGACTCAACGCAGCTCCGCGCAAAACGCCGCGATGCGCTCGAGACCAGGCTGCAACTGCGCCGCCGGGCAGGTATAGGAGATGCGCAGCGCGCGCGGCTCGCCGAAAGCCGAGCCGGGTACACAGGCCACGCCCTTGCTGTCCAGCAACGCCGCACAGAACGCCACGTCGTCGCCGATGACTGTATCGCCGCAGCGCTTACCGAAAAAGGCGGACACGTCGGGAAAGGCGTAGAAAGCGCCCTGCGGCCGCGGGCAACTGATGCCGGGGATGGCCACGAGCGCGGCATGCACGCGGTCGCGGCGGTGCGCGAAGTCCTCGACCTGGCGCACGGTGACATCCTGCGGACCGGACAACGCGGCAATCGCCGCTGCCGTGGTGATCTCCGGGATGTTGGTGATGTGGTTCGAATTCAGCGTGGTCACCGCGCTGGCCACGGCCTTGGGTCCGGCCATGAAGCCGACGCGCCAGCCCGGCATGCCATAGGTCTTGGACAGCGAGTCGACGAAAACCAGCCGTTCGCGGAGCTGTGGCTGGAACTGCACGAAGTTGTGGTAGCCGAGGCCGTCGAACACCATGCGATGGTAGATATCGTCGGTGATGATCCATGTATCTGGCTTGCGCGCCAGCACCTCAGCCAACGCGGCGATTTCCGCTCGCGTGTACACCATGCCGGTGGGATTGGACGGGTTGTTGAACATGAACACGCGCGTGGCCGGCGTGAGCGCGGCATCGAGTTGCTGCGGGGTGAGCTTGTAGCCCTGCGCCGGCGGGCACGGCAGCAGCTTGACCTTGGCGCCGACGATCTCGGCGATGTCCAGGTAGCTGGTCCAGTACGGCGTGGGGAAGGCGATCTCGTCGCCTTCCTCCAGCAGTGCCTCGGCCAGGTTGTACAGGATGTGCTTGGCACCGACGCCGGTGGAGAGATTCTCGCGCGTGTATCCGGACATCCCGGCCTGCGCGAGGTGCGCGAGAAACGCATCCAGCAACGCGTTGCTGCCGCGGTTGGAGCCGTACTGGCCGCTGTCGTGCTGCAGTGCCCTGGCCGCCGCTTCGTACACGTGTGGACCAGGCAGAAAGTTGGGTACGCCGATCGAGAAGCTGATGATGTCGCGGCCGGCCGCCTGCAGGGCCTTGGCCTTTTCGGCGATCAGCATGATCGCGCTGGGCTTGGCGCGACGCATACGCTGGGCGAGCTGGGGCATGGGAATCTCTCGCACGGGGGCTGCAAATGCTAACACGTGCCCCTGCTTACACTGCAGCGCAGCATCGGTGCCGCCGTGCACGGCGGCGCCCACTGCGGCATGCTTGCTGCGCACCCCCATCGTCCCGGGAGACGGCCATGCACTGGATCGCCATATTCCTGATCGGGCTGCTCATCGGCCTTTTGGCGCGCGCGCTGACACCGGGACACGGCCCCCACGGCATCATCCTCACCGCACTGCTGGGCATCGCCGGCGCGATCGTCGGCACCTGGGCCGGGCAGTTGCTGGGCTGGTACGCGCCAGGCCGGCCCGCCGGTTTCATCGCATCCGTAATCGGCGCGATGCTGCTGCTGTTGCTGCACCGCCTGTTCGCACGCCGGGCGTGATCCGCCGCGCCGGCGCGCGACCCGCGCCCGGACTCAGCGTGCGTCCAGCACCACGTTCCACTCGGCCACACGCGCGGACTGTGCGGCCAACACGACATCCGCGTCGCCTTCCAGCGTGACGCGCTCGATGCGGTCGCCCACGCGGATGGCATCGACCACTTTCTGATCGTCCGCACCGAGCACCGCTCCGAACACGGTGTGCTTGCCGTCCAGCCATGGCGTGGCCACATGGGTGATGAAGAACTGGCTGCCGTTGGTGCCCGGGCCGGCATTGGCCATGGACAACACGCCAGGTTTGTCATGGCGCAGATCGGCGCGGCATTCGTCCTCGAAGCGGTAGCCCGGGCCGCCACGGCCGTCGCCGTTGGGGCAGCCGCCTTGGATCATGAAGTCGGCGATCACGCGATGAAAACTCAGGCCGTCGTAGTAGCCGCGGCGCACCAGATTGACGAAGCTGGCGGCGGTCACCGGCGTCTTATCGGCAAACAGCTGCACGCGGATCGGGCCGCGCGTGGTGTGGAAGGTTGCGGTCAGGGACATGGCGGTACTCGCGTTGGGGGGAATGGCGCAGGTCGGCGCGGGGCCGCACACGATACCCGAGATCGCGGTATGCCTCGGCCGGCCGCAGCGCCAGCGCGCATGCTGCGCCGCACCGTGATGTGCGCTATGCCGCTAAACTAGGCGGCTGTTCCCACCTGGAAGGGCCTGCGGCGCGTCCGCAGGCGTATCGGCATGTCCATCGAAAACCTGCGCAACATCGCCATCGTCGCCCACGTCGACCACGGCAAGACCACCCTGGTCGACCAGCTGCTCAAGCAGTCGGGCACGCTCAGCGAGCGCGCCGTGGTGCCCGACCGCGTGATGGACAGCAACGACCAGGAGCGCGAGCGCGGCATCACCATCCTGGCCAAGAACACCGCCATCGCCTGGCGCGGCAACCGCATCAACATCGTCGACACCCCCGGTCACGCCGATTTCGGCGGCGAGGTGGAACGCGTGCTGTCGATGGTGGACTCAGTGCTGATCCTGGTCGACGCCATGGACGGGCCGATGCCGCAGACGCGCTTCGTGACGCAGAAAGCCTTCAACATGGGCTTCAAGCCGATCGTGGTGATCAACAAGATCGACCGCCCCGGCGCGCGCCCCGACTGGGTGCTCAACGCCACCTTCGACCTGTTCGACCGCCTGGGCGCAACTAACGAGCAGCTCGACTTCCCGGTGGTCTACGCCTCGGCGCTGCACGGCTACGCCAGCAACGACCCGGAAGCGCGCGAGGGCGACATGACGCCTCTGTTCGAGGCCATCATGCGCCACGTCCAGGCCCCGCGCGTGGACGTGGACGGTCCGTTCCAGATGCAGATCAGCCAGCTCGACTATTCCAGCTACGTGGGCCTGATCGGCATCGGCCGCATCCAGCGCGGCCGCGTGCGCACCAACACGCCGGTCAGCGTGCTCGACCGCGAAGGCAAGCGCCGCAGCGGCCGCGTGCTGCAGGTGCTGGGCTTCATGGGCCTGGAGCGCCGCGAAGTGCCCGAGGCACAGGCCGGCGACATCGTGGCCATCTCCGGCATCGAGGGTCTGGGGATTTCCGACACCGTCTGCGATCCGGCCGTGCCCGAGGCGCTGCCGGTGCTGACCGTCGACGAGCCCACCATCAGCATGACCTTCCAGGTCAACACCTCGCCGTTCGCCGGCAGCAAGGATCATGGCGGCGGCAAGTTCCTCACCAGCCGCCAGCTGCGCGAGCGCCTGCTGCGCGAGACGCTGCACAACGTGGCGCTGCGCGTGGAGGAAACCGACGACGCCGACAAGTTCAAGGTTTCCGGCCGCGGCGAGCTGCACCTGTCCGTGTTGATCGAAACCATGCGCCGCGAAGGCTACGAGCTGGCGGTGTCGCGCCCCGAGGTGATCGTCAAGGAGATCGACGGCCGACCGATGGAGCCTTACGAACAGTTGGTAGTGGATCTGGAGGAAAATTACCAGGGCGGCGTGATGGAGCGCCTGGGTCTGCGCCGCGCGCAGCTCAAGAACATGGAGCCGGACGGCAAGGGCCGCGTGCGCATCGACTACATCATCCCGGCACGCGGGCTGATCGGTTTCCAGACCGAGTTCCGCACGCTGACCGCCGGCACCGGCCTGCTGTTCCACGTGTTCGACCACTACGGGCCGCGCAGCGAGGGCGCCATCGCCAGGCGCCCCAACGGGGTGATGATCTCCAACGGCACCGGGCGCGCCCCACCCTACGCGCTGATGGCGCTGCAGGAGCGCGGCCGCCTGCTGGTCGGCGGCGGCGAGGAAATCTACGAAGGCCAGTTGGTCGGCATCCACGCCAAGGACAACGACCTCACCGTCAACGCCCTGCGCGAGAAGCAGCTCACCAATATCCGCGCCGCCGGCAAGGACGACAACGTCATGCTCACGCCACCGATCAAGATGTCGCTGGAACAGGCGCTGGAGTTCATCGAGGACGACGAACTGGTCGAGGTGACCCCAAAGGGCATCCGCCTGCGCAAGAAGCACCTCACCGAAAGCGATCGCAAGCGCGCCTCGCGGGCGGCCTGATCGGGCGGCCGGCGCGGAACCGGGTGCGGGACTGCGCCACGATTCGGCCTCCCGGCCGCCACCCTGCTGCGGCGCCACCGTCTGCGGTCACACCGGTTGAAATTGTAGGAACAGCGTCGACACAGTCGTTCACAAACATGGTATAGCTCACCTGCGTCCCACCCCTGAGGAGCAAGCGATGAGCGACCTGTTTGTGCGTACCGGAGAATTGAAGGACCTGCGCAGTTACCCGAAGTGGGCGCAGGAAGTCATCGAATCCTGCGAGCCCGCCAAGCGCCGCGTGCTCGACCACCCGATCTGGGCCATGATGCGCGAAGGCACACTGCCGGATGCGACCATGCGCAGCTTTATCATGAGCGCTTGGCAGGTGATCGAGCAGTTTCCGCAATACATGGCCATGAGCCTGCTCAAGGCCCGCTACGGCACCGCGCGTGGCGAGCATCTGGCGCGGCGCTGGCTGGTGCGTAACATCCGGGTCGAGCAGAACCATGCCGACTACTGGCTGGACTGGGCCGAAGCCGTCGGTGTGCCGCGCGGCGACGTTTTGGCCAATGTCACCACGCCGGAATCCGGAATCCTCAGCCACTGGTGCTGGCAAGTCTGCGACAGTGACACCCTGGCCGCCGGCATGATCACCACCAACTATGCTGTCGAGGGCATCACCGGCGAGTGGGCACTGTTGGTCACACAAGACGACATCTACGCCTACGGTTTCGACGCGCGCATCCGCGCCAAGGCCATGCGCTGGCTCAAGTTGCACGCCGAATATGATGATACCCACCCGTGGGAAGCGCTGGAGATCGTCAGCACGTTGGTCGGAATGCATCCCACGCCCCAGACCGTCGAGCGACTGCGCTGCTGTGTGCTCAATACTTACGTCTACAAGCATTTGGCGCTCGAGCACAGCATGCAGCAAGCCATAGCGCCGCAGCGCGAAGCACGCGCGGTTGCAGCTTGAGACCCCGCTTTGCCATCATGACCGTCGTCGCCGGTTCATTATCCGGCGCGGCGGCGAACGAGGCCTGCGGCGATGCGCTCGAGCAAATCACGTCTGCTCCCTCTGCCGCTGGAGCGACATCTGCGGCCCCTTCTCTTCGGCATGCTGGCGATCGTGCTGTTGGTGCTGTTGCTGACGTGGTTCGCTTTGCAATTGCAGGTCGCTGTTGCGGGCTTTCTTAACGGCGAAAGCATCTGGTCGAAGGCGCAGAAGCAGGCCATCATCGAGCTCTACGCCTACGCCAACAGCGGTAATGCGCAGCATCTCAAACAGTACCAAGACAGCATGCGGATCGTCGTGGCTGATCGCACCGGGCGCGATGCGGTATCCGGGCCCGATCCGCACCCCGGCATAGCGCGCCGCGCATTCGCCAGCACCGGGGCATTGCCGCAGGCGATTCCGCTGCTGGTATTCGCCATGCAACACATGGCTGACGCGCCCTACATCCGGATCGCACTGCGCAACTGGCGGGCCAGTGACCCAGCCATGGACGAACTGACGCGCATCGCGCGGCAACTCCAGGTTTTGTATGAACAGCCGCAACCGGCACACGCGGAGATCAGCCGCCTGGCGGCGCGCATCCTCACCATCAACAGCGAGGTCGCGCCGCTGGCCAACACCTTTTCGCGCAGCATCACTCTGGGCGCGGCATGGCTGGCGCGCGTGCTGTTCTGGTCGATGGTACTGGCCACACTGCTGACGCTGTCGATCTGGCTGTACTTCGCGCGGCGCACGTTGCTGGCGCTGCACGGTTCGGAATCGCGCTACCGCACGCTGCTGGAAGGCGCGCACGACGCCATCGCGGTGATCGATGCCGGCAGCGGGCGCATTCTGGAGATCAACCAGGCGGCGGAGCGCATGGTCGGCGAAAGCCGCAATGAGATCTGCGGCAGCCCGTTTGCCAGCCTGTTCCCCGATGGACTTCCGCCGAATGTTGATTCGGACAGCGCCGTCGGCACGCGCAAGGACGTGGCGCTGCGTGCCGGCAGCGGCCAGGTGCGCCACGTGGCCGTCAGTCTCAGTCAGCACAGCCTGGGCGAGCGCCCGGTGCAACTGGCGATCATGCGCGACATGAGCGAGCGACGGCGCATGGAGGATGACCGCCGCGTAGCCGCCGAGGCGCTGGCCAACATCGCCGAGGGTGTGCTGATCGCCGACGCCTCGCGCCGCATCATCAGCGGCAACGCCGCCGCCGAGGCACTGTCCGGTTTTACCGCAGCGGAACTGGTCGGCATGCCGCTGGACGCGCTGCGCACCAGCGCCGGTCCGTTCGATGCCGAGGGCGATGGTCTGGACGAAATCGCCTGGCGCGAAGTGGCGGATCTCGGCCACTGGCAAGGGCGCGTTCGCAGCCGCCGCAAAGACGGGCGCAGCTATCCCGAGCGCCTCAGCCTCAGCGCCATCCGCGGCGAGGACGGGCTGCCGGTGCGCTATGTGGCCGTGTTCGACGACATTTCCGAGGCCGAGGCTTACCAGCGCCAGCTCGAACACCTGGCCCTGCACGACCCGCTTACCGGCCTGCTCAATCGCGCCGCGTTCGAACAAGAAGCCGCGCGCACCCTGGCCGACAACCGCCGCAGCGGCCGCCAGGCCGCGATCCTGTTCATCGATCTGGACGGTTTCAAGGCAGTCAATGACAGCTACGGTCACGCCTTTGGCGATCAGCTTCTGCAGCAGGTCGGACAACGCCTGCTCAGCCAGATCGGCGAACTCGATTGCGCCGGGCGCATCGGCGGCGACGAGTTCACCATCCTGCTCAGCGACCTCGATGCACGCGACAGCGCCTTGCCGACGGTGCGCAAATTGCTGCTGCTGCTCAGCGAGGTCTTCCATGTACTCGAGCACGAGGTTTTCCTTTCGGCCAGCATCGGCGTCGCCGGATTTCCAGAGGACGGCGGCGACCCCGCCACGCTGATCGCCAACGCCGATGCCGCCATGTACTCGGTGAAGGCCGACGAGCGCAACAGCTTCCGCCTCTACAGCCCGGTGATGCAGGCCTCCACGCGCACCCGGCTCAGCCTTGCCGGCGAACTGCGTCAGGCGATCACGCGCGGCGAGTTTCACCTGGTCTATCAGCCCAGTCTGGACTTGCGTACGCGCCGTTTGATCGCGGTGGAGGCGCTGCTGCGCTGGAGCCACCCGGAGCGCGGCGATATTTCGCCATCCGAGTTCATTCCGCTGGCCGAAAGTCTGGGCATGGTGCGCAGCGTTGGCGAATGGGTGCTCGATGCCGCCTGCCGCCAGATCCGCGCCTGGATGGATGCCGGCCTGCCCACTCTGCGCGTGGCGGTGAACATCTCGGCCAGCCACCTGCGCCATCCGCGTTTCATCGAGCAACTGCGTGCCGTGCTGCAGCGCCACCGCTGTCCGCCATCCGCGCTGATGATCGAGCTGACCGAGAGTGCCATCCTGCATGTCGGCGAGCGTTCGCGGCGCACGCTGACGGCGTTGCACGATCTCGGCATCGGCGTGGCGGTGGATGATTTCGGCACCGGCTATTCGTCGCTGGCGTACCTCAAGCTGCCGGCCATCCGCACCATCAAAGTCGACCAGAGCTTCGTCAACGGCCTGCCGGACGACGGCAACGACGTCGCGATCACACGCGCCATCCTGGCGTTGGCGCACAGCCTGGGCTTGACCGCGATCGCCGAGGGTATCGAGAACGAGCAGCAGCTGAATTTCTTGCTGGATGCCGGTTGCGTGGAGGGCCAGGGCTATCTGTTCGCGCGACCGCAGCTCCCGGAGGCCATCGCGGCTCTGCTGGCACGCGGTGCGTGAGCGCTGCTACAGACGCACGCGCGCACTGCGCCGCAATGCCAGCGTGAACATCAGGCCGCTGATGCCGTTGATCACCAGGATCACGCCGAGCAGCGTACCCGGTGCCCACGCCGCGCTGGCCGGCCAGCCCGCGCCGATCATCAGGCCGAGCCCGATGCTGACGCCGCCATCGAACAGCAGCCAGCCGCCGCCGCGCTCGCCGCGATGCCGCCGCCAGGCGATCAAGCGCAGCAGACCTGCCGTCACGAACACCACTGCCAGCACCACGGTCAGGCCCAGCAGCGCTGCTGCTGGCGCAAAGGCCAGGTAAATCCCGGTGACCACGTACAGGAATCCAAGCGCAAAATGCGCGAGCCGGCTTTTGGCACGATGCGCGTGCAAACCCGCCGCAGCATGTAGCACGCCGACCACCATCAACACCCAGGCCACCACGATAGTCACGGCAACTCCCGCCGCCAGCGGTGCCATCAGCGCCAGTACGCCCAGCACGATCGCGGCCAGCCACAGAACAATCCAGCCCATGCCATCCATCAACTGCTCCCGTCGTGCGCAACCGCCGCGCATGCTGCGCCGCGCCGCGCACACGCGTCAACATGTCGGCGGCTGGCGATGAGCGCCGCCGCGCAGCCGATCCTGATTGCCTGGAGCGGCGGCAAGGACTGCCTGCTGGCGCTGGCACGGTTACGTGACGATCCGCGTTGGCGGGTGACCGCGCTGCTGACTACGGTGACCACGACGTTCCAGCGCGTGGCCATGCACGGCATCCGCCGCGAGGTGCTGCACGCGCAGGCCAAGGCGCTGCGGCTACCCTTGATCGAATCGCTTTTGGACTGGCCGGCCAGCAACGACAGCTACGTGCTGGCCTTCGCGTCCAGCCTCGCCGAGGCGCGGACGCGCTGGCCGGGCCTGCGGCATGTCGCGTTCGGCGACCTGTTTCTAGCCGACGTGCGCGCCTGGCGCGAACAGATGCTGGCGCCGCTGGGCTGGCAGGCCGTGTTTCCGCTGTGGGGCGAGGACACCGCCGCGCTGGCGCGGCGCTTCATGGCCGCCGGACACCGCGCCGTGCTGACCTGTGTGGACACCGCGCAGATCGATGCCGGCTTCAGCGGACGCGCCTTCGACGCCGCGCTTCTGGATGCGTTGCCCGCGGGCGTGGACGCCTGCGGCGAGCGCGGCGAGTTCCACACGCTGTGCCACGACGGGCCGTTGTTCGCGCAGCCGTTGCCGATCGTCGCCGGCGCACAGGTACTGCGCGAGCAGCGCTTTGCTTACACCGACTTCCTGCTCGACGACAGTACCGAAGCCTGACGCATACGTGCCGCGATCGCGCGCATTTTGGTGCGGTTATCGGACATTGCCCCCCGATTCTGCCTTCATGTCCGCGCACGCAGGCATCGAGACCGGGCAGCCTGCCGGCACTGGATCCCGGCTCGGCGCTACGCGC
>JAJYQO010000056.1:0-31989 GCA_021794575.1 Pseudomonadota bacterium | reverse complement strand
CCGGCTCGGCGCTACGCGCTGTCCGGGATGACATCAAAAGAAAGGGGTCGCGGTCCGGGATAACGTTGCCTTTTTGCTGCCATCCCCGCGAATGCGGGGATCCAGTCAGACTTGCCGCGAGGCCGCTGGGTCCCGGCTCGGCGCTACGCGCCGTCCGGGATGACATCGAAAGAAAAGGGCCGCGGTCCGGGATAACGTTGCCTTTTTGCTGTCATCCCCGCGAATGCGGGGATCCAGTCAGACTTGCCGCGAGGCCGCTGGGTCCCGGCTCGGCGCTGCGCGCCGTCCGGGATGACATCAAAAAAATCGCAACGCGCGAGTCCCGAGTCCCGAGTCCCGAGTCTCAAAGGATCCGGTTGATCAGGTCGTCACCCAGGCCGAAACCGGCGCCCATCTCGATGGCGCGACCGAAACCCGAGTTGAGAAAGCCGCCCAGCGCGCCCATCAGCCTACCGCCCTGCTGCGGGCCTCCACCCATCGGCATGCCGCCGCCGAATCCGGCTATGGCCGGATTGGCCGCCGCCTGCTGCGCCTGGCTCTGCCACATGCCGTGGATGGCCTGCAGCAGCGCCGCCACCTGCTGCTGCTCGCTCTGTATGGCCAGCGCCACCTCGCGCAGGTCGAGCAACCACTCGCGTGCGTCGGTATTGCCGCCTTGCGCGGCAATCTGCAACTTGCCGGCCAGGGTCTGCAGGGCCTGCCCGACCTGCTGGCCTTCGTTCTGCAATTGCTGGTACTGCTGGTCGATGGTCTGGATGTCCATGGATATGTTCCGGGTCGGGAATGAGCAATCAGCCAGCCAGCGCCGATAGCGTTTGCTGGCGCTGGGCGAGGCCGGACTCGATGCCGGACTGCGCGATCAGGCCCGGCAGTGCGTCGGTCAGCGCGGGCGCATCCTGCTCGGCCAGCACAGCCTCGCCGAGCTGTTTGGCGGCCAGCACCAGCGTACCGTCCGCCTCCACTAGTTGCGTCAGGGTCGTGGCCTCGTCGCGATGACGCTGGTGGATGCGGTCCATCTCCGGAACGCCCGCGGTGCGCACGCGCAGTTCCAGGGCTTCGATCTGCTGTTGCGCGCGCTGTATGCCCTGCGCACGGGCTACCGCGGCCGGGTCAGGAAACGGATGCTCGCGTGTGGGCGGCGGTAGATGCACGCGGCGCCACTCACGCTCCAGCGCCGCCAGATGTGCGCGCGCCGCTGCCAGCATCTCGCCGACCTTGGCGCGCACCAGCAGGTCGTCGGCGCGCAGCTGGTTTTCCTTGCGGTAGAAGTTATAGCCCCAGCCGTAGAACAGGTTGGACAGAACCTGCTTGGCCGGCCCCGCACTGTCGATCGGGTTGGCGACGCTCTTGAACTCGGTCATGACGACGCGCCGGCTCAGCGCACCGGCGTGGTGGCGTCGCCCGAGGGAATCGGATAGGTGCCCATCGCCGCACCGCCGATCTGGAACGGTGCGCCCACCGCCACGTTGGGCGCCGAGACCAGGCCCTTCTCGGCCATCTTCAGCGCGGTGTAGTAGCGCACCGCATCGATCTCGCTGAGGCCAAAGGCGCGCAGCGAGATCAGCTCGCGCATGCGCTCGTCCTTGGGCAGCACCAGCACCTTGGCGTCGTTCAGGGTGATGCCGTAGACCGCGAGGAAGGTGCTCATGTGCTCCTTCACCAGCTCGACGATCTCGTGGATGTGCTCGTTGATGCGCTCCATCGGCGTCACCTGGATCACCTGGTTGATCGCCTGCTCGACCACCGGACCGGCATAGCTGGCCACCTCGTCGGCCTTGATGTAGTGCCCGCTGAAGGGCATGTGCGTTGTCAGCTTCAGCGCGTCGTCCTTGCTGTCGACGTGGATGTAGTAGTCGACCTGATAGACCATCTCCGCCATTTCGGCCGAGGTGGCGACGCCGGTGTTGCGTACCAGCAGCTTTGCGCGGTTGACGTACAGCACTTCGTACTGCCAAGGCGAGTTGCCGCCGAAGAAACCGGTGACGAAACCGCCCAACAGCGGCTTGTCCGGCGTCTGCACCGGATACTGGCCGGTGTCGTACACGCCGAGCACCGCGCCGCGCGACTTCAGCACGGCGAAATGGTTGGCCTCGACGGTGAGCAGGCTGCCGGAGACGATGCTGGCGTCGGGATAATGGAAGCCCAGGATGTCCGGGCCCATGATGTCGGTGCCGTCGTCCTTGAGGGTGGAGATCACTTGCCGGGTCAGCGCCATGGTCGGTCCCTGAGATGTGGGTGCGCCCGCGGATCGGGCCTTGCTGTGACCTGCGCGCCACGCGCGAGTTCCGGCCGGCGGGCAGCAGCGACCCGCATCACGACGGCCTTACGGCGCGGCCGCCGATGCGTCTCGCACTACGACGCCAGCACGTACTGCACGACTTGTTCGACCATCGCCTGCAGCGCCTGGCGATCGCTGTGCAGGTGCAGTTCGGGGTGTTCGGGCGGCTCGTAGGGCGAATCCACGCCGGTGAAGTTGCGCAATCGGCCGGCGCGCGCCTGAGCGTACAGGCCCTTGACGTCGCGCGCCTCGCACACCGCCAGCGGCGCGTCCACGAACACCTCGACGAACGCGTCCGCGGCGAAGCGCTCGCGCGCCAGGCGCCGCTCGGCGCGGAATGGCGCGATGAACGCCACCAGCACGATCAGTCCGGCATCCACCATCAGCCGCGCCACCTCGGCCACGCGGCGGATGTTCTCGACGCGGTCCGCGGCGGTGAAGCCCAGGTCGCGGTTCAGCCCATGGCGCACGTTGTCGCCGTCCAGCAGGTACGTGTGGTGGCCCAGTGCGTACAGGCGCTTCTCCACCGCGTTGGCCAGCGTCGACTTGCCGGCGCCGGACAGTCCGGTGAACCACACACAGCGCGGCTGCTGGCCTTTCTGCAGTGCGCGCGCGGCGCGGTCCACGTCCAGGTGCTGCCAATGGATGTTGCCGGCGCGGCGCAACGCGAAGTCGATCATGCCGGCGCCCACCGTGGCATTGCTGATGCGGTCGATCAGGATGAAACCGCCCAGCGCGCGACTCTCCGCGTACGGCGCAAACGCGATCGCGTGATCCAGGCTGAGCTGGCAATAACCCACCGCGTTCAGCGCCAGCGTGCGCGCGGCCATCGGTTCCTGCGTGTCCACATCCACCTGGTGCCGGATCTCGGTGACCTGCGCCAGCGCGCTGGCCGTGCCCAGGCGCAATTCGTAGGGCCGACCCGGCAGCAGCGGCTGCTCGTCCATCCAGATCAGGTGGCAGGCGAACTGGTCGCTCACCGCGGGCGGCGCCGCGGCAGCGGCGATCACGTCGCCGCGCGCCAGGTCGTACTCGCCCGCCAGCGTCAGCGTCACCGCCTGCCCGGCCTCGGCCTGCGCCACCGGCACCCCATCGCGCAGCACCTGCGCCACCTCGGCGCGCAGCCCTGCCGGCAGCACGGTCACGGCATCCCCGGGCCGCACGCGGCCCGCCGCCAGCGTGCCGCAGTAGCCGCGAAACGCGTCATCCGGGCGATTCACCCACTGCACCGGCAGGCACAGCGGTGCGTCCACCGCGCGCCCACCGGACTGGGCTGCATGCAAGGCGTCGAGCAGCGTCGGGCCGCGGTACCAGGGCATGCGCGCACTGCGCTGCACGAGGTTTTCGCCGTGCACGGCGGCCAGCGGAATCGCCGTGACCTGGGTGATGCCCAGACGCGCGGCCAGCGTCGCGTACTCGGCGGCGATCGCCTCGAAGCGCGCCGCAGCGTAGTCGACGCGATCCATCTTGTTGACCGCCAGCAGCACCTGGCGGATGCCGAGCAACGCGCAGATGTAGCTGTGCCGTCGCGTCTGCCGCAGCAGGCCCTTGCCGGCATCCACCAGCACGATGGCCAGCTCCGCGCTGGACGCGCCAGTGGCCATGTTGCGCGTGTACTGCTCGTGGCCGGGGCAGTCGGCAACGATGAACGCGCGCCGCGGCGTGGCAAAGTAGCGGTAGGCCACGTCGATGGTGATGCCCTGCGCGCGCTCGGCTTCGAGACCGTCCAGCAGCAGCGCGTAATCCAGCGCCTCGCCCTGCGTGCCGAAGCGGCGGCTGTCGCGCGCCAGTTGTTCCAGCACGTCCTCCGGCAGCGCACCGGCATCGGCCAGCAGGCGCCCGATCAGGGTGCTCTTGCCGTCGTCCACGCTGCCGCAGGTGAGCAGGCGCAGCAGGTCCGGCGCGGGGGCGGACGCCGGTACGGACGCGGCCATCAGAAGTGCCCCTCGCGCTTCTTCTGCTCCAGCGAGGTGCCGGCACTGGCATCCAGCAGCCGCCCGGCGCGCTCGGAACGGCGGCTGTGCGCCATCTCCTCGATCACCGCATCCAGCGTGTCCGCCTCCGAAGGCTCGGCCACCGTCAGCGGATAACAGCCCAGCGAGCGGAAGCGCACCCGGCGCAACTGCGGGCGCTCGCCCGGCCGCAGCGGCAGGCGCTCATCGTCCACCATGATCAGCGCCCCCTCGCGCTCGACCACTGCGCGCTCGGCGGCGAAGTACAGCGGCACCACTTCGATCTTTTCGCGGCGGATATAACGCCACACGTCCAGCTCGGTCCAATTGGACAGCGGAAACACGCGCAGGCTCTCGCCCGGCGCCAAACGCGTGTTGTACAGCGCCCACAGCTCCGGCCGCTGCTGGCGCGGCTCCCAGCGCTGCTGCACGCTGCGGTGCGAGAAAATGCGCTCCTTGGCCCGCGACTTCTCCTCGTCGCGCCGCGCCCCGCCCACGGCCGCATCGAAACCGTGCAATTCCAGCGCCTGGCGCAACGCCGCCACCTTCATCACGTCCACATGCACACTGGCCCCATGGCTGATCGGATTGATGCCCGCGCGCACACCCTCCTGATTGGTATGCACCAGCATGCGCACACCCGGCTCCGCAGCCACCCGCTCGCGAAACGCGATCATCTCGCGGAACTTCCACCCGGTATCCACGTGCAACAGCGGAAACGGCAACGGCGCCGGCGCAAACGCCTTACGCGCCAGGTGCAGCAGCACCGAAGAGTCCTTGCCGATCGAATACAACAGCACCGGCCGGCACATACACGCCACCACCTCGCGCAAAACGTGCACGGACTCGGATTCGAGGCGGTCGAGCAGATCCATCAGCCGGTGCGCCCGTACTGGTCCTCGAAGCGCACGATGTCGTCTTCACCCAGATAGCTGCCGGACTGCACCTCGATCAGTTCCAGCGGCACCTTGCCCGGGTTTTCCAGCCGATGCCGCGTACCCAGCGGGATGAACGTGCTCTCGTTCTCGCCCAGCAGGAAGGTCTCCTCGCCGCGCGTCACCCGCGCCGTGCCGCGCACCACGACCCAGTGCTCGGCGCGATGGTGGTGCATCTGCAGCGACAGCGTGGCGCCTGGCTTGACGGTGATGCGCTTGACCTGGAAGCGCTCGGCGGCGTCGATCGAATCATAAGCGCCCCAGGGTCGGTACACCTTGCGATGCCAGGTGGCCTCGCTGCGCTGCTCCTGCTTGAGCTGCTGCGCGATCTGCTTGACCTGTTGCACATGATCGCGATGCGCCACCAGCAGGGCATCGTCGGTGTCCACCACCACGATGTCCGCCAGGCCCAGCAGCGCCACCAGGCGGCGCTCGCTCCAGACGTAACTGTCGCGGCAGTCCAGCGCCAGCACATCGCCGCGGTGTGCATTGCCCTGACTGTCCTTGTCGCCCACCTGCCACAGTGCCGACCATGAACCGAGATCGCTCCAGCCGATGTCCACCGGCAGCACGGCGGCGTGCGCGGTCTTTTCCATCACCGCGTAGTCGATCGAATCGGCCGGGCATGCGGTAAAGGTGGCGGCGTCCAGGCGCAGGAAATCGGCATCGCGGCGCGCGCCGCCCAGCGCGGCACGGCAGGCCGCCAGCATCGCCGGCTGCAGACGCTCGAGTTCGTCCTGATAGCGCTGTGCAGCGACCAGGAACATGCCGCTGTTCCAGTAGTAATCGCCCGCGGCCAGATACTGCGCGGCGCGTGCGGCGTCGGGTTTCTCGACGAAGCGCCGCACGGCGCGCACGCCATCGCCCGCCGCTGCGTGGATGTAGCCGTAGCCCGTCTCCGGCGCCTGCGGCACGATGCCGAACGTGACTAGCTTGCCGGCCTGTGCCGCCGGCAGCGCGGCCCGCACGGCGCTGCGGAAGGCCGCAGCGTCGCGCACCACATGGTCGGTGGGCAGCACCAGCAGCACGGCATCACCGCCGTGCAGCCGCAGCGCCTCCAGCGCGGCCACGGCGATGGCAGGCGCGGTGTTGCGGCCCACTGGCTCCAGCAGCAGCGCGGCCGGCGCGCAGCCCGCCTCGCGCAACTGCTCGGCCACGATGAAGCGATGCTCCTCGTTGGCCACCACCAGCGGCGCGGCCGCTTCCAGCCCATCCAGGCGCAGCCAGGTGTCCTGCAGCAGCGTATGCGCGCCGACCAGCGGCAGGAACTGCTTGGGATAGGCCTCGCGCGACAGCGGCCACAGGCGCGTGCCGGAACCGCCGGAGAGCAGCACGGGAACCAGGGTCATGGCGCGGATCTCGTCGGACTGGATCGGGCGAGCAGTGTAACTGTCGCCCGCCGTCCGGCCTACGGCCCCGCGCATCGCGGCAGGCGCGCTGCCGCGGGCCAGGGCCGGTACCCGTTCTACAATCACCGTTCACGACCTGCCACAGAGCGCGCATGAAAACCCTGCTGATCTACGAGCGCCCGGTGGCGCTGAACCGCGAAACGCACCGTCCGCTGCGCCTGCGCAACAGCGACAGTTATGCGCACGTGGCCGAATTGAACGCGGTACCGCTGGTGGGCTTCGAGTTCGCCCTTGCCGCGCGCGACTATCCCGTGGTGTTCGCCGGTGAAAGCGCCGAGCAGTCGCTGCCGGCCGCATTGGTGGGCCTGCGCCCGAACGAGAACCTGTACGTGGACGCGGCCGGCCGCTGGCCGGAGGGTTACGTCCCCGCCTTCATCCGCCGCTATCCGTTCGCGCTGGCCGCCGATGGCGAGCGCTTCCAGGTGATCCTCGATGAGGCCTGCCCAGGCTTCAACACCAGCGAGGGCGAGCCGCTGTTCGACGCCGACGGCGGCGACAGCGACACGCTCAAGCGCATCCTCGGTTTTCTCGAGGAATACCAAACCCACGTGCGCAGCACGCAGGCGTTCATGGCCGAAATCAACCGCATGGGCCTGCTGGAGCCGAAGCAACTGCAGCGCACCGACGGCGCGGGCCAACCGGGGCAGGTGCTGACCGGCCTGTGGATGGTCAACGAAGACAAACTGAAGGCGCTGCCCGCCGAGCAGGCGCAGGCACTGCTGAAGAGCGGCGCGCTGGGCTGGATCTACGCGCACCTGCTGTCCCTGGTGAACCTGGACCGCCTCAACGCGCGCGTGCAACTGCGCCTGCTCGCGCAGCCGCCGGCCGCCTGAGTCCGGGGATCGGCTGCGGCGGCGTCGCGCCATGCACTGCGCGCACTACGCCGCCGCGCGCTGCCGTTCCTGCGGCTGGCTGCCCACGCCGTACGCCGCGCAACTGGCCGCCAAGCAGGCGCAGTTGGGCGCGATGCTGGTCGACGCCGCCGTGGACTGGCTGCCGCCGGTGGCCAGCGCCGAGACCGGCTTCCGCAATCGCGCCAAGATGGTGGTTTCCGGAAGCGCGCAGATGCCACGGCTGGGCATCCTTGACGCGTCCGGCGCGGGCGTCGATCTCGAAGACTGTCCGCTGTACCCGCCGGCGCTGCAAGCGGCCTTCGCGCCGCTGCGGCGGCTGATCCGCACGGCGGGCATCGAGCCGTACTCGGTGCCGCGGCGGCGCGGCGAGCTGAAATACCTGCTGGTGACGCTGGCCGAGGATTCGGGCCAACTGATGGTCCGCTTCGTGCTGCGCTCACGCGCGGCGCTGCCGCAACTGCGCAAGCACCTGCCGCCGTTCACGGCCGAATTGCCGCAGGTGCGGGTGTTGACCGCCAACCTGCAGCCCGTGCACCAGGCGGTGCTGGAAGGGCCGCAGGAAATCATGCTGGGTGCATACGACGCGCTGCCGCTGCGGCTCAATGCGCTCACCCTGTGGCTAGGCCCGCAAGCGTTCTTCCAGACCAACACGGCGGTGGCGGCAGCGTTGTACCGGCAGGCGCGCGCCTGGGTGCAGGCGATCGATCCGCCCGAAGTGCTGGACCTGTACTGCGGCATCGGCGGCTTCGCGCTGCACTGCGCCGATGGCCGGCGCGATGTGCTCGGCATCGAGGCCAGCGCCGCGGCGGTGGCACTGGCGCGACGCGGCGCACGCGACAACCGCCTCGAACGATTGCGCTTCGAGGCCGCCGATGCCGCGCAGGGCTCGCGGGCGCTGCAGAGCCTGCCGCCGCTGGTGATCGTCAATCCGCCGCGGCGCGGGCTGGGCGCCGAGCTGTGCGCCACGCTGCAGACATCCGCCACGCGCTGGCTAATCTATTCCAGCTGCAACGCCGAATCGCTGGCACGCGACCTGGCCGCCCTGCCCGGTTTCCGCGTGCGGCGCGCACGGATTCTGGACATGTTTCCGCACACCGCGCATTGCGAAGTGCTGTGCCTGCTGGAGCGCGGCGCATGAGTCCGCGCGCGGCCGCGCGGCTGCGCATCTGGGTCGTGCCGCTGGCGTTGAGCCTGCTGTGCGTGCTGCTGCAGGCGTTGCATGCCGCGCCGCTGCTGCGGTATCAGCGCGAAGCCATCCTGCGCGGCGAGATCTGGCGCCTGCTGACCGGCAATTTCGTGCATCTGGGCTGGGGACATCTGCTGCACGACCTAGCCGGCTTGTGGCTGATCTGGCTGCTGTTCGGCGGCCTGCTGCGCACGCGCGCCTGGCTGTCGCTGCTGCTGTGGGATGCGCTGGCCGTGGGCATGGGTCTGCTGCTGTTGAGCCCGCAGGTGCAGTGGTACGTGGGTATCTCGGCGGTGCTGTACGGCATCTTCAGCGCCGGCTGCCTGGCCGGCTGGCGCCAGCGGCCGCTGTACTCCGGCCTACTGTTGACCGGGATGCTGGCGCTGATCGCCTTCAGCAATCTGCATGGCCCGCTGGCAGCCGAGGACTGGGGCATGGGAGGGCCGGTACTGCCGATCGCGCACGCCTATGGCGCTGCGGGCGCGGTCGTCTTTATGCTTGTCCGCCTGGGGTGGTCGCGGCTGATGGGTCGCGGGAAGACGGGAAATCCATGAATCTGCAGCGCTGGATGCCGCACGTGCCGCGCCTGCTGTGGCTGCTGACGGCGCTGCTGCTGGTACTGGCCGGCTGGAACGCGTGGCGCCTGGCTGCGTTGCTACGGGGCACCCGCGCCGCGGCCGCGCAGGCACGGGCGCAGCTTGCCGATGCGCCCACGCCGCTGTCCGCCGCGCAGGCCTGGCAGCGCCTGTTGGCCGCCGATCTGTTCGGCGTGCCGGCGCGCGGTGATGCGCCGGCCACAACCCTGCCGCTGAAGCTGGAAGGCGTGTGGGCCGATGCCGACGGCCGCGGCTACGCGATGATCGCCGCCGACAACACGCCCGCTCGCGTCTATGCAACCGGCGCCACGCTGCCGTACGGTGCCACGCTGCGCAGCGTGCTTGCCGATCGCGTGCTGCTGGACACAGCCGCCGGCGTGCAGAGCCTAGCGCTGCCGAAACCCGATGCCGGCGCCGCGCAGCAGGCGCCGGCCGGCGAGTTGGCGCTCGACCAGACGCTGCCGCCGCAACTGGCCGGACCGCCCCCACCCGGCCAGGCGCCGCTGTCGAATGCACTCGCGCCCTCGCCCAAGCCGATGGTCTGGCCGTCCGGCCAGGGGCCGCTGCAGGTCGGCGATGCGGTGGTCGGCACGCCGGTGCTGCGCGATGGCCGTATCGCCGGCTACATGCTGCGCCCCGGCCGCGATGCGGCCGCCTTCGTCAGGCTGGGCCTGCATCCGGGCGATATTCTGGTCGGCATCGACGGCCAGCCGGTCGGCAACCCGGCACAAGGCGGCCAGGCATTGCGGCAGGCTCTGCAGGGCGGCCCAGTGCGCATCCAGGTCGAACGCGACGGGCACACGGTCAGCCTCGAAGCGCACGCGCCCGGATCATGACTTTCGCCTGCCTCCTCCACCCCGTCGCGGCTGCTACGCTCGCCGACGAACTGCCCAGCGAGCCCGCATGAAGCGCCTCTCCACCCTGCTCCGCCGCCTGCCGCCGCTACTGCTCTGCCTGGCGCTGCCGCCCGCGCTGCTGCACGCGCAGACGCCGCCTGTACCTGTGAACGGCGCGCAGGACGTCACGCTGAACCTGCGCGACGTCGACATCCGCACGCTCATCGATACGGTGTCCAAGGCCACCGGCATCAACTTCGTGGTCGACCCGCGCGTACGCGGCAACGTCACCGTGGTGTCGTCCACGCCGATGGACCGCGATGCGCTGTACCAGGTGTTCCTGTCGGTGCTGGAGGTGTACGGGTACGCCGCGGTGCCGGCGGGGCCGGTGGTCAAGATCGTGCCCTCGATCAACGCGCGCCAGACCCTGCAGCTGCACGGCAAGGGCGAAGCGCTGATCACCCGCGTGATCCGCGCCAATACCGTGCCGGTGCTGCAACTGCTGCCACTGCTGCGGCCGCTACTGCCGCCGCAGGCGGTGCTGTCGGCCTATCCGCCCGGCAACGACCTGATCGTCACCGACCGCGCCGACAACGTCGAGCGCATCGTCAGGCTGGTGCGGCAGTTGGACAACCCGGCCAACGGCGAGATCAGCATCGTGCAGCTCAAGCACGCCTCGGCCGAACAGGTGGCACGCACGCTCAACGCCCTGGTGGGCGCCACCGGCGGCGGCGAGCCCGGCGGGCTGGCGCTGGCGCGCGTGGTGGCGGACGCGCGCAGCAACAGCATCCTGATCGGCGGCGATCCGGCCGCGCAGGCGCGGATGCGCGCGCTGATCCAGCAGCTCGATATTCCGTTGCCGGCGGCCGGCAACTCGCAGGTGGTGTTCCTGCGCTACGCCAAGGCGGAGGATCTGGCCAAGCTGCTGCGGCAGGTGGTGCAGAACCAGCAGCAGAGCGAGGGCAAAGGCAAGGGCGTGCCGCAAAGCCCGGTCAACGTCCAGGCCGATGTCACCAACAATGCGCTGATCCTCACCGGCCCGCCGGACAAGGTGCGCGACCTGCGCGCGCTGGTGCGTCAGCTCGACGTGCGCCCCAAGGAAGTGCTGATCGACGCCATCATCGCCGAGGTCTCGGGCGATCTGTCCAAACAACTGGGCGCGCAGATCGCGGTGCTGCCCAACAGCAGCAATCACCAGGGCCCCGCCGCGGTCAGCAATTTCACCAACGGCGCGCTACCGCTCACCACCGTGGCAGGCGGCAGCACCGCCATCGCGCAGGCACTGGCCACATCGCCGGGCATCCTGCTCGGTTTCGGCAGCAACCGCGCCGGCCACAACCGCTACGGGCTGCTGCTGAACGCGCTGCAGTCGAACTCGCTGACCAACATCCTGTCCACGCCCAGCCTGCTGACACTGGACAACAAGCAGGCCGAGATCGTCGTCGGCCAGCAGGTGCCGTTCGTTACCGGCAGTTACAGCACCACGCTCAACCAGGGCGGCGGCGGCGTGGTCAGCAGCCCGTTCCAGACCATCGAGCGCAAGGACGTCGGCCTGACCCTGAAGGTGACCCCGCAGATCAACGAGGGCAACAGCGTGCGGCTGAAGCTGGACCTCACCGTCTCCAGCATCGCGCCGTCGGTCAGCGGCGCCGCCGACCTGATCACCAACAAGCGCGAAGTCAAGACCGTGGTGATCACCGACAACGACTCGATCGTGGTGCTGGGCGGCCTGATCCAGGACACCTACACCGACTCGGTGCAAAGGGTGCCGCTGCTGGGCAGTATTCCGCTGCTGGGCCACCTGTTCCGCTCCACCTCGCGCCAGCGCCAGAAGCAGAACTTGATGATCTTCCTGCATCCGGTGATTGTCGGTTCGCAGAGCACGGCCGACGCCTACACACAGTTGAAGTACCGCATCCTGCGCGACCAGGAGGCCACCGGCAACAACCGCCTGCAGCAGCAGCCGCTGCCGGCGCGACTGAGCAGTTTCGCGCCAGCGCCAGCGGCCAGCGCGACCGAACCAACCACCGCCGCCGGCACGCCGGCAGCAGCGGCGAGCGCCAGCGCGCCTGCGCGCACCGGCAGCGTGGCGCCGGCACCCGCCACGAGCGGCAGCGGTGCCGGCGGCTGAGTCATGAGCGCGCGGCCCAGCACGCCTGTTGCCGGCACAGCGCCTGTCGTGCTGCCCGGCTACGCCTGGTCGAAACGCCACGGCGTGCTGGTGACCTGCGAGAGCGATGTTCTGCGCGTGCGCCATCGCGGCGCGCCGCCGCCGCAGGTGCTGGCCGAACTGGCACGCAATTACCAAAGCCCGCTGCAGTTGGAGCCGCTGTCCGACGCCGATTTCGCGCGCGCGCTGGCCGCCGCATACGGCGACAACGCCCCCGGCGGCGCGCAGGCCACCATGGAAGACCTCGGCGACGGGCTCGACCTCGCCGCCATCGCCTCGTCCCTGCCCGAGCCCGAAGACCTGCTGGAAAGCCAGGACGACGCGCCGATCATCCGCCTGATCAATGCCATTCTCGCGCAGGCGGTACGCGAGGGTGCCTCGGACATCCATCTGGAGCCGTTCGAGACGCGCCTGTCGGTGCGCCTGCGCGTGGACGGCATGTTGCGCGAGATCCTCGAACCGCCGCGCGCGCTGGCCGCCACGCTGGTCTCGCGCATCAAGGTGATGGCGCGCCTGGATATCGCCGAGAAACGCCTGCCGCAGGACGGCCGCATCAGCCTGCGCATCGCTGGCCGGCCGGTGGATGTGCGCGTGTCCACCCTGCCCTCCGGCTACGGCGAGCGCGTGGTGCTGCGCCTGCTCGACCGCCAGGCCGGACGCCTGGATCTGGCCGCGCTGGGCATGCAAGCGGCCGCGCGCGAGCGGCTGGCCGCGTTGATCCGCCAGCCGCACGGCATCCTGCTGATCACCGGCCCCACCGGCTCCGGCAAAACCACCACGCTGTACGCGCTGCTGACCGAACTCAACGACCGCAAGCGCAACATCCTCACCGTCGAGGATCCCATCGAATACTTCCTCGACGGCATCGGGCAGACGCAGGTCAACAGCAAGGTCGACCTCAGCTTCGCGCGTGGCCTGCGCGCCATCCTGCGCCAGGATCCGGACGTGGTGATGGTGGGCGAGATCCGCGATCTGGAAACCGCCGAGATCGCCGTGCAGGCCAGTCTGACCGGCCATCTGGTGCTGTCCACCCTGCACACCAACACCGCCATCGGCGCGGTGACGCGCCTGCGCGACATGGGCGTGGAGCCCTACCTGCTGGCCACCAGCCTGATCGGCGTCGCCGCGCAGCGGCTGGTGCGCCTACTGTGCCCGCACTGCAAGCGCGCCGCGCCCGCCACGCCAGGCGAGTGCGCACAACTGGGCATGCCGGCCGAGCCGGCGCCTGCGCTGCAACATCCGGTCGGCTGCGCGCACTGCCACGGCAGCGGTTATATCGGCCGCAGCGGCATCTACGAGATCAGCCCGATCGACGAGACCCTGGCGCACCTGATCCACGACGGCGCCGCCGAAGCCGATCTCGAAACCCACGCGCGCCGGTACACGCCGGGCATCCGCGACGATGGCCGCCGCCGCGTGCTGGCCGGCGACACCGCGCTGGAAGAACTGCTGCGCGTCACCCGCGCCAGCACCTGAACATGCCGGCGTTCGAATACCTGGCGCTCGACGCCGCCGGCAAGCGCCGTCGCGGCATGCTGGAAGGCGACAGCACGCGCCAGGTGCGGCAGAGCCTGCGCGAGCAGGGCCTGAGTCCGCTCAGCGTCGAGCCGGTCGGCGAGAGCGACGGCGCGCTGCCGCGGCGCGGCCGCCGGCGCACGCGCCTACCTGCCGACGAACTGGCCATGTTCACGCGTCAGTTGGCCACCCTGCTGCTGAGCGGCGCGCCGCTGGCCGACGCGCTGGGCACCGCTCTGCGCCAGGCGCGCAAGCCGCGCGTGCAGCGTGTGCTCAGCGGCGTACGCGCCCGCGTTGTCGAGGGCCGCGGCATGGCCGCCGGCATGGCCGATTTCCCAGCCGTGTTCGATGAGGTGTTCCGCGCCACGGTGGCCGCCGGCGAGCAGTCCGGGCGCCTCGACACCGTACTGGCGCGGCTGGCCGACTACACCGAATCGCGCCAGGCGCTGCAGTCGCGCGTGCAGCAGGCGCTGATCTACCCGAGTTTCCTGGTGGTGATGGCTATCGCCATCCTGGCCGGACTGCTCGGCTACGTGGTGCCCAAGATCGTGCAGGTATTCAGCACCATGCACGCGCAATTGCCGCTGTTGACGCGCGCGCTGATCGCGATCAGCGGGTTTCTGCGCCACGGGTGGTGGTGGCTGTTGCTGCTGGTGATCGCGCTGGTGTTCGGCGTGCGCGCGCTGCTGCGCAAGCCCGCCCCGCGCGCGGCCTGGCAGCGCTTCGTGCTGCGCCTGCCGTTTTTCGGACGGCTGACGCGCGGCATCGAGACGGCGCGTTTCGCGCGCACGCTGAGCATCCTAACCGCCAGCGGCGTGCCCATCCTCGAGGGTCTGGAGATCGCGCGCCAGGTGGTGCACAACCTGCCCATGCGTGAGGCGCTGGCCGACGCGACGCTGCGCGTGCGCGAAGGCTCGGGCATCGCCGCCGCACTGGAGCGCAGCGGCTACTTTCCGCCTATGGCCGTGTACCTGATCGCCAGCGGCGAGGGCGGCGGCCAGCTCGAGGCCATGCTGGAGCGCGCCGCGCAGCAGCAGGAACGCGAGGCACACGGGTTGATCGGCACCGCGCTGGCGCTGTTCGAGCCGCTGACCATCGTGGTCATGGGCATGATCGTGTTCACCATCGTCCTTGCCATCCTGCTGCCGATCTTCCGGCTGGATCAACTGGTGCGCTAGCGCACCGTGAAGTGCGACTGGGCGACAGCTCTTCAGTCCGCTCCGCCATCTGGCGCGCCATCGCCCGCGGGGGTGCGATCAAGGGTGACCTGGCCTTGCACGCGGCCGGCGCCGGCCGCGTCGAGTTGCAGCGCGTCGACAACCACGCCCTGTCCGCGCAAACCAGCCAGCCAGGGCATCAGCGTGGCAAACGACACCGGCCGCAGCGTGATCTGCAGTGGACCATGCGCAGCGCCGGCGGGCAGCTCGATCACGGTGGAGAGCCCCGCGGCGCGCGCGCTGTCGGCCACTTGCCGGGCCAGCGGTGCGTCGGGAGCCACGGCCGCACCCGCAGCCGGCGGCGCGGCCTGCGCGCGCAGGTTCACCAGTCGTACGGCGGCGCCGCGCATCCAAGCGAGGTCCGCGCGCAGCGCCGCCACACGCTGGCCGCGCAGCACGACGCCACGTTGCAGCGGCGCCCACAGCAGACCGTAGAACAGGCCCGTGACCAACACCGCCGCCGCCAGCAGCAGCAGGCGCCGTTCGCGTTCGGCCAGGCTGCTCCACCACGTGCTCACGGTGCGGCACCCGGCCGGATGCGGAGCAGCGTCGATGCGCCGGGCGCGGACGCAGCGGTCAGAGCCACCTGCAGGCCCTGCGCCTGCAACTGCCGGCGCAGCGCGGCGTAGTCGGCGGGCGGCGGCAGGCGCAGACCCAATTCCAGCGTACCGTTGCGATAAACGACCCGCGTCAAGCGCGCGCCAGGCAAGGCGGTGAGCGGCAGCGTCGCCTGCGCCAGCAAGTCCAGAGTACCGGCGCCACCGGATTTGCGCCGTGCGCCCGCCAGCGCCTCGGCCATCTGCGCGCGCGCATCGACGATGCGGTGCTGGTCGGGCAGCACGCGATGGAACAGCGTGTCGATGCTCGCCTGCAGCAAGGCCTGTTCCCGGCCCAGGATCAGGTACCGCGTCGCCGCCAGCGCCAGTGCGCTGATCACTGCCAGCGCCAGTGCCGCAGCCAGCGCGCGCCAGGGCGCCGCGCCGCCGCGCCGGTGACGCGCGGCGAAACGCCCGCTGCGCAGGTCGATACCGGGCGGCGGAGCCTGCATCCACGCGTCGGCCGTAATGGGTTCTTCCAGCACCTCGACATCGGCGGGCAGCGCCGGCAACGTGCCGTCGACACGCAGCACACGCAATGCCTGCGGACGCGCGTCCGCCGTGCAGCGCTGCCATGCCGCATCGATCAGCGCCGGCGCCAGCACGCGCGCGCAGGCGAAGCCATCGAACGGGCCGCTGCGCAGCAGTGCGCGCGTACCCTCGAGTAGCAGCGTCCACTGGCCGTCGCGCCAGGGCAGCGCCAGCACGTCCGGGACGATCGCATCGGGCTCCAGGTCAGCGGCTGTGCAGGCGGCGAGCCAGCCTTCCATGGTCTGCTGCGCCGCCACCGCGGCGGCCACCTGTCCGGCGTCGCGGGTCCACGCGAAGTGCTGGGTCTCCGGCGCCTGCAGCAGCCAGTCCTCCAACGCGTAGGGCAAGGCGCGCGCGATCTCGGCGCTGCTGCGGCTGGGAATGCCGGCGCGCGCCAGCAGCACCGACTCGCCCGGCGCCAGCAGCGTCACGTGCCTGCCACGCGCGCACGGCGACGCCTCGGCCAGTGCCCCTTCGCGCAGCAGCAGGCCTTCGCGCCAGCGTGCGCGGCCATCGGCGAGAAGTTGGATCAACAGACTGTCCATGGGTTGTGCCGACCTGATCAGGGTGTGGCGTTGCGCGCGCGCAGCAGCACGCGCACACGGCCATTGCTTTGCAATTCCAGCACACTGTCGAGACCGCTGCGCACGCGGCCGTCACGTACCTCGATCGAGGACAGGAAAAACCGGCTGCCGACATCCAGCCCGGACGGGTCGATCTGCGCGCCGGCCAGAACCGGACTGGCCAGGAACTGCGCGACACTGCTGAAAGGCGCGCGGGCGCGCTGCGCCACGATGGCCTGCGCCTGCTGCGCGCTCAGGCCGAGCGCCTGCAGCACGGCCGCGGGCGCGGTGTTGATGTTGATGGCGGTGGCCTGCGGCAGCGCGGTCAGGTCCGGCGCCAGCGCGGCATACAGCGGCTGCGTGAAACCGCGCACCAGGCGCAGGCTGCTGACGCTGACGAAAGGCTGTGCGGCGGTGCGATACGGCGGCGTCAGGCCCAGATAGTAGTCGTCGCCGGCCCCGCCCGGGCCGCTGGCCACCGGCACCGGGTTGGTCCAGTCGGTCACCGCGTCGACCAAATCGGGCTGTGCGCCGGCCAGGCTCAGCAGGCGTTGCAGGCGCCAGCGCGCAATGGCCTGGTTTGGCGCAGCCGCCGTCAGACCGTTGAGATTGATGCGCCCCTGCAAGTCGGTGATGGCCCCGATGATCAGCACGCCCCCACCCAGCGTGCCGCGCTGCGGTCTGGCCCAGGGCTGGGTGAGATCGACGCGGGTGGCGCCGCGCAGGCTGTCGACCAGGCCCTGCGCGGCCACCGCCTCGCCGCCCAGCGCCAACGCCCAGGCGCGGTCGGAGGCCAGCATGTCCGCGCTGCGGCGGATCGCCAGTGTCTGCTGCCAGGCCAGCCAAGTGGACGCCGTCGCCAACAACGCCACGATCAGCACCGCGATCAGCAGCGCCACGCCACGCGCATGCCGCGATGCGGCGAATGTGCGCCGTGCGCTCATGGCAACACGAACACCCAGCGCAGCGGCCCGGGCAGATGCGCCACGCGCAACTCGACCTCGACTGCGGCGGGCAGGCTGTCGGGCGCGGCGGCGGCAGTTGGCCAACTGGCCTGCCACTGGCCGCTGGCATCGCGGTAGCGCAGACGCAGGCTATGCACGCCGCGCAGCAGCACGTCCGCCGCCGGCAGCGGCGTGGGCGCACGGTCCAGCACTGGAAACTGCAGCCGGCGCAGGGTCTGATCCTGCAACAGGTAACGCACGCGCAGCAGTTGGCTGCGGCGCAGACCGGCCGGATTGGGGTAGCCGGCGCGGGTCAGCGCCACCACATGACCATCCGGATCGCCGCGCAGCGCCGGCAGCGGACCGCCCAGCTCGTCGCGCACCGGGCGCGGCGCGGCCTGACTGAAATCACGCTGCATCACCAGATAGGCGCGCTGCAGTGCATGCAGGTCGCGGTAATGCGCCTGCAGATCGGCGCGCTGGCGCAACACGGCGTCGAGACCGGCATAGGCCAGCACCGCCAGCACGGCGAAGATGGCAACCGCCACGATCATCTCGACCAGGGTGAAGCCGCGCCGGCGCGCAGTGCGACAGCACGCGCTCACGGCGCCGCCGCCGCAGGCGACATGCCAGCGCCGGCGCTCTGCACCAGCGCCGCGGACAGGCTGCTGTCGATGCTGACCAGCGCCGGGCCGGTGTTGCTCGCGGCAACCTCGATATGTACGTTGCGCACCTGCGGCAGCGCGCCGCCGCTGATCTGCTGACGCCAGTAAAAGCGTGTGCCGCCCATCGCGCTGCTGCCCCGTTCGCTGCCGGCTCCGGGCAGGCCGGCGGCTAGACGCAATGCGGCCAGACGATCCATGGCCACCCAGTCGGCCAGGGTCTTCTGCTGCATCGACAGCGCGTTGCCGGCGGCCAACGTGGTCAGCTCCACCGCCGCGGCCAGGCCCAGCGCCACGATCAGCAGCGCCACCACGACCTCCAGCAGGGTGAAGCCGCGCACCGGCTTCATCGCAGGCGCTCCACACCCGCGCCATGCAGCGTCACCTCGCCCAGCGCGTTGCCGCGCAGCCGCAGCGGCGCATGCCCGCCATCGCGGATCTCCAGTTCGAACGGCTGCATTTCGCCGCTGGCGAGCAGGAACACCTGCGGCTTCGTCCGGTCGTGGTCTTCCAGCTTTACCGTCTGACCCTGCAGATCGAGACTGATGCGCAGCCCATCGGGCAACTCGCGCGGGCGCAGCAAGGCATCGCCCTCGAGCGGCTGCCAGCTGGTGCCGCCGCGCAGCACGTAGAAGCGCCAGCCGCGCTGCCAGAAACCCAGCGCGAGGTTCTGGCCCTGCATGCCGGCTTCCTCGCTGGCGGTGCGGATCAGCTCGGCCAGCTGTTCGGCGGCCGTGCGCGCCGGATGCGTGTCGGTCAGCGACAGGCTCAGCACCGCAACGCCGGTCATCAGTCCGATGATCAGCACCACTACCAGCATCTCGACCAGCGAGAAGCCGCGCCGCACGACACTGCCGGCACGCTGCGCGCGCATGCGCATGGCCGGCTACTGCTTGCTGTTCCAGCTGGTGATGTTGTCCTTGGCGCCCTGTACGCCATCCGGCCCGTCCGACCACAAGTCGAACGGCCCGTGCTGACCCGGACACAGGTACTGGTAGGGGTGACCCCAAGGATCATCGGGCAGTGCGGCGATATAGCCGCCTTGCTTCCAGTCGGGCGCGGGCGGATCGCCCGAGGGTTTCTTGACCAGCGCTTCCAGACCCTGGTCGGTGGATGGGTAATGGCCATTGTCGAGCCGGTACATGGCCAGCGCCGACTGCAACGTCTTGATGTCGGCCTGCGCCTTGGCGATGCGCGCGTCCTCGGCGCGGCCGATCACGTTGGGCACGATCAGCGCAGCCAGCACGGCGATGATCACCACCACCACCATGATCTCGATCAGGGTGAATCCACGCACCCGCGCGCTGCGGCGCAGACTGCGGCGAAGGCTCATCACGGCGCTCATGTCGGTCCCCGGAAAGATGCGGTGCTGCATGCCGCACACACGTTAGCGGGCCGGCTTGATGGCGTCTATGCCGGCCGCGGCATCCCGCTCACAGGCCGGGGAAGCGCGGGCTCAGCATCTGCCGCAGGAACATCGGAAACGCGGTCGGGAAGGCGATCATGGTCACCAGCACGCCATAGGCCGCGCCGGTGAGGTGCGCGTTGTGGTTGACGTTGTCGAAGCCCTGACGCTGCGCCATCACCGCGTACGCCGTGTAGGCGATGGCGTAGAGGATGGCCGGCACCGGGATGAACCACACGATGATCAGGCTCCACGGCTGCAGCAGAATGTAGGCGAACATCACCGCCGAAACCGCGCCCGAGGCGCCCAAGCTGCGGTAACGCGGATTGCCGCGGTTGTTGAGGTAGCTGGGCAGGATCGAAACCAGCAGCGCGCTGGCGTAGAACAGCGGAAAGCCCAGCAGGCCGAAGCGCAGCGTGAACAGTTCCGCGATCAGATTGCCGAAGAAGAACAGCGTCATCATGTTGAACAGCAGGTGCATGCCGTCGGCATGCACCAGGCCGTAGCTGAGCAGGCGCCACCACTCGCGCTTGCGCTGGATCGCCGGCGGCCACAGGATCAACCGCTCCTGCAGGCGGCCATTGTTGAAGGCCAGCAGCGACACGATGACCGTGGCCGCGACGATGGCGAGGTTGATCAGCACGCGGGCGCTCCAGCCTGCGCCGGGTGCGGCGCGCGGGCGGCAAGCATAGCCGCTCCGCGTGCCTCGTCAGGAATTACCGAAACGTAGCGGGGTCGCAAGTCCGGAGCGCATCCTCGGGACGCTTCCCGATCCGGGCGCGCGGCGCGTCATGCATGCGCAGCCATGGCGCGGCGCGCGCGTCCGGGATCCCGCATCACTTGCCGGTGGCCACCATCTGCAGATCGTCCATCACCCGCTTGGCATCGGCGTGGACCGCGACCAGCGTAGTGGTCTTCAGGCCGCGCGCAGCCACTTCGGCCGCCATGCGCAGCTTGGCCTGCGCGGCCGGATCGTTGGCGGCATCGGGAATGGCGCCCTGCCCCATGCCCTTGCACGGGTCCATCGCCTTGGCATCGAAGTCCATACCCTTGGGTCCCTCTAGGCAATTCAGCACGTGATGCAGATGGGCATGCGCCATGGCCAGCTGGCCGGCGCCCAGCGCCATGCCGGCGTGGGCGCCGGCGGTCTGGGTCTGCTTGAGCGCGGCGGCATCGAGACTGGCCGCGCCAGCGGACAGCGGCAGCGCCAACGCGATGGCCAGGAACGCGGGTAGAAGCGGTTGCTTGTTCATGGAACACCTCCCGGATCGGCGCAGGGTGCGCCGCGATGCCCGAGGCTAGGGCGCCGCCGTTAGCGCCGCGTCAATAAAACATTACGGCGGGTCAGGCGTGTTCAGACCAGAGCACGGGCGCCGGCGATGCCGGCCGCCGGCCGCGCCATGCCTCGGTTTCCAACTCGAACCACGCCAGCGGCTTGCCGGCATAGCTGGGATGCGCCAGCACGCGTTCACCGCGCTGCTCGAGGCCGCACTTGACCAGCACGTGCTGCGAGGCGGTGTTGTCGGGATCGGTGATGGCGACGATCCGCGCCAGCCCGCGCAGCGCGAATCCGTAATGCAACAGCGCATGCGCGCCCTCGGTGGCGTAGCCGCGCCCCCAGTGCGCCACGGCCAGCAGATAGCCGACCTGGATGTACGACTCGCCGCGGATATGGTTGAGCAGATGCAGGCCGATCGGCGCGCCGCCGGTGCGCAGGCAGGTCAGCCAGACGCCGAGTCCGGGATGCGCGGCGTAATAGTCGAGAATGCGCTCGCGCAGCATCAACGCGCACTCCACGGGCGACTTGACACCACCGACATGGCGCGCGACCCGTTCATCGCCGTACAGCGCGCACAGGGTATCCAGATCGTCCGGCGTGAACCGCCGCAACGCGAGGCGTTCGGTGTGTAGCCAGTCCGGCACGGTGTTCATGGCGCAGGGTCCGTGGGCGAGGCCGGGATCGATTGCGCGAACACGCGCGCCAAATCGCCGGCATCCAGCGCGCGCCACGCGCCGGGTGCCAGATCGCCCAGAGTCAGCGCGCCGATCGCTTCCCGGTGTAGGCCGATTACGTGATTACCAAGCGCGGCGAACATGCGCCGGACCTGGTGGTAGCGGCCCTCGTGCAGCGTCAAACGTGCCGCGCGGGCACCCAGCGCCTCGAAACGAGCAGGCAGCAGTGGCCGGTCATCGCCCTTCAGCAGCAACTGGCCGCTGGCGAACGCCTGTGCTTCGTCACCGCGCAGATCGGCGGCCAGCTGCACGCGATAGCACCTGGGCACGTGCCGGCGCGGACTGATGATCCGGTGCAGCAGCGCGCCGTCGTCGGTCAGCAGCAACAGGCCCGAGGTGTCGCGATCCAGCCGGCCGGCGCTGGACAGCGGCGGGCGGCGTAAACGGAACCGCGGCGGCAGCAGCGCGTAAACCAGCGGACCGACGTCGTCATGTGAGCATGCGTAGCCCGTGGGTTTGTGCTGCATCAGCGCCAAGCCGGGCAGCGGATCGATCGGCACGTCGTGCACGCGCAAGCGCTGCCAGTCCGCCAGCGTCAGGGCATCGAGCGGCAACCCATCGGCATGCGTGACCGCGCCCTGCCCGATCAGCGCCTGCACCTGCCTGCGGCTGCCGTAGCCGAGATTGGCCAGCACGCGGACCAGCGCGGTTAACGCCGTGCTCATGCGCGCGGCGCCTCCGCGACAAGTACCTTGTAACCGTGCGCCTCGCACAGCGTCTGCACGCGCGCGAAGCGCCCGCGCAGCGTAGCTTCATAGGGCAGATGGCGGTTGGCCACCAGCCAGAGCCGGCCGCGCGCGTGCAGGCCGGCCGCCGCGGCATCGATGAACGCCTGGCCCAGCTCGGGCTGGTCGGCGCGCCCAGTATGAAAAGGCGGGTTACACAGCACCGCGTCATAGCTGTGCGGCAGGCCGCGGGTGACGTCATGCCAGTGCAGCTCCGCCGGTCGCTCCGGGTGCAATCGCATGAGGTTTTCGCGCGCCGGCACCAGCGCGCGCGCGTCGGCCTCGTACAGGTCGATGCGGGCAATACCCGGACAGCGCGCCAGTGCCGCGCAGGCCAGATAGCCCCAACCGGCGCCGAGATCGGCCACGGCGCCGCACAAATCGACAGGCAATGCCTCGGCCAGTAACGCGGAACCGGCATCGATGCGATCCGATGAAAACAGTCCGGCCCGGCTCACGTAGCCCGCGCGATTAAGCGCGGGCGCGTCCAATTCCAGCCATGTATGCAGCGTGGCGGCATCCACCTTGGCGGCATCCAGCGGCGCCGTCCACAGCGCGCGCGCATGCCGCTTGCTGAGGCTTTGCAGCGGACCGGCCAGCGCGGCCAGGTCCGCCTGCAGGCTGCGTGCGCCCTCATCGTTGCACGCCACAGCCAGCACGACGCCGCCATCCCGCGCCGCGCGCACGGCCTGCGCCAGCAACGCGCGCGACCACTGCCGCTGGCGCGGCGCCCGCACTAGCACACGCTGCGCGCGCATCTCCGGCGTGGCTTCGGGCTGCGCGATCAGTCCGCGCGCCAGCAGCGCATCGGCCAGCGGCTTGAACGGCTGCACGCGCACCCAGCGCGGATTGGCCGCATCCGTCCATTCGGACACCGGCTGCGCGCCCAGAAACAGCACGGATACATCCGCCTGCGGCGCGGGTTGCTGCGCCCAGGCTAGCCGCAGCGCCAGCATTGCGGCATCCGCATCGATCATCGGGCCTCAACCTCGTAGGGTGCCGCAGTGTAGGGCACGCCGCGTGGGCCCGGCCGGCGATGCGACTACCGCGTGGTGACCCGTGTGCCACGGCGGTGGCGCCCCTTGCGCGGGGCGTTCAGCGGATGCCGCGCCGCGCGACCGCCAACCAGCTGTTGAACGGCGTGTGCCCCCACAACGGCCGCAATGCGACCTGCAGATCGAGTTCCTCCAGCCACCCGCGCAGTTCCGCGGCACTGGGCACGTGCCGTGGCCCGCTGCGCATCCAGCCCGTGCTGGCCAGCAGCCACTCCTCCGCGCGCGTCACCCCGTAACGCCAGGATCCGTCGCGCAGCACGCCGCGCAGCAGCAGGACATCACCGTCCTCCAAGCACAGGGCGCAGCGTCGCAGCAGCGCGCTCTGCGCATCGCGGGTCAGATAGTGCAGCACATCGAGCAGCACCACATGACCGCGAAACGATCCCAAGGCGGGCGGCAGCGCCAGCAGGGAACCCGTGCGCAACGTCAATGCCGGCGTCAGGCCGCGTGCCGCCGCGCGCCCGGCGCGCAGCTTGCGCACGTCGTGATCGATGCCGATATAGGTGCCGGTCCAGCCGCGGACGCGCAGCCAGTGACCGAGCAGCCCCATGCCGCAGCCCAGATCCAGCAGCGGCCGCGTGCGGCTCCTATCCAGCAGCGCCACGGCGATCGCATCGAAGCTGGGATCGTGGCGCAGCTTTCCACGCACATAGCCTTGGCGCCAACGCCCGCGAAAACGCCGGGCGATGCGGCCGCTGGCCGCGCACTGTCCCGAGGGCGTTCGATCAGGTGGGGCGTCGTTGCGTTCCGACATATCCGCATGATGGAACAGAACGGCGCGGATGGTGGGCGGTACAGGGATCGAACCTGTGACCCCTTCCATGTCAAGGAAGTGCTCTACCGCTGAGCTAACCGCCCGTGCTAACGCGCGCAGTGTAATGGCATGTGGCGGAGAGGGTGGGATTCGAACCCACGTTACGGCATAACCGTAAACCGGATTTCGAGTCCGGCGCATTCGACCACTCTGCCACCTCTCCGCGGCACCCGCACGGCGCGACGCGCGGGGCGCGCATGATAAGCGCAGCGCCGCACCGTGACAACCGCAGGCGCATTGGTCATGCTGCCGCACTTTCGGGATCGCGCCATGTTCGAGTTCGGCCACGCCACGCATCCGGGCCTCAAGCGCCATCACAATGAAGACAGCTACGCCGTCGACGCCGGCGCCGGCGTGTTCGTCGTGGTCGACGCCATGGGCGGCCCCGGACACGGCGAGGCGGTGGCAGCGGTGGCGCGCGAGGAAACCCTGCGCACGGCGCGGCGCGGTTTGCCGCTGGACGAGGTAGTGCGTGCCGCCGGCGCGGCGGTCACGCGTCATCTGCAGATGAATCCCTGCCCGCATCCGGCCGGCGCGGCACTGACCGTGCTGCGTCTGCACGAACCCAGCTTCGAACTGGCCTGGGTGGGCGATTGCACCATCCTGCTGGGCGGCAGCGATGCCGCGTGCGTGGCCAGCGCGGCATCACTGCCCTGCGCGGAGACCGCCGCCGCGGCCACGCCGGCCGCGACATCGCTGCTCGGCCTCGGCGGCGACGGCGAATTGCGCGTGGGCCTGCGTAGCGGCCGTCTGCGTTATCCCGCGGCGATCCTGCTGTGCAGCGACGGCGTGATCGAAGCCAGCACCGCACAGGCGCGCCAGCAGGCACTGATCGACCACACGCTACCGGCGCAGGAATCGGTCGAACACCTGCTGCTCGATGCGCTGGACCACCACGCGCGCGACAACCTCACCGCCATATTGGTGCGCCTGCGTCGCTGAGCGGCGCGGTCCTAAGGTCAGTCGCCTTTGTCTTCGAAGCTGCGCCAGGCGCACGTCGTGCCGCAAGCGCGATCGAGTGCGTCCAGGCGCAGCGCGTGCGCCGACTGCTCCTCGACGCTGGCGCGCAGCACGCGCGGCCGCTGGCGCAACGCGGCCGTCGCCACGGCGACGCGCGCGTGCCCCGGGCGCGCGTCGCCGCCGCCCTCAGCACTGTCGCCTACATTGAAACTGAGCGCGCTCTGCCCTGCGGTGAGCGCCAGATAGACATCGGCCAGCAGTTCGGCGTCGAGCAAGGCGCCGTGCAGCGTGCGGCCCGAGTTGTCGACGTTGAAACGCCGGCACAGCGCGTCGAGCGAATTGCGCTGCCCGGGAAACCGCTCGCGTGCGATCCGCAAGGTATCCGTGACGACGTGGCGCTCGGCCAGCGGCGTGTGCGCGGCATCGATCCGCGCCAGTTCGGCATCGAGAAAGCCGAGATCGAAGGCGGCGTTGTGAATGACCAGTTCGGCGCCATCGATGAAGGCCAACAACTCGGCCGCCACCGCCGCGAAGCGCGGCTGCGTGGACAAGAAAGCGTTGTCCAAGCCATGCACCGCGAGGGCGCCGGCGTCGACCGCGCGCTGCGGGTCGAGGTAACAATGGAAATGGCGCCCGCTCGGCCTGCGGTCGAGCAGTTCGATGCAGCCGATTTCGATCAGGCGGTGGCCCTGGCTCACTTCCAGGCCGGTGGTTTCGGTGTCGAGGACGACGATGCGCGCGCTCATGCGGGTTGCTGCTCGGCGGCAGCGCGCGCGGCCTGGTCGACGCGCTCGTTCTCGGGGTGCCCGCTGTGGCCGCGCACCCAGTGCCAGCTCACCTCGTGCTGCGCGCTGGCGGCGGCCAGGCGCTGCCACAGATCCTGATTCTTGACCGGCGCCTTCGCCATGGTGCGCCAGCCGTTACGCTGCCAGCGCGGCAGCCATTCGGTGATGCCCTGGCGCAGATACTGCGAATCGGTGCTGAGCTCGACGCGACAGGTACGCTTGAGAGCTTCCAATGCGGCGATCGCCGCCATCAGCTCCATGCGATTGTTGGTGGTCGACGCCTCGCCACCGCTCAATATCCGCTCGCGCGCGTTGCTGCGCAGCAACGCGGCCCATCCGCCGCGTCCCGGGTTGCCCAAGCAGGCGCCGTCGGTCCAGATGTGCACCTCGGACGCGCTCATGACGCGGCACGCTGGGTGCCACGCGGTATGGCGCCGATGCGCCCGGCGAACGGCGCGTGCGCCGCGCGCGGCAGACGCAGGATCAGCGCGCTGGCGCGGCGCTTGCGCACCGCCAGCAGCACGCAGCCGGCGCGGCGCTGGACGAACTCGCGCTCGAGGCCGTGCGTGCGCAACAAACGTAGCAGCGCGCGCGCCGAACGCACGTGGCAACCGACGCCAGCGCGACGCGCCTGCCGGCGCGCACTCCAGGCCCCCGGATGCCATGCCGAAAATCCGCACAACAGCAAGCGTGCGCCAGGCTGCAGCACGCGCGCCAACTCGGCGATCAGCGCTTCGGGCCGCGGCAGTGCCTCGATGACGTGCTCGACCACGCCCAGATCGACGCAGTCATCGGCGAACGGCAGCATGCAGGTCGCTGCGCGCAGGCTGCCGCTCCACTCGCCTCCCGCAAGTTCCAGACGCGTCCAGCATCCAAGGCCGGGTAATGCGGCGGTCGCGGACGGCAGGCCGGCATCGGCACGCCGCAACAGCAGCGCCTGACTGCCGGCGCGCGTGTTCAGATGGGGTGCAAGCAGCGCCGACTGGACGCGTTGCAGTGCGCGCATGCGCGCCTCTGGCAGCAGGGCGAAACGTTCGGGCATGGCGCGCATTGTGCGCGATTGCGCCCGTCGGGTTAAGGGCAAGGGCGCGGCGCCCAGCGAGTGCGCAGCCCGCTGGCCACGGCGGTCAGCGATCGGCGGCGTCGACGGCGCGCACCGGCGGGTTGGCATGCGCGGACAGCAGATAGGGCATCACACCCTCGTCGTGCGGCCACGAGGACGCATCCAGGCGGGCCAGCGGATCGATCATCGACAGGCTGTCGCGCCCGGCGACGATGCGATAACCGGCCGCCTGCGACTCGAACGCGCGCGCATCGGTGGGCGCGTTCAGCCAGGCCGGCGCCGGCACCGAGGCCGTGGCGTCTTCCGGCATCAGCCCACCCAAGTTCTGCTGTTGCGGCACCAGCAGCAGCGCCGCAGCCACCACCGCGGCCGCGCCGGCGAAGCGCGTGGACCAGCGCAGCCAGCGCGCCCCGCCCGCAGCCGGTAGAGCCTGCGTGCGGATGCGCGCGGCCACCGCGTCGGCAAAGCCGGCGCCAGCCAGCACCGGCAGCGTGCGGCGCAGACAGGCCTGAGCCAGGTGATAGCTATCCCAGCGGCGCAATGCCGCGGGATCGCGGTCGAGGCGACGCAGCAGAAAACGCGCCTGTTCACGGCTCAATTCACCATCCATGAAGACAGACAGCTCCTCGTGGCGTGGGTCATCGGTCATGGCGGCACCTGCGGATATGCGATTGGACATGTCGGGACATAGGACTGCGGCAACTGAACGCACGCCAGGCACTGCTGCTGCGCAGCACGTCAGCGCTCGTCCAGCAGTGGCCTGAGGCTTTGCTCGATGGCCTCGCGCGCTCGAAAAATGCGGGAACGCACGGTGCCGATCGGGCAATTCATCACTTCGGCGATCTCCTCGTAACTCATGCCCTCGACTTCGCGCAGGGTGATCGCCGTGCGCAAATCCTCGGGCAAGGCTTGGACCGTGGAAAACACTGTTTGTTCAATTTCTTGCCGAAGCAATTCATGCTCGGGCGTGGCGCCATCGCGCAGCGCCTCGGCGCTTTGCACGTGCTGGGCGTCTTCGATGGCGATGTCGTCGGTGGGCGGGCGCCGGCCCTGCGAGACCAGATGGTTCTTGGCGGTATTGACGGCGATCTTGTACAGCCAGGTGTAGAACTGGCTTTCGCCGCGGAATGAGCCCAGCGCGCGGTAGGCGCGAATGAAGGCTTCCTGGGCGATGTCCTCGCACTCGGTCCAGTCGTTGATGTAACGCGAGACCAATGCGACGATCTTGTGCTGATACTTGCGCACCAGCAGGTCATAGGCACGGGTATCGCCATGCTGGACGCGCTCCACCAGCACACGATCCGATTCTGTTTCGCCCATCCGGGCCTGCTCCCCGCCGTGTCGTCCGCGCCTCGAGGCGCTGTCGTTTACATGATCGCGCGGCGCTATGCCGTAGTACCGTAGGGTACAGGAAACCACCCCGGCACCGGATCGACCGAAGCGCGCAAAGGCTGCCGAGTGCCCATGACCGTGCAACGGATGCGGGCCATGCCCACCGCCGATCGATTTTTTGGCTAGGGCCGCGTCCATGCCAGAATCGAGGACTGTTGACGGTGGAGCACCCCCGGTGAGCAGACCCCACGGCGAAATGCGGGAGGACGAACTGCTGGCCGCGGTGGATTTGGGCTCCAACAGCTTCCATATGGTGGTGGCGCGCTATGAACACGGCGTGCCGCGCATCATCGACCGCCTGCGCGAGACTACGCGCATCGCCGCCGGCCTGGACGCTAACGGCAGTATCGAGCCCGCCCAGCGCCTGCGCGCGCTGGACTGCCTGGCGCGTTTCGGCCAGCGCCTGGCCGGCGTCAGTCCGGGCTATGTGCGCGCGGTCGGCACCAACACACTGCGCCAGTTGGCGCACCCGCAGGAGTTCCTGCGCCCGGCCGAGCGCGCACTGGGACACCCCATCGAAATCGTCTCCGGTCGCGAGGAGGCGCGCCTGATCTTCCTCGGCGTCACGCACGGCCTGCCGGCTTCGCGCCAACGCCGGCTGGTGGTGGACATCGGCGGCGGCAGCACCGAATTCATCATCGGTCACCAGTTGGAGCCGCTGCACGCCGAAAGCATCCAGGTCGGCTGTGTGGCATCCAGCCTGCGGTTCTTTCCAGGCGGCAAGGTCACCCGCAAGCGCTGGCAGCATGCGCGTGAGGAAATCGCCGTGCTGCTGCAGCAGTTCGCCATGGATTTCCGCGAAGCCGGCTGGCAGGAGTGCTATGGCGCGTCCGGCACGATCAAGTCGATCGAGGCCGTGGCCGTGGGCCTCGGCCTCAGCGAGCACGGCATCAACCTGCCGGCGCTGGTCGGGCTGCGCGAACTGCTGCTGGAGGCGGGCCATACCGACAAACTGCACCTGCCAGGTCTTTCCGAGGAGCGCATGCCGGTATTCCCCGGCGGCGTGGTCATTCTGGAGACCGCCTTCGAGCATCTGGCGCTGGAACACATGCTGGCCGTCGACGTAGCCATGCGCGAGGGCATTTTGTGGGATATGGTCGGCCGCGCTGAAGGCAGCGATCCGCGTCGCGCCAGCATCCAGGCACTGGCCAAGCGCTACGGCGCCGACGAAGCCCAGGCCGCGCGCGTGGACTCCACCGCGCAGACCCTGCTGCAGGCCATCGGCGGCGACTGGCTGCCCGGCGACGAGGCCGCCGAATGGCTGGACTGGGCTGCGCGCGTCCACGAGATCGGCCTGGCCATCGCACACAGCCAGCACCACCGTCACGCCGGCTATATCCTGCGCCACGCCGACCTGCCCGGCTTCTCGCGCGACGAGCAGCAGCTACTGGCGTGCATCGTCGAGGCGCATCGGCGCAAGCCGGATAAGGCCGCCTTCAACGCGCTGCCGCCGCGATTGCGCGGATTCGCGCGGCGCGTCACCGCGCTGCTGCGTCTGGCCGTTCTGTTGCGTCGCACGCGCCGCTCCGAGCCACTGCCGCCGATACGCCTGCACGCCCAGGGCGAGCGCGTGCAGCTCAGCTTGCCCGCAAGCTGGCTGGAACAGCACCCGCTGACCATCACCGATCTCGACTTGGAACGCGGCCTGTTGGCTGAACTGGGGCTCAAGCTCGATCTCGAACGCGCTTGAGCCGGCGCCAGCGCCACGCCCTATCATTGCCAGACTTCCCTGGATGCCGATCCGCATGCCGCATCGACTGATCCGCCTCTGCATCTTCGCGCTGCTGGCCGTACCCGCCTCTGTGCTGGCCGCGCCACCCGCAACACCATCGCATCCGGCCACTACCAAAGCCACCGCAGCGCCTACCCCGCAATCCGGGCCGGCGAACGCCGTGTCTACGACCTCCGCGCCGCGCGTGCTGGTCAAGACCAGCCTGGGCTCGTTCGTCATCGAGCTGTACCCGGACAAGGCCCCGAAGACCGTCGCCAACTTCCTCGAGTACGTAAATGCGGGCTTCTATGACGGCACCGTGTTCCAGCGTGTCATCAAGGGCTATCTGATCCAGGGCGGTCTGTTCAATCGGCAGCTGCAGCCCAAGCCCACGCGGCCACCAGTCGCCATCGAGGCCGACAATGGCCTTTCCAACCTGCGCGGCACAGTAGCCGCCGCACGCGCGGCCGACCCCAACTCGGAGACTTCGCAGTTTTTCATCAACCTGGTCGACAATCCGCGCCTGGATTTCATCAGCGACCAGAGCGGTGCCACCTGGGGCTACACCGTTTTCGGCAAGGTCGTGCAGGGCATGAACGTGGTCGACGCCATCGGCAACCTGCCCACCGGTCCGCAGGGGCCATTCACTGCCGATGTGCCGCGCCCGCTGCCGGTGATCGACAGCATCACCGAGCTGCCCGCCGGAACGCGCGCGGCAGCCACACCGTCCAAGCCCGGCGGCTGAGCGTGGCCGAGACACTGTTCGTATCCGATCTGCATCTAGACGAATCGCGCCCGCAGATCACGTCACTGTTCGAGCGCTTCCTGGCCGGCGAGGCGCGAAACGCGGCGGCGCTGTACATCCTCGGCGACCTGTTCGAGACCTGGATCGGCGATGACGACGATGCCGCGCTGCCGGCACGCGTGGCGAGGGCGCTGCGCGCACTGGCCGACACTGGCGTGCCGATCTTTTTCGTTGCCGGCAATCGTGATTTTCTATTGGGCGCCGAATACGCCGCGCGCACCGGCCTGACGCTGCTCGCCGACGCCACCGTGCATGTGATCGCCAGTCAGCCGACGCTGCTGATGCACGGCGACACCCTGTGCACCGACGACGCCGCTTATCAGGCCTTTCGTGCGCAGGTGCGCGATGACCACTGGCAGCGCGCGTTCCTGGCGCAACCGCTGGACGCGCGGCGCGCGTTTGCCGCGCGCGCGCGCGTCGGCAGCCGGCAGCACACGCGCGCCACGCCTGAAGTGCTGATGGACGTCAACACTTCGGCCGTGGCTGCGGCGCTGCGCGCGGCCGGCGTGCACAGGCTGATCCACGGCCACACGCACCGCCCCGCCATCCACCGGTTGGCGCTCGATGGCCGGCCGGCCGAACGCATCGTGCTGGGCGACTGGTACACGCAGGGATCGCGTCTGCGCGTCGGTCCCGGCGGTCGTCTGGCGCTGGAGAACATTGCGCCGACCGCAGCAGGCTGACCGGACCCGGGCGAGCATGTCGGCATCCAGCGCTATTGACGCACTCCTGACCAACAGGAATAATTCGCGGCTCCCGCCGGTTGTGCCACTGCCTTCCCGCGGGCCGCGCGCCCGTAGCTCAGCTGGATAGAGCACCAGGCTACGAACTTGGTGGTCGGGAGTTCGAATCTCTCCGGGCGCGCCATTCTCTGCTCGCTTCGAAGGCCAGCCCATGCGCTGGCCTTCGTCGTTTCGGGTTGCTGCGCAATCGATCCGTCCGATCAGGATGGACGGCGGCGCGCGCGCCACGCGGCCCGCCTCGCGATCGCGACCGCGACCGCGACCGCGACCGCGA
>JAJYQO010000012.1 GCA_021794575.1 Pseudomonadota bacterium | reverse complement strand
TTCCGATCTGCAGGGAGCGCGCCGGCGCGGCGCACGCGGCGGCAGCTCCTCGCGCGCCGCGGCCGGCGCACTGCGCCTGGCCAACACGGTGGGTGCGGCCATCGCCAACCGCCGGGTGCTGGGCGATTCCGAGCGCGGAGTGCTGTCGCTGTCCGGCTTCGCGCTGCTGCTGCTGGCGGCACTCGGCGTCTGGATGCCGCAGCTGCTGGCCTGGCCATTGGCGGCATTCGCCGCCTGGCTGGGCCTGAGCCTGTTGTGGAAGCGCGTCCAGCGCCAGCGACTGCGCCGGCTGGCGCGGCGGAATCGAAAGACTGGTGACGTGCGCAGCTGATTGGCGGAAGCGGTGAGATTCGAACTCACGGACGGTTGCCCGTCGCCGGTTTTCAAGACCGGTGCCTTAAACCACTCGGCCACGCTTCCGGTGTTTTTGATGGCGGACTGCACAGCGCAGCCGAATCCAGCCGGCATTCTAGCCGCACCACCCTGACGTCATGGGATGGTTGGCGCGCCGGCACGTGTTCAGCGCGGCGGCTTGGCGGGTTTGCCTAGCTTGACCGACACCACCACCACGAGCAGCACCAGCAGCAACGGCAGCAGCATGCCGAGGCCCAACACAAGTACCTCGGGGCTACGCACGCTGGCAGCGGCCACTGGATAAGCCACCGTCGCCAGCAGCAGCAGGGCCTGCGGCAGCAGGCGGCGGCGCCAGTACCACGCCATGCCCAGCAACAGCAGCATGCCGGCGAGAAACAGCGGGCCGTGCCACCACGGCATCCAGCCGATCATGCCGATGCCGAGAAAAAACCCGGCCCAGGCCGAGATCACCACACCGGAGAACAAGCCAATCGCCATATGCGCGGCGGGGGCGGACGCAGGCTGGATGCTCACACTTTTTGCCTGCCGCCCATGTAAGGGCGCAGCACCTCGGGCACGGTGATGCTGCCATCGCTGTTCTGGTAGTTCTCCATCACCGCCACCAGCGCGCGACCCACCGCCACGCCGGAGCCGTTGAGCGTGTGCACCAGCTCGGGCTTGCCGATGGTCGGGTTGCGCCAGCGTGCTTGCATGCGCCGCGCCTGGAAGTCGGTGCAGTTGGAGCAGGAGCTGATCTCGCGGTAGGTGTTCTGCGAGGGCAGCCAGACTTCCAGGTCGTAGGTCTTGGCGGCGGCAAAACCCATGTCGCCGGCGCACAGCAGCATGCGGCGGTACGGCAGGCCCAGCTTTTCCAGCACGACTTCGGCACAGCGCGTCATGCGCTCGTGCTCCTCAGCGCTGTCCTCGGGACGCACGATGCTGACCAGTTCGACCTTCTCGAACTGGTGCTGGCGAATCATGCCGCGCAGGTCGCGGCCGCCGCTGCCGGCCTCGGCACGAAAGCAGGGCGTGTGCGCGGTCATGCGCAACGGCAATGTCGTGGCATCGAGGATCTGTTCGCGCACGAGGTTGGTCAGCGCCACCTCGGCGGTGGGGATCAGATATTTGTCGGTAAAAGAGCGTGCGATCCTGAAAGCCAGAACGATGTCGTTGCCATCGAAGCCGATGGGCTCATCAGCGTTCTTTGACTTTCGATGCTTGACCCAGTCAACCATCCTTCCAAAAAGCATGCTGGGTAAGGAAGTTGTTATGTCGTCGCCCTTGGCATCTTCCGGCGGACGAAAGGTCGCGAACAGATCCTCCTCGAACTTGGGCAGCTGGCCGGTGCCCTGCATCACCTCCGGATTCACCAGCAGCGGCACGTTGCATTCGACGTAGCCGTGCTCGCCGGTGTGTAGGTCGAGCATGAACTGCGCCAGCGCGCGGTGTAGGCGCGCGATGCCGCCGCGCAGCACGGTGAAGCGCGCGCCGGACAGCCGCGCGCCGGCCTCGCCGTCGAGACCGCCGTCGCGCGCGCCCAGTTCAACGTGGTCGTGCACCGGAAAATCGAACGTGCGCGGCGTGCCCCGGCGGTGCTGCTCGACGTTGCCCGTCTCGTCCGCGCCCTCGGGCACATCGGCAGCCGGCAGATTGGGGATGCCGAGCGCGATTTCCGCCATCTTTGCCTGGATCTCGGCCAGATGCTGCTCGTTGGCCTTCAACTGGTCGCCGAGGCCGGCCACTTCCGCCATCAGCGCCGTGGTGTCCTCGCCTTTCGCCTTGGCCTGGCCGATGGCCTTGGAGCGCGTATTGCGCAGGTTCTGCAGCTCTTGTGTCCCAGTCTGCACCTGCTTGCGCTCGGCTTCGAGCGCGGCGAGTTCTACGGTGTCGAGCGCGAAGCCACGCCGTGCAAGCTGTGCCGCGGTGGCTTCAAGCTGGGTGCGCAACAACAGCGGATCGAGCATGACATCTCCAAAGCAGGGTCCGCGAAGGACGCCAAGGACGCAAAGGTTCTCGAATGGAAACTTTCGCGTTCTTCGCGAACTTTGCGGACGAAGTCGTTTTAACTTCGGAATTATCGCGAGCGCGCCGCGTCTGGCGCAAACCTCAGCCCGGCGCGCTCTGCGCGGGCCGCACCCAGAACAGCAGCAACAGCACGGCGGTCAGCGCGCAGCCGGCGCTGAACCCGAAGGCCGCCAACGGCGACAGATGCTGCCACAGCCAGCCGAACAGCACCGAGGCCGGCAGCAGCAGCAAGCCCACCACCAGGTTGTACCAGCCGAATGCGGTGCCGCCCTGCCCGGCATGCGCGAGATCGCCCACCAGCGCCTTCTCGGCACCCTCGGTGGCGGCCAAGAACAGGCCATAGAAGCCGAACATCGGCCACAGCAGCACGGGCCGCGCCGGCAGCAAGCCGAACAGCAGATAGAACCCGGCGTAGACCGCCCAGCCGACCCCGATCACGCGTGCGCGACCCAGCCGATCGGACAGGCTGGACAGGTGCGTGGACAGCAGCGCAGCGACCCCCGACATCAGCGCCCACAGCAGCGGAATCTGCACGTCGGACACGCCCAACTGGTGCGCGCGCAGCAGCAGGAACATGTTGGACGAGTTGCCCAGCGTGAACAGGCCCAACACGACCAGATAGCGGCGCAGCGCCGGGTGCTGGTCGCGCAGGCGCCAGTCGAAGCGCATGGCCTTCAGTTGCGGCGCCTGCGCGGGTTCCGGCACCGCCAGCGCCAGCGCCACCACCAGCGCGGCGGGAATGATGGCCACCCAGAAGATGTGGCGGATCGGCATGCCCAACGCCAGCAGTCCGGCAGCGGCGAGTGGGCCGATCACCGCACCCAAGTTGTCCATGGCGCGGTGGAAGCCGAAGGCCAGGCCGCGACGGTCCGGGGCGACGCTGGCACTGATCAGCGCATCGCGCGGCGCGCTGCGCAGGCCCTTGCCGAGGCGGTCGGCGAAGCGCAGCAGCAGCACACCCGGCCAGGCCGCGGTCAGCGCCAGCAGGGGCCTCGCCAGGCCGGCCACGCTGTAACCGCCGATCACCCACACGCGCATGCGCCGCATGCGGTCGGCCAGCACGCCGGCACCCAGCTTGACCAGGCTGCTGACCGCCTCGGCCACGCCTTCGATCAGACCCAGCGCACGCGGTCCGGCCATCAGCACGGTAGCCAGGTACAGCGGCAACAGCGGATACACCAGCTCGCCGGCGGTGTCGTTGAACAGGCTGATCAGGCCCAGCAGAAGCACGGTGCGCGGCAGCGCGCGCAGCAGCGCCTTCATGCCTCCCGGTCCTTGCCGCGCGCGGCCTTGCGCGCGGCACGCAGCGCATCGAGTTTCTCCTTGATGCGGCTCTCCAGACCGCGCTCGGTGGGCTGATACAGCATCAACCCGGCCAGCGCGTCCGGCAGGCACTGTTGGTCCAGCGCCACGCCGCCCTCGAGATCGTGGTCGTATTGGTAGCCCTTGCTGTAACCGAGCTCCTTCATCAACTTGGTCGGTGCGTTGCGCAGATGCATGGGCACCTCCAGCGTGCCGGACTCGTTCACCGTGGCGCGCGCGGCGCCAAACGCGCGGTACACCGCGTTGCTTTTGGGCGCCACTGCCAGATACACCACCAGCTCCGCCAGGCCCAGCTCGCCCTCGGGGCTGCCCAGGCGCTCGTAGGTGTCCCAGGCGTCCAGCGCCATGCGCCACGCGCGCGGATCAGCCAGGCCGATGTCTTCCACCGTCATGCGCAGCATGCGCCGCGCCAGATACAGCGGATCGCAGCCGCCGTCGAGCATGCGCGTCAGCCAGTACAGCGCGGCGTCGGGGTCGGAGCTGCGCACCGACTTGTGCAGCGCCGAGATCTGGTCGTAGAACTGCTCGCCGCCCTTGTCGAAGCGGCGCGTGCGATCGGCCAGCACGCGCGTCAGCGTGTCCTCGGCGATGACGCCGT
>JAJYQO010000003.1 GCA_021794575.1 Pseudomonadota bacterium | reverse complement strand
ATCGCGCAACCGCAGCGCAGAACTTCTGCCACCGCGCTTCCCGCCCCCGCACGGCACTGCCGTGTGCACCGCGCCCAGGCCGGCGCCGGACATCACCGCTCAGGAACCGGTGACGGGCGCCGGCGCCCCGGGACGCTCGGACGAGAGATCCTGCGCCTCCGCTTGCGCCGCCCACATCTCCGCGTAGACACCGCCGCGTGCCAGCAGCGCGGCATGCGTGCCGCGCTCGGCGATGACGCCCTCGCGCAGCACCAGTATCTCGTCGGCATCGATGACGGTGGACAGTCGGTGCGCGATGACCAGCGTGGTGCGGTTGCGCGCCACCTGCCGCAACGCCGCGCCGATGTCTTGCTCGGTGGCGGTGTCCAGCGCGCTGGTGGCCTCGTCCAGGATCAGCAGCCGTGGATTCTTGAGGATGGTGCGCGCGATCGCCACGCGCTGCTTCTCGCCGCCGGAGAGCTTCAAGCCGCGCTCGCCGACGCGCGTGTCGTAGCCCTCGGGCAGGCGCAGCACGAAGTCGTGGATCTGCGCCAGCCGCGCCGCTCGTTCGATCTCGACGTCGCTGGCGCCAGGGCGGCCGTAGCCGATGTTGTAGCGGATGCTGTCGTTGAACAGCACCGTATCCTGCGGCACCACGCCGATCGCGGCGCGCAGGGACGCCTGGGTGAGATCGCGCACGTCGTGGCCATCGATGCGAATCGATCCGCCGCCGACCTCGTAGAAGCGGAACAGCAGTCGCGAGAGGGTCGATTTGCCCGATCCGGTCGGCCCGACCAGCGCGACCTTCTGGCCCGGCGCGGCGCAAAACGAGATGCCGTGCAGGATCTCGCGCGCGGGGTCGTAGCCGAAGCGCACGTCGTCGAACTGCACCGCCAGCGGCGCGCCCTCGCGCGGCAACGGGCGGGCGTCCGCGCGGTCGCGGATCTCCTGCGGCCGCCGCAGCAGGGCGAACATCTGTTCCATGTCGACCAGCGCCTGCTTGAACTCGCGGTAGACGAAGCCGAGGAAATTCAACGGCTGGTAAAGCTGGATCAGGTAGGTGTTGACCAGCACGAACTGGCCGACGTTCAAAGTGCCGGCCACCACGCCGCGCGCAGCCATCAGCATGATGGCCGCCAGACCCGCGGCGATGATCGTGGCCTGACCGAAGTTGAGCGCGTTCAGCGTCACCTGCGAGCGCACTGCGGCGCGTTCGTAGGTGGCCAGCGCGGCATCGAAGCGGCGGCTCTCGTGCACCTCGTTACCGAAATACTTGACCGTCTCGTAGTTGAGCAGACTGTCGATGGCATGCGTCTGCGCGGCGTTGTCGGTCTCGTTCATCTGCCGGCGGAACTTGAGCCGCCAGCCGGTGAACGCGAACGTGAAGGCGACATAGCCGGCGACGGCCAGCAGGGTGACCAGCGCGTAACGCCAGTCGAACAGCCGCCACAGCACGCCCAGCGTGAGCAGCAGTTGCAGCAGCGTCGGCAGCACGTTGAAGGTGGCCAGGCGCAGGACCGTCTGGATGCCGGTGGTGCCGCGCAGGATCACCCGCGACAGGCCACCAGTCTGCCGATCCAGATGGAAACGCAGCGCCAGCGCGTGCAGGTGCTCGAAGGTTTCACGCCCAACCACCCGCGCGGCGCGCTGCTGGGTAGCGGCGAACAGGGCATCGCGCAGCGCGTCGAACGCCGCCGCCAGTATGCGCAGGCCGGCGTAGGCGAGGATCAACGCCGCCGGCACCACCAGCAGCCCGCTGCGCGCCGACAGCGCGTTGACCGCGCGCGCGTAGTAGATCGGCACGATCACCGTCGTCAGCATGGCGGCAACCAGGCACAGCGCGGCCAGCACGAACTGCGCGCGCAGCCGCGGCTCGTCTTTCGGCCACAGATACGGCAGCAGGGCCTTGATGGTGGACCAGGAACGCTCGGTTTTTGCGATCTCGACCGTGTGGGTCATGGGCGTGGCCCGGGATCAAGCGTGCGCGACGTGCGCGCGGCCCCGCGGTTGCGCAACGCACGGCAGCCGTGCGCGTAGCGGCGCGGCGGCGCGGCGGACGGTGCGCCGCACGCGGCCATCAGAAGCGCACGCCCACCAGCAGCATGGTCTCGCCCAGGTTCGGCTCGTGGAAGCTGGCGTTGGAGATGTGGCGCAGCGCGACCAGATAGTGGTCGCCCTGCCAGCCCAGTGTGCTGACAAACTCGTAGGGGCTGGACAGCGCGTCGCTGCGGTCCTTGGCATACGCCAAATCGAAGCCGAAGAACGCCTGCCGCCAGAAGCCGGACAGGCGCGCGCCGCCCATCGCCAGCCACACCGGATGGGTGAGGTTTTCATGCGCATTCTGCGCGGTGACCGGAAGCGGGCCGATCCAGCCCAGCTCCGCATCGGGTGCCCAACTGAGGTGGTGATCGCCCAGCGTGAACGGGTGTGCCTTACCCACCACCGCCAGGAAGGCGGCATCGGCCCAACGCCAGCCCGAGGTTTTGCTGCGCCCGCCGAGGATCTCGAAAGTCGCGGCATGCGCGGGCAAGGCGCTGGCCACCAGCAGACCGGCCGCAAGCAGAAACGATGCGCGGGATCGCCACGATTGGAACCGCATGAACAGACTCCGTACCAAGTGAATGGAAGCGGGTTTGCCAAGGCATCCGGCGCCTGGCTCCCGGCATCAGAGGGGAGACGTGAAATAAACTTGCTGACGCTGATATTGCCACAGCATGGAAATGCTATCATTACCTTGTTTCATCGTTTCGTAGACGAAACATTCATTTACTTGCTGGTGCAATGAAACCATGGGTCCTGCCTGCCATCTGCCTCCGGGCGCCGAAGAAAACCTGGGCCTGTTGCTGGGTCTCGCGCGCGCGCACATCATCAGCACGCTGGAGTCCGAACTGGCCGCCAATGGCCTGGCCATCAACCACACGCAATACGCGGCGCTGAAGCGTCTGGCGCAATGCAGTCCGTTGTCGCCGTCCGAGCTGGCGGCGGCGCTGGGCCACGACGCCGGCGCCATGACGCGCGTGCTCGATGGCCTCGCCGAAAAAGGCTATGTGCGCCGCGAACCCAACCCCGACGACCGCCGCGGCGTACGCGTGGTGCCCACCGAGGCCGGCGCGGCGCTGTGGTCGCGCATGCGCGGCTGCGGCGAACGCACCATGACGCGCGCGCTGGCCGGCCTGGACGAAGACGAACGCGCGGCGCTGCGCGCGATGCTCAAGCGCATCATCGAGGCGCTGGCGACCCCTGATAGCCCGAACTGAATCCGTCATGTCCAGAACCTTCAAATTCCCGGCCGTGGCGCTGGGCGCCGCGCTACTCGCCGGCTGCGTCAGCCCCGGCGGACTGAAGCCGCAGCAGGTGCCGCTGGCGGCCAACCGGCTGGCACTGGGCACTACGCTGGCCGGCGTCGCACGAACGCCGGCGGCGTGGCCGGCAGCCGCCTGGTGGCGCAGCTTCCACGATGCGCAGCTGGACCACTTGATCGACACCGCGCTGGCCGACAACCCCGACCTGGCCGTGGCCGCCGCGCGCGCGCGCGCGGCCACCGCGCAGGCGCAGGGTGCCGACGCCGCGCGCCTGCCTACACTGGGCGCAGGCGTTTCGGCCGACGGCATCCGCATTCCGCCGACGGTGATCGGCGCGCCGCTGGGCGGCCACTACGCGACGTTGTGGCGCGCCGGGCTGAGCTTCTCGTACAGCTTCGACCTGTGGGGCGGGCAGCGCGCGCAGTGGCGTGGCGCGCTCGATGCCGCGCGCGCCGCGCGTGTCGAATCGGATGCGGCGCGGCAACTGCTGGCCGCCGATGTCGCCCGTGCCTACGTCGACTATGGCTACGCCAGTCAGAGCGTCGGCATCCTGCGCGAGAATCTGGCGCACAGCCGGCGCTTGCTGGCGCTGACCGACCGGCGCGTCGCCGCCGGTCTGGACAATGCGCTGCAACAGGCCGCCGCGCGCGCCGCGCTGGCCAGCGCCACACAGCAGCTCGAGGCGGCGCAGCGCGGCCAGCGCGCCGCCGCACTGGCCCTGGCGGCGCTGTGCGGCCAAGGCCCGGGCTTCGCGGACTCGTTGCATGCGCCGGCGCCACTGCGCGCCGCGCCGCTGGCGTTGCCGGCCACACTACCCGCCGAGCTGCTGGCGCGACGGCCCGACGTGACCGCCGCGCTGTGGCGCGTGCAGGCCGCGGCGCAGGCGATCAAGGCCGCGCGCGCCGCGTTCCTGCCCAATATCAACCTGGCCGCCGGCCTGGGCTTCGCCTCGCTGGGCGCGGGCCACTTGCTGGAATACGCCGCGCATTATGAACAGTTCGCTCCGGCGATCAGCCTGCCGCTATTCGACGGTGGCCGCCTGCGCGCCAATCTGGCCGGCCAGGATGCCGCCTACGACGCCGCCGTCGCGCATTACAACGCCACGCTGGTGCGCGCCATGCAGCAGGTCGCCGACGGCGTCAGCGCCATCCAGTCGCTGGACCGCGAACTGGCGGCGCAGGAGCAGGCGCACGCCGCGGCCGCGCAGGCCTGGGCGCTGGCGCAGGACCAACTGCGCGCCGGCGTGATCAGCCAGTTGCAGGCCCTGCAGGTGCAGCAGGCGCTGCTGGCCGCCGACCAGCGCCGGACCCAGCTGCGCGCCGACCGGCTCAGTGCCGGCGTCAGCCTGGTCGTGGCCCTGGGTGGCGGCTATCGGCCGTCCACCGGCACACCTGTCCCCGCTACCGTTGCCGAGACCCGTCCATGAGCACCCCCGCCCCGACCCCAGCGATCGCCGCCGCCAACCCGCGCCGCAGGTTCCTGCTGCGCCTGGTCTTCGTGATCGTTGCGCTCGGCCTGCTGGCCTGGGCGGCGTGGTACTGGTTCGACGGACGTTGGTACGCCAGCACTGACGACGCCTACGCCCGGGCCAACATCGTCGAAGTCACGCCGCTGGTGCCGGGCACGGTCACCGCGATCTACGCCAACGACAACGACTACGTGCGCGCCGGCCAGACCCTGGTGCGGTTCGACGCCGCCGACGCGCGCGTCGCGCTACAGCGCGCCGAAGCCAACCTGGCGCTGACCGTGCGCCGTGTGCGCGCCCTGTACGCCGGCGCGGGCGCCGCGCAGGCGCTGCTGGCCACGCGCCAGATCGAGCTACGCCGCGCCGAACAGGATTACGCGCGCGTGCTCGAGCTGAAGGGTACCGGCGCCATCTCGGCACAGGATCTGCAGCATGCCGGCGATGCGCTGGCCGCGGCGCGCGCCGCCCTTGGCGCCGCGCGCGAGCAGTTGCACAGCAGCCGCGCGCCGATCGCCGAAACCGTGCTGGCCAAGCAGCCCGACGTGCTGGCCGCCGCCGCCATGCTGCGCCAGGCCTATCTGGACGAGGTGCGCACCCGGCTACTGGCACCGGTGTCCGGCTACGTGGCCAAGCGCAGCGTGCAGCTCGGCCAGCGCGTGCTGCCGGGCACGCCGCTGATGGCGGTGGTGCCGCTGGATCACGTGTGGGTGGACGCCAACTTCAAGGAAACCGAACTGGCGCACATGCGCATCGGCCAGCCGGTGACGCTGACCTCGGATCTGTACGGCGGCAGCGTGGTGTTTCACGGCCGCGTGCAGGGACTCGGCATCGGCACCGGCAGCGCCTTCGCGCTGCTGCCGGCGCAGAACGCCACCGGCAACTGGATCAAGATCGTGCAACGCCTGCCGGTGCGCATCGATCTGAATCCGGCCGAGCTGCGCAAGCATCCGCTGCGCGTCGGCCTGTCGATGAGCGTCGAGGTCAACCTGCACCACCGGAACGGCGCGGCGCTGGCCACACAGCCGCCCACCCGACCGGTGCTGCAGACGCGCGTGTACGCAGGTCAGATGGACGCCGCCGACGCGCTGATCGCACGCATCATCCGCGCCAACGCCGGCCACGCCGATACCAACCATGTCGCCGTGATCGCGGCCGCGCACGCCGGCAAGCGCTGAGCCGTCACCATGAGCGAACCGCAGTTCCGCCCGGCCAGCGTGGGGTTGACCACTTTCGCGCTGTCGCTGGCCACCTTCATGCAGGTGCTGGACCTGACCATCGCCAACGTGTCGCTGCCGACCATCGCCGGCGACACCGGCACCACGGTCACCCAGGCAACCTGGGTGATCACCTCGTTCACGGTGGCCAATGCCATCGCGCTGCCGCTGACCGGGTTTCTGTCGCGCCGATTCGGCGAGGTGCGCCTGTTCGTGCTGGCGACCATGCTGTTTTCGGCGACCTCGGCGCTGTGCGGCCTGGCACTGAGCATGGGCATGCTGGTCGGCTTCCGCGCGCTGCAGGGTGCGGTGGCCGGGCCGATGTATCCGATCACGCAGGCGCTGCTGCTGTCGATCTATCCCACCGAAAAACGACCGCAGGCACTGGCGCTGATCGCCATGGTCACCGTGGTGGCGCCGATCGCCGGGCCGATCCTGGGCGGCTGGATCACCGAAAACTATTCGTGGCGCTGGATCTTCTTCATCAACGTGCCGATCGGCATCTTCGCCTCGTTCATGGTCTGGCTGCAGATGCACAAGCGCCCGGAAGTTACCGAGCGTCCGCGCATCGATTACGTCGGCCTGATCACGCTGGTGATCGGCGTGGCGTCCCTGCAGATCCTGCTGGACAAGGGCAACCAGCTGGACTGGTTCGGCTCGAACTTCATCGTCACGCTGGCCATCGTCGCCGCGATCACGCTGACGATTTTCGTCATCTGGGAAATGACCGACGCGCAGCCGATCGTCGATCTCAAGCTGTTCCGCCACCGCAACTTCGCCGCCGGCACGCTGGCGCTGGTGCTGGCCTACGCGGCGTTCTTCGCGCTCAACCTGATCGTACCGCTGTGGGTACAGACGCAGCTCGGCTACACCAGCGAATGGGCCGGCTTCGCCGCGGCGCCGGTGGGCATCCTGCCGGTGATCCTGACGCCGTTCGTGGGCCGCTACGGCAGCCGCTTCGACCTGCGCGTACTGGCTTCGCTGTCGTTCCTGGCCATGGGTCTGGTGTCGTTCTACCGCGCCGGTTTCACCACCCAGGTCGCCTTCGGCGACATCGCGTGGGCGCAATTCTGGCAGGGTCTGGGCGTGGCGCTGTTCTTCATGCCGGTGCTGACCATCCTGCTTTCCGACCTGGAAACGCGGGAGATTGCCTCCGGCTCCGGCGTGGCCACCTTCCTGCGCACCTTGGCCGGCAGCTTCGCCGCCTCGCTGACCACCTACATCTGGGACCGTGGCGCCGCCGTGCAGCACGCGGTGCTGGGCCAGCACGTCAATGTCTATTCGCCAGCCACGCGCGCGGCGGTGAGCCAGCTTACCCAGGTCACCGGCAGTACGCAGGGCGCGTATGCGGTGCTCAATCAGGCGGTGAGCGCGCAGGGCTTCATGGTTTCCACCATCGACCTGTTCTGGATGCTGGGCTGGCTGTTCCTGGGCCTGATCGGGGTGATGTGGTTCGCGAAGCCGCCGTTCGTCGCCAAGGCCAGCGGCGCGGCTGCGGGCGGGCATTGAGCGTACCGCGCGGCGGCGCATAATGGCGCGCACGCCCCGCGGAGACGTCGCCATGCAGCAGCGCCTGCTTGCCGCATCCATCCTGGCCGTCGGCCTCGTGCTGGGCGGCTGGTTCGTCGGCCACGGCTTTGCGGCGCGCGCGCCGCAGCGCATCGTCACCGTCAAGGGACTCGCCGAGCGCAACGTGCGCGCCGACCTCGCGGTATGGCCGCTGCGTTTCGCCGAGGCCGGCAACAACCTGGCCGCGGTGCAGGCGCGCGTGCAGCGCGACAGCGGCAGCGTGCGCGCGTTTCTGGCACTGCACGGGTTGGGCGAGGCGGTGGCGCAGCACAGCCTGCAGGTGACCGACCGCGCCGCGCAGCAGTGGGGCAGCCAGCAATACAAGGACCGCTACATCGTCAGCGCCACGCTGCTGGTGCGCAGCCATGACGTGTCGGCCGTGGCCACGGCGGCGCAGGCCACCGGTCAGTTGGTCGGGCAGGGCGTGGCCCTGCAAAGCCAGGGGCCCGAGGACGGCCCCAGCTACCTGTTCACCGGCGTCAACGCCATCAAGCCGCAACTGCTGACCGCGGCGATCGAAGCCGCGCGCAGCGCCGCCGCGCAGTTCGCGCATGATTCCGGCAGCCGTCTCGGCCCGATCGTGCGCGCCAATCAGGGACTGATCGAGATCCTGCCGCGCGATCCGGCACCCGGCGCGCGCCAGCAGCAGCAGATCGACAAGACCGTGCGCGTCGTCGCCACGCTGGATTACGCCCTGCGCGGCTGACGGCGCGGCACGCGTCTCAGCCGGTTTCCGGCAGGCCGTGGCGGTGCACCGCAGCCACCGCGCGGCCGGAGGGGTCGTTCATGCCGGCGAACGCCTGCGACCAGCGAAACGCGGTGGGCGTGGAGCACGCGATCGACGGACCGCCCGGCACCAGGCGCGCGGCGGCCTCGCCGGCGAAGTGCCGCTCGAAGATGCTGCGGTACAGATACGCCTCCTTGCTGGCCGGCGTGTTGACCGGGTAGCGGCGCGCCGCCATGGCCATCTGCGCGTCGCTGACACCGGCCTCGGCGTGCGCCTTCAGCGCATCGATCCAGCCATAGCCGACACCGTCGGAAAACTGCTCCTTCTGCCGCCACAGAATGGCATCCGGCAGCAGGCCGCGGCCGGCCTCGCGCAGGATGGCCTTCTCGATGCGCCCGGCGCCGGGGCGCTTGGCGGCGGGCGCGGTGCGCATGGCGGCGTCGATGAACTCGCGGTCCAGGAACGGCACGCGCGCCTCCACGCCCCAGGCCGCCATGGCCTTGTTGGCGCGCGCGCAGTCGTACAGGTGCAGCGCGTCGAGCTTGCGCACCAGCTCGTCGTGGAACTCGCGGTCGTCCGGCGCCATGTGGAAGTACAGATAGCCGCCGAACAGCTCGTCGGAGCCCTCGCCGGAAAGCACCATCTTGATGCCCATGGCGCGGATGCGCCGCGCCAGGAGATACATGGGCGTGGAGGCGCGCACCGTGGTCGTGTCGTAGCTTTCGATGTGAAAGATCACGTCGCCCAGCGCGTCCAGACCTTCCTGCACGGTGAACTGGAAGGCGTGGTGCGCGGTACCCAGCATGCGCGCCACCTGCTCGGCGGCAGCCACGTCGGGCGAGCCCTCCAGGCCGATGGCGAAGGTGTGCAGGCGCGGCCACCAGGCCTCGCTGCGGTCGTCGTCCTCGACGCGGCGCGCGGCGAAGCGCGCGGTGATCGCCGCCACCAGCGATGAATCCAGCCCGCCGGAAAGCAGCACGCCGTAGGGCACGTCGGTCATCAGGTGCCGGTGCACGGCGCGTTCCAGCGCCTGGCGCAGTTGCAGCGGTTCGGCCGGACCGTTACGCACGGCTTCGTAGTCGCGCCATTCCGGCGCGTAGTACTGCGCCGGCGCTTCCATGCCGCAGGTAAGGAAATGGCCCGGCGGAAACACCTCGATGTCCACGCAGACGCCGTTGAGGGCCTTCATCTCGGAGGCCACGTAGAGGCGCCCGTGTTCGTCGCGGCCGGTGTACAGCGGCACGATGCCGATGGGATCGCGCGCGATCAGCCAGTCGCCGCGCGTGCGGTCCCACAGCACGAAGGCGAACATGCCGTTGAGCGCGTTGAGAAACGCCGCACCCTGCGCGCGCCATAACGGCAGGATCACCTCGCAGTCGCTGTCGGTGGCGAAGGCGTAGTCGGGAAAGTCGCGGCGTAGCTCGCGGTGGTTGTAAATCTCGCCATTGACCGCCAGCACCTGCGCGCCGTCGCAACTGAGCAGCGGCTGCGCACCGTGGGCGACGTCGACGATGGCCAGGCGCTCGTGCGCCAGCACCATGTGTGCGTCGGCGTACACGCCGCTCCAGTCCGGGCCGCGATGGCGCAGCAGGCGTGCCTGACGCAGCGCCAGCGGGCGCAACGCCTCGGCCTGGCCCTGGGAATCGAAGATCGCAAAGAAACCGCACATGTCACGTCTCGCCGGCTGCCGGGCTGACCATCACAGCCGGCCACCACGACGCTGTCAATGGCACGCGCACGGCGTTACGGCGCTGCTACAGCGCGGGCGCGTCAGGCCTGCGGATGCCCGGCGCGCAGCGCGGCGAACACCGGCTCGGTGTCGGGCGTCTCGCCGAACCAGCGCGCATAGGCCATGGCGCCGCCCTCGACCAGCATGCCCAGGCCATCGAAGGCGTAGCGCGCGCCGGCGGCATGCGCCCAACCCATGAAGTCGGCGGCGGCGCGGCCGTAGGAGAGGTCGTAGCAGGTGGCGCGCGGCGTCACCAGCTTGAACGGCAACTGCAGATGCTCGCCCAACACACCGGCGCTGGTGGCGTTGATGATCAGGTCGAACGCGCCGATTTCCGGCAGATCCTGCCAGTAGCGGCTGTGCACGCGGTCGGGCATGCCGATGGCGTCCACCAGCGCATCGGCGCCGGCCGGATGGCGGTTGACCACGGTGATCTGGCGCGCGCCGGCGTCCAGCAGCGCCCACACCGCCGCGCGCCCGGCGCCGCCGGCGCCCAGCACCAGCACGTCGTGTCCGCGCAGGTCGACGCGATAGCGCTCGCTGAGATCGCGCACCAGCGCGGCGCCGTCGACGTTCTCGCCACTGAGCGAACCGTCGGTCTCGCGGGTGAGCATGTTCACCGCGTCCAGCCGCTGCGCCCACGGACCGAGCCGGTCGGCCAGCCTGGCCGCCGCATGTTTGTGCGGCAGGGTGATGTTGAGCCCGGTGCCGCCGGCGGCGAAGAACGCCTGCACGCCCGCGGCCAGCCGCTCCGGCGCGAGGTCGATGCGCTGGTAGTCGAGCGCGCGGCCGAACTGCGCCGCGAATGCGGCGTGGATCTCGGGAGAGAGACTGTGTGCGATCGGATGTCCGACCACGCCACAACGGGCAAGCGTACTCATGCGGCGCTCCGGCCTGGGCGAAGCGCGCATTGTAGGCGCGCGCGCGGCGGCAGGCGGTGCGGGGCATGGTCGGTCTGCGGCAGAGAGAGTCGAGGCGGGCGCAAGGCCGCTGGAGAGGATCGGGCCGGATGCGTGGCCGCCTCGACGCGGGCGCATGCCGTGCCGGCAGCGATCAAGAAAAGATCAAGACGCGCGCGTCGCAGCTTTTGCGATACGGCGCGGGCAGGCTGCCTGCCCCGCCGGAGAATCGCCATGCGCACAACCCGTCCTTTCCTCGCGCCCAGCCTGCGCAGCCTGGCCGTGATGGCCGCCGCGGGCTGCGCGCTCGCGCCCTGGCTGCCGCCGGGCGTGGGCCTGGCGCTGCTGCTCGGCGCCGGATTGCTGTTGCCGCTGCATGCGTCGGCCCGCCGCGTCGCGCTGCTGGCCGGCGGTCTGGCCCTGCTGTGGCTGCTGCAACGGCTGGCGCGGCTGCGCGATGCCGCACAACCGGCGCGCTGAACGCGCGCGGCTCAGGTGGTGGTCACGGTGATGCGGATGGTGGCGGTGCCGTAGCTGCCGGCAGCGCGGGCGCGGGAGAGGTCCATGCGCATGCGCAGCCGGCCGTTCTGCACCGTGCCCAGGCCACGCGGCGTGAAGCGTCGCGGTGTGGCCGAAAGCCGGCTCAGCACGATGCGCGCGCCCGCCGCGCCCGGCGTGGTCAGCGTGGCCGTGCTGCCGCTGGCAAAACGCACGCTCACCGTGGTGCGTCCGTTGCGCGAACCGATGGCGCGTACCGCCCAGGCGTTATCCAGCGTGAGCTGGATGGCGTTCATGCGATTGGTTCTGGCAGGCGCGATGGCGGCATTGGCCGTGAGCGTGCCCGGGCTCCCGCTTGCGGTCAGTGCCTTGGCCGGCAACTGCGTGCCGCCGCCAGCCGGCAGTGCCAATGTAGTCAGCGTGGCGGCATCCAGGGTCAGGTCGATACCGCTGTAGTAATAGAGCAGCGTCACCGGCTGCAGGATCAGCTTGAACTGCGTCGCCGCCGGCGCGGCCTGCGCGACGACGACAGGCAACGCGACCAGCAGCAGTGCGGCACACAGCGCGACGCGCCGGCGGCGGGCGGATCGTGCCCCGGCTGTGTGCGAATTCCCCATGCATTCGCCTGCGTCCATACCCAGGATGAAGCAAAGTCGGTGCCAAATCTTTCAAATGCCTGATCGCACGGGCATCGGGCCACGTTTTCGTGGCTCGCGCATGGCGGCCGACTGCCCCTGTCCGCGCAGTGTGGCCCTGCCGGGTCGCACGCCAGCGCGCCGCTTGCATTCGGTCTGGATGGCGCCGGCGTCGGCGCCGCGTCTTGTGGCGGCTGCGGCCGGGCGTGAGACCGCGCCGGCGGCGACGCAGTCAGTGTCGCGCCGCGCGCGCCGGCCAGGGCACGCCGTCGGCATCCACCTCGGCCAGCGGCGCTTCGGCCGGCGCCGCGACATCGGCATCGCCCAGGTGCCGGCGCAACGCGGGCAGGCCGCCGCCGGTCAGCGGCGTGGCCAGCAGCGCGGCGCGGCGCAGTTCGGGATCGCCGCGCAGCAGCGCCACCACGCCTAGACCAGGTGCGCGCAGCGCCAGCAGCGGCGCAGCGGCCGCAGCGGCCCCGGTAGCCAGCGATTCGACGACGCCCTGCGCATGGAACGCCGTATCCGGCGCATCGTCGCAAGATCCCAGCGGCAGCCCGTGCGCGGCGAACAGCGCGGCGGCCTGGCGCAGCTCGAATACCGCCGCGGCGTAGCCGTGCACGCGCGTCTCCGGCGCCGGCTGCGTACGGCGCAGGAAGGCACGCGGCGTTTCCAGTGCGATGCGTGTTCCGGTCCAGGCCCACTGCGCGCCGCGCGGACTCAGCGCCTGCTCGTGGCGCGCGGGCGTCAGCAGCGCGGCTTCGATCAGCGGCCAGTGCGCGGCGAAGCCGGCGTGTTCGTATTGCACGCAGGTCAGCGCCAGCAGATCGGCCAGGCTGAGGTAGCGCGCGTGCGCCAGACGCAATCCGCAGGCACGCATGATGCGGTCGGCCGCCGCGCCGCCGGCCTCGCCCGCGTCGGCCAGTACCTGCTCCAGGCGCGTGCCGAGTTCAGCGGCATGCGCGGGTTCGGCCTCGATCAGCAGCGGCAGGTAGCGCATCGGCGCGCCGGCGAACTGGGCATCGGGCTGCAAGGCCTGCGCCGGCATGCGGTCATGATGCGCGCCGATGCCCACCACCGCGCCATCGCCGCGCGGCAGGCGCAGGCCCAGTTCGGACAGCGCCGCGTGCGCGGGAAATCCCGGACGCAGGATTTCGGCGCCATCCAGCAGCGCCGCGCCCAGCAGCAGTCGCGCCTGCTCGATGCCGGGCAGCAGCCGCTGCAGATCGGCGGCCACCGCCCGCACCAGCGCCTCGGCGGCGTCGCGCGCCAGCACGAAGCGCTCCGGCGCCGGCTCGGGCAGCAGCTCGCAGGCCAGCACGGCGTACAGCGGAACGGCGTGGCTCATCGATGCGCTCGCAAAACCCCAAGAATAGCAAGCGCGCGGATCGCGGCCGCCTGCCGGGCCGCGCGGCGCGCTAACCTTCGCAGCATCGATCGGGAGCCCACCATGGCCGAAACCACCCGCCGCGTCGCCATCCTGGGCGGCAGCCGCATCCCCTTCTGCCGCAACAACACCGCCTACGCCGAGGTCGGCAACTTCGGCATGAGCGTCAAGGCGGTGGGCGCGCTGGTCGGACGCACGAATCTCTCCGACGTCGAGCTGGGCGAGGTCGCCTTCGGCGCCGTGCTCAAGCTCGACTCGGACTGGAATCTGGCGCGCGAGATCGTGCTGTCCTCGGGCCTGGCCGCCACCACGCCGGCCATCACCACCGCGCGCGCCTGCGGCACGTCGCTGGACAACGCGGTGATCATCGCCAACAAGATCGCCTGCGGGCAGATCGAGGCCGGCATCGCCGGCGGCAGCGACACCACCAGCGACGTGCCGGTCGTGCTGTCGGAGACCTTGCGCAAGCGCCTGCTGGCGGTCAACCGCGCGCGCGATGCCGGCGCGCGGCTGCGCACCGCGCTGCGCGGTTTCCGCCTGCGCGAGCTGAAGCCCGCCTTCCCCGGCGTGGCCGAACCGCGCACCGGTCTCAGCATGGGCCAGCACACCGAGCAGATGGCGCGGCACTGGGGCATCGGCCGCGCGGAGCAGGACCAACTGGCGCTGCAGAGCCACCGCAAGCTGGCCGCCGCCTACGACGCCGGCTTCTTCGCGGATCTGGTGGTGCCGTTCCGCGGCCAGACGCGCGACGGTTTCCTGCGCGCGGACACCACGCTGGAAAAACTCGCCGCGCTGAAACCCGCGTTCGACCGCACATCGGGGCAGGGCACGCTGACCGCCGGCAATTCGACCGGGCTCTCCGACGGCGCCGCCGCGGTGCTGCTGGCGAGCGAGGACTGGGCGGCGCGGCGCGGCCTGCCGGTGCAGGCCTATCTGGTCGATGCCGAGGTGGCGGCAGTGGACTTCGTCGCCGGCGAGGGCCTGCTGATGGCGCCCACCATCGCCGTGGCGCGGCTGCTCCGGCGCCGTGGCCTCGCGCTGCAGGATTTCGACTACTACGAAATCCACGAGGCTTTCGCCGCGCAGGTGCTGTGCACGCTGCGCGCCTGGGAATCGGCCGAGTACTGCCGGCAGCGCCTGGGTCTGGACGCGCCGCTGGGCGCCATCGATCCGGCCCGGCTCAACGTGCACGGCTCGTCGCTGGCGGTGGGGCATCCGTTCGCCGCCACCGGCGCGCGCATCCTGGCCACGCTGGCCAAGCTGCTGGCGCAGCGCGGCGGCGGGCGCGGTTTGATTTCGATCTGCACCGCCGGCGGCATGGGCGTGGCGGCGATCGTGGAGCGCTAGGGATCGTCTGAACAAGCCGTCATCCCGGCGCAGGCCGGGATCCAGGGCTACTGCAGAGTATTGAAGAAACTGGATTCCGGCTTTCGCCAGAATGACGAACAAGAACTTGTTCTGACCTTCCCTAGCGGAATCCGCGCGGCATCTTGTGCGAGCACGCCGCAGCGCAGCGTGCGGCAGGCGGCTGAAAGGCTAGACTCGCCGCGTCTTGGCTGGGTTCGCCCGCGCGGCTGGTGCGGCGGGCGTGTCGTCGCTTCCGGCGTGGAGGTACGCGGTGCAGCCCACGGATATCCGCAAGCCCGATTACTTCCACAAAGTCGTCGATTGCCAATGGGCCTGCCCGGCCCACACCCCGGTGCCCGAATACATCCGGCTGATCGCCGCCGGACGCTACGGCGATGCCTACATGGTCAACTGGGAGTCGAACGTGTTCCCGGGCATCCTCGGGCGCACCTGCGACCGCCCCTGCGAACCGGCCTGCCGGCGCGGCCGCGTCGAAGAAAACAACGGCGGCAAGCCGGAACCCGTGGCCATCTGCCGGCTGAAGCGCGTCGCCGCCGACCACAAGGACGACATCCGCGGCCGCCTGCCGAAACCCGGCAAACCCAACGGCCGGCGCGTGGCCTGCATCGGCGCCGGCCCGGCCTCGCTCACCGTGGCGCGCGATCTGGCGCCGCTGGGCTACCGCATCACCGTATTCGATGCCGACCCCAAGGCCGGCGGCTTCATGCGCACGCAAGTACCGCGCTTCCGTCTGCCCGAGGCGGTGATCGACGAGGAAGTCGGCTACATCCTCGATCTCGGCATCGACTTCCGCGGCGGCCAGCGCGTCGACTCGCTCAAGGCGCTGCTGGCCGAGGGCTACGATGCCGTGTTCGTCGGCTGCGGCGCGCCGCGCGGGCGCGATCTCGACCTGCCCGGCCGCAGCGAGGCCGCCGCGCACATCCACATCGGCATCGACTGGCTGGCCTCGGTGTCCTTCGGCCACGTCGACAAGATCGGCAAGCGCGTGATCGTGCTGGGCGGCGGCAACACCGCGATGGACTGCTGCCGCTCGGCGCGGCGGCTGGGCGGCGAGGACGTCAAGGTGATCGTGCGCTCCGGCTTCGAGGAGATGAAGGCCTCGCCGTGGGAGAAGGAGGATGCGCAGCACGAGGGCATCCCCATCCTCAACTACCTCGTGCCCGTTGCCTTCGAGCATGAGGGCGGCCGGCTCACCGGCATGCGCTTCCAGAAGGTGCGCGCCGAACGTGACGCGCAGGGCCGGCGTCAACTGCTGCCCACCGGCGAGCCCGAGCAGCGCTACGACTGCGACGCGGTGCTGATCGCGGTCGGCCAGGAGAACGCGTTTCCCTGGATCGAGCGCGATCTCGGCCTCGAGTTCGACCGCCGGGGCCTGCCGGTGCTGGACAAGACCACGCTGCAGTCGACGCTCCCCCACGTGTTCTTCGGCGGCGACGCCGCGTTCGGGCCGAAGAACATCATCTGGGCCGTCGCCCACGGTCACGACGCGGCGATCTCGATCGACAAGCTGCTGAACGGCGCGGACCTCCATGCGCGGCCCGATCCGGTCGTGCGCATCCGCTCGCAGAAGATGGGCATCCACGAGTGGAGTTACGACAACGACGTCTCGCCCGAGCAGCGCCACAAGGTGCCGTGGGCGGCCGCCGAGAAGACGCTGAAGAGCATCAAGGTCGAGGTCGAGCTGGGCTTCGACGCCGCCGCCGCCTGGCAGGAGGCACAGCGCTGTCTGAACTGCGACGTGCAGACGGTGTTCGCCCGCGACTTGTGCATCGAGTGCGACGCCTGCGTCGACATCTGCCCGATGGACTGCATCAGCTTCACCGCCAACGGCGACGAGGCCGAACTGCGCCCGCGCCTGCGCGCACCGGCGCTGAACCCGGAGCAGGATCTGTACGTGTCCGACACGTTGAAAACCGGCCGCGTGATGGTCAAGGACGAGGACGTCTGCCTGCACTGCGGCCTGTGCGCCGAGCGCTGCCCCACCGGCGCCTGGGACATGCAGAAGTTCCTGATCGGGATGACCCACGCCGGTCCCGGCTGCCGCGGCAGGGCGGCAAAAAGGGAGGCCGCGTGATGGCCGCCGAGGACGGCACCGGTCTCGCCCCGCCCGCCGCGCCTGCGGCCGGCGGCGCGCCGGCCGTGCAGACGACGCCGCTGACGGCGGTCAACGACTTCGTGGTCAAGTTCGCCAACGTCAACGGTTCCGGCTCGGCCTCGGCCAACGAGCTGTTCGCCAAGTCCATCCTGCGCATGGGCGTGCCGGTCAGCCCGCGCAACATCTTCCCCAGCAACATCCAGGGCCTGCCCACCTGGTACGAAGTGCGCGTCACCGAGGCCGGTCACCTGGGCCGGCGCGGCGGCGTCGACCTGATGGTGGCAATGAACCCGCAGACCTGGGACGCCGACCGCGCCGAGATCGAGCCCGGCGGGTATCTGTTCTACGACTGCACGCGACCGCTGCCGGCGTCGAAGTTCCGCGCCGACGTCAACGTGCTCGGCATGCCGCTGACCGAGATCTGCAACCGCACCTACGACGACCCGCGCCAGCGCCAGCTGTTCAAGAACATCATGTACGTCGGCGCGCTGGCGGCATTGCTGCGCATCGATCTCGCCGTCATCGAGGCGCTGATCGCGCAGCAGTACAAGGGCAAGGAGAAACTGCTCGACGCCAACGTGCACGCGCTGCATCTCGGCCACGATTACGCGACGCAGAACTTGCCCTCCATCGGCCTGGCCGTGCGCACCGCCGACGCCGTGGGCGATCGCATCTTCATCGACGGCAACCGTGCCGCGGCGCTGGGCTGCGTGTACGGCGGCGCCACCGTGTGCGCCTGGTATCCGATCACGCCCTCCTCCTCGCTGGCCGAGGCCTTCCAGAGCTACTGCCAGAAGCTGCGCGTCGACCCCGCGACCGGCAGGCGCCGCTACGCCATCGTGCAGGCCGAGGACGAGATCGCCTCGATCGGCATGGTCGCCGGCGCCGGCTGGAACGGCGCGCGCGCCTTCACCACCACCTCCGGCCCCGGCATCTCGCTGATGAACGAGATCATCGGCCTGGCCTACTTCGCCGAGATCCCGGTGACCATCATCGACGTGCAGCGCGGCGGGCCCTCCACCGGCATGCCCACGCGCACCCAGCAGTCCGACCTGCTGGCCTGCGCGTATGCGTCGCATGGCGACACCAAACACGTGCTGCTGCTGCCCGAAGACCCGCACGAGTGCTTCGAATTCGCCGCCACCGCGCTGGATCTGGCCGACCGCCTGCAGACGCCGGTGTTCGTGATGAGCGACCTCGATATCGGCATGAACCAGCGCCTGTGCGCGCCGCTCGCCTGGGACGATGCGCGCCGCTACGACCGCGGCAAGCTGATGAGCGCCGAAGAACTCGAAGCCGGCAAGGATTTCGGCCGCTACAAGGACGTCGACGGCGACGGCATCCCTTGGCGCACCCTGCCGGCCACGCATCCGGCGCGCGGCAGCTACTTCACGCGCGGCACCTCGCGCGACGCCTACGCGCGCTATTCCGAGCGCGGCCCCGACTACGTCTACAACATGCAGCGCCTGCTGAAAAAGTTCGACACCGCGCGCGGCCTGGTGCCCGCGCCGGTGGAGCAGCGCGCCGCGCAGCCGACGCCCTGGGGCGCCCTGTTCTTCGGCTCCACCGCGCCGGCCATGCGCGAGGCCGTCGCAGCGCTGCAGGCGCAGGGTCTGGCGCTGGACACCCTGCGCGTGCGCGCCTTCCCCTTCAGCGACGCCGTGCGCGCCTTCATCGAGGCGCACGCGCACGTGTTCGTGGTCGAGCAGAACCGCGACGCCCAGTTGCGCAGCCTGATCGTCGACGACTTCGGCATCGATCCGGCCCGGCTGATCCCGGTGCTGCACTACGACGGCACGCCGATCACCGCGCGCTTCATCGCCGGCAGCATCGCCCAGCACGCCGGCGCCCGGCAGGTGTCCGCGCGACACGCCGGCAAGGTGGCCTGAGATGACCTACATCGCCAAACCCAAGCTGCACCACCCCACTCTGACCTGCAACGCGCTGGGCTACACGCGGCGCGACTACGAAGGCAAGGTGTCCACCCTGTGCGCCGGCTGCGGTCACGACTCGATCTCGGCGGCCATCATCCAGGCCTGCTGGGAGCTGGACATCGAGCCGCACCGCGTGGCCAAGCTGTCCGGCATCGGCTGCAGCAGCAAGACGCCGGACTACTTCCTCGGCCCCTCGCACGGCTTCAACACCGTGCACGGACGCATGCCCTCGGTGCTGACCGGCGCCAACCTCGCCAACCGCTCGCTGATCTATCTCGGCGTGTCCGGCGACGGCGACTCGGCCTCGATCGGCCTCGGCCAGTTCGCGCACGCCATCCGCCGCGGCGTGGCCATGACCTACATCGTCGAGAACAACGGCGTGTACGGCCTCACCAAAGGCCAGTTTTCCGCCACCGCCGACCCCGGTTCGGTGTCGAAGAAGGGCGTCACCAACACCGACAGCCCGCTCGACCTGGTGGGCCTGGCCCTGCTGCTGGGCGCCAGCTTCGTGGCGCGCGGCTTCTCCGGCGACAAGCAGCAGCTGGTGCCGCTGATCAAGGCCGCCCTCGCGCACCGCGGCGCGGCGGTGCTCGACGTGATCAGCCCCTGCGTGGCCTTCAACAACCACCCCGGCAGCACCAAGAGCTACGACTACGTGCGCGAGCACAACGAGGCGGTCAACCGCCTCGACCTGATGCCCCCGCGCGCGGAAATCGCCGTGGAATACGCCGACGGCGAGACGGTCGAGGTCACCCAGCACGACGGCAGCACCCTGCGCCTGCACAAGCTGCACGCCGACTACGACCCGCACGACCGCGTCGGCGCGATGAACTACCTGCACGCCCACCAGGCCCGCGGCGAGGTGGTCACCGGCCTGCTCTACGTCGATCCCGAGGCGCGCGACCTGCACGCCCATTTGGAAACCGTCGACGCCCCACTCAACACGCTGGGCGAGGCCGAGCTGTGCCCCGGCGCGGCGGTGCTGGGGAAGATCAATGCGGGGTTGCGGTGAGGGTGGCGC
>JAJYQO010000049.1 GCA_021794575.1 Pseudomonadota bacterium | reverse complement strand
GCGCGCGGTTCAGGCGGCGGATGCCGCGCCCGGCGTCCGCAGCAGCAGGCGCGCGCAGGCCTCGGGCTGCTCGGCGTGCAGGTGGTGCCCGCCGTGCAGCAGCGCGATGTCGATGCGCGGCACGCAGGCGGCGCGCGCGCGCAGCAGGGCGTGCGGCAGGAACGGGCTTTCCGGTTCGGCCTGCAGCAGCAACACCGGTGATTCGATGCCGGCCAGCAGCGCGCGCACCTGCGCCTCGGCGATGCGTACCGGTGTGGTTGCGGTCAGGCGCGTGTCGCTGCGCCAGACCACGCCGCCGGCGTGCGTGCGCACACCGCGCACCACGATGGGGCGGATGGCGGCGGGATTCTGTCCGGTGATGCGGCAGCGCGCGGCCAGCGCGTCCTCGACGCCGGCGAACACGCGCGCGGTCCTGTCGTTGCCTGCGCCGGCCAGCGCCGCGCGCCAGCGCGCCAGCGTGTCGCCGCCGTCGTCGGCCATCGGGCCCAGCGCCTCGATCAGCAGCAGCCGCGCGACCCGTTGCGGAAACGCGGCGGCGTACAGGCTGGCGATGGCGCCGCCCAGCGAATGTCCGAGCAGATCGAAACGGTCCAGTCGCAGCGCCGCCGCGGCCGCGTGCAGCGCCTGCACGTACAGCGGCAGGTCGTAGCGCGCCGCTGCGGGCAGGTGGTCGCTGAGCCCGTGGCCGGGCAGGTCCAGCGCGATCACACGCCGCGCGCCGGACAGATGCGTCGCGATGGACGCGAAGCTGGCGGCGTTGTCCAGCCAGCCGTGCAGCGCGATCAGCGCCGGCAAATCGGCATCGCCCCATACCAGCGCCGCGAGGTCCAGCCCGAGACCGGGCAGATGCAGCCGCAGCGCGGCGGGTTCAGCGGTTGCTGTCATGCGCGGCACGTTGGCGCGCGTCGGCCTGCAGCGCGGCGTACGCGGACGCGTCGTGGCCCGCAGCCTCGGGCCAGCCGGCCAGGTGCGTGCCGAGCAGATCGGCCAGCGCGCTCACCTGCGCGGGTTCGGCATTCAGCGCGGGGATGTAGTGGAAGGACTCGCCGCCGGCGCCGAGGAAATCGGCCTTGCCGCGCAGAGCGATCTCCTCCAGCGTCTCCAGACAGTCGGCGGCGAAGCCCGGACAGATCACGTCGAGCCGCTTGACGCCCTGCGCGGGCAGGGCGCGCAGCGTGGCGTCGGTGGCCGGCTGCAACCAGCGCCCGCGGCCTACGCGCGACTGGAAGCTCAGCAGCACATCCTCCGCGCGCAGGCCCAGACGTTCGCGCAGCAGCCGCGTGGTGGCCAGGCACTGGCAGTAGTACGGATCGCCGGCGACGAAATAGCGGTGCGGGATGCCGTGGAAGCTCAGCAGTAATTTCTCGCCGCGCCCGTGCTGCGCCCAGTGTCGGCGCACGCTTTCGGCCAGTGCATCGAGATGTCCGGCATCGCTGTGATAGTCGTTGATCACGCGCAGCTCGGGCGGCCAGCGCAGGCGCCTGATGGCGTCGGCCACGGCATCCAGCACGCTGCCGGTGGAGGTGGCCGAGTACTGCGGATACAGCGGCAGCACCAGCAGCCGGCGCACGCCCTCGCGCTGCATCTGCGCGATGCTGGCCCGCACCTGCGGCCGGCCGTAGCGCATCGCCAGACGCACCGTCACCGGTCCCGGCATGCGCGCCGCCAGTGCGGTCTGCAGCGCCGCGCACAGGGCCTCGCTGTGCACGCGCAGCGGCGAGCCGGCCTCGGTCCAGATGCTGGCGTAGGCGTGCGCCGAGCGTTGCGGGCGCAGGCGCAGGATCACGCCGTGCAGGATCGGCCACCACAGCCAGCGCGGCAGCTCGATGACGCGCGGATCGGAGAGGAACTCGGCCAAATAGCGGCGCACGGCACGGGTCGCCGGCGCTTCCGGTGTGCCGAGGTTGACCAGCAGCACACCGGCGCGCGGCACGCTGTCGTGGGCGTAGCCGGCAAGACTGGTGTAATGCGAGGATGCGATCATGGCGCGGCGAGTCTGCCACGGCTCGCGTATGCGCCGCGTTCATGCGCGGTTGCCCGCGCCGGCCTATACCCACGCCCGCACCGCGCGTTTCATCCACATTCACGAGCCACATCAACGAGGAGTTCCCATGTCCCTGCGATCCCTGCGGATGCCGTTGCTGATGCTGAGCCTGCTGCTGCCGGCGTTGGCCAGCGCCCAGAATGGCGTCGACCGCGACATCGCGCGCGCGCAGAACGCCACCCGCGTGCTGCAGGAAATCCAGATGGCGCCGGACCGCGCCGTGCCGCACAGCCTGATGCAGGCCGCGCAGGCGATCGCGGTGATTCCGGACGTGATCAAGGCCGGGCTGATTTTCGGCGGGCGCTTCGGCGAAGGCCTGGTGTCGATCAAGAAGCCCGATGGCACTTGGTCCGATCCGGCCTACATCCGTCTCACCGGCGCCAGCGTCGGTTTCCAGGCCGGCGTATCGTCGACCGACGTGATCCTGGTGTTCCGCAACCAGGCCGGCGTGGACCGCCTGATCCACGGCGAGTTCACCATCGGCGCCGACGCCTCGGCCGCCGCCGGTCCGGTCGGACGCTATGCCAACGCCAGCACCAACGGACACCTGGACGCCGAGATCTACTCGTATTCGCGCGCGCGCGGCCTGTTCGCCGGCGTGGCCCTGGATGGCGCGCGCATCGGCATCGACGATGCGGCAGATCAGCGCGTGTACGGGCCCAATGTGACGGCACGGCGCGTGTTCGAGGGCCAGGTCAACCAGGTGCCGCCGGCGATCGTCAGCTTCAAGAACAAGCTCGAAGAGTACACTCAGTGAGGCAAGCGCCGGCCGTATCGGCGCCATCGGCGCGCAGTGGCGCGCGGGAGTGAATCATGGGTCTCGACAGCATCTGGCATTGGCTGATCGTGCTGGTCATCGTGCTGGTGATCTTCGGCACCGGCAAGCTGAAGAACATCGGTTCCGACATCGGCGGCGCCGTGCGCAACTTCAAGAAGGCCATGAACGAGGACGATGACGCGGCCAAGGCCGACAAAGCCGCGACCGTCGAGCAGCTCAAGGCGGACCCTCCGGCCGCGGGCGACGCCAAGACCGAATCCAAGGCGTCCGATCACCGCGCCTGAGCGCGCCCCGTGTTCGGCATCGACATCAACGAGCTGCTGCTGATCGCGGTGGTGGCGCTGGTAGTGCTGGGTCCGGACAAGCTGCCCGGCGCCGCGCGCACCGCCGGCGCCATCGTGCGCCGCGCGCGCAACGCCTGGGCCAGCGTGCGCGACGAGGTGGCGCAGGAACTCGACAGCGATACCCTGGCGCAGCACTGGCGCGAAGGCAGCGCGGCGGTACGCGCCGCCGCCGCGGCCGCGCAAGCGGACCTGGGCGCCGCGCGGGCAGCGGTGGACGCCGGCATCGGAGCAGTGCGCGCGGGAGAAGCCGCGGCGCCCACCGCACCCATCGCGGGTGACGAGGAGAGCGCCGCACCGGTCGTGCCGGACAGCACGGCCATGACCCTGCTGCTGGCGCGCAGCGCCGGCGAGTTGCGCACGCTGGCGGCGCGTCTGGACGACGCGGCCGGCGCCGAGCGCGACGAGTTGCGCGCGGTCGCGGCCGATGTGCGCGGCGCGGCCGAGCGGCTGGCTGCGATCCTGGATCAGCCGGCGCCGGCGGCAACGGACGACGCGGCGCAGGCGGCCGACGGCGATCCGGCGCGCGCGGTCGCCAGCAGTCTGGATGCGATCGCGGCACGTCTGCGCGATCTCACCGGCAGCGCGACGGCGACTGCGTCCGATGCCACGGCGCCCGCCGACGCGCGCGGAGCGCCGCATGACTGACGCGACGCCCGGGCCGGGCCCGATGGGCGGGCTGATCGCGCACCTGCTCGAGCTGCGCACACGCCTGCTCAAGGCCGCGCTGGCCGTGCTGCTGGCGCTGCTGGCGCTGCTGCCGTTTTCCGAGAAGCTCTACGGCCTGCTGGCGCGGCCGCTGGTCGAGCGCCTGCCGGCCGGCGCGCACATGATCGCCATCCAGGTGACCGGACCGTTCCTGGTTCCGATCAAACTCTCGGTGGTCCTGGCGCTGTTCCTGGCCATGCCGGTGGTGCTGTACCAACTGTGGGCCTTCGTCAGCCCGGGTCTGTACCGTCACGAGAAGCAGTTGGCGTTGCCGCTGCTGGTCGCCGCGGTGCTGCTGTTCTACGCCGGCTGCGCGTTCGCGTATTTTCTGATCCTGCCGGCGGCGTTCCATTTCCTGACCATGATCACGCCGCCCGGCGTGTCGATGATGACCGACATCGACCAGTACCTGGGCTTCGTGCTGCATGTGTTCCTGGCCTTCGGACTGTGTTTCGAGGTGCCGGTGGTGGTGGTGGTCCTGGCGGCGATGGGTGTGGTCAGCGTGGAGAAGCTACGCAGCCTGCGCCGCTACGCCATCGTGCTGGCGTTCGTGGTGGCAGCCGTCATCACCCCGCCGGATGCGCTGTCGATGATGCTGCTGGCGATCCCGATGATCCTGCTGTACGAGGCCGGCGTGCTGGCCGCGGCGCTGCTGGTGCGCCGGCGCAAAGTCGTGCGCGGCGCGGCGCCGCCATAGCGCTCTAGCGCGCCGCGTCGACCGGCGTGGCGGGCGCGCCGCCCACGCCGGGCGCATGCC
>JAJYQO010000044.1 GCA_021794575.1 Pseudomonadota bacterium | reverse complement strand
CTCAGCCGGTCTGCTGGGCGCGCGTGCGCTGGGTCAGCAGGGCGGCGTAGCGGCGGCGGATAGCCGTCTCGATGCCGGCGGCATCCAACCCGGCCTCGGTCAGCAGCTGCTCGCGGCTGGCGTGCTCCAGGAAGCGGTCGGGCAGACCCAGTTGCAGCAGCGGAAGCGCCAGACCCTCGGCGTGCAGCCACTCGCCCACGCCGCTGCCGGCGCCGCCGGCCACCACGTTGTCCTCGATGGTGACCAAGCCGGCATGGCTGCGCGCCAACTCGGCCAGCAGTGTGGTGTCCAGCGGCTTGACGAAACGCATGTCGACCAGGGTCAAGTCCAGTGCCTCGGCCACCTTGGCCGCCGCGGCCAGCGGCGCGCCGAAAGCCAGCAGAGCCAGCGTCTGGCCACGGCGGCGCAGGCTGGCCTTGCCGATGGGCAGCGTGGCCAGGTCGCTGCCGGCCGCGACGCCGGCGCCGACGCCGCGCGGATAACGCACCAGCGCCGGGCCGTCATGGCGGAAGCCGGTGCTCAGCAGCAGCCGGCATTCGCGCTCGTCGCTGGGCACCATGATGACCAGGTTGGGGATGCCGCGCGCGTAGCTGAGATCGAAGCTGCCGGCATGGGTAGGGCCGTCCGGGCCGACCACGCCGGCGCGGTCGATGGCGAACAGCACCGGCAGGTTTTGCAACGCCACGTCGTGCACGAGCTGATCGTAGGCGCGCTGCAGGAACGTGGAATAGATGGCCACCACCGGCTTGGCGCCCTCGCAGGCCATGCCGGCGGCCAGCGTCACCGCGTGCTGCTCGGCGATGCCGACGTCGAAATAGCGCTCGGGGTACTCGCGCGAATAGCGCACCAGCCCGGAGCCCTCGCGCATGGCCGGGGTGATGCCCATCAGCCGCGCGTCGGCGGCGGCCATGTCGCACAGCCAGTCGCCGAACACGTCGGTGTAGGTGGCCTTGCCGGGCGGCTTGGGCTGCACGCCGCGCGCGGGGTCGAACGGACCGACCGCGTGGTACTCGATTTGCGCCTGTTCGGCCGGCGCGTAGCCCTTGCCCTTGGTGGTGATCACGTGCAGCAGTTGCGGGCCGGGCAGTTCGCGCACGGTGCGCAGCGAGTGCAGCAATTGCGGCAGGTCGTGGCCGTCGATGGGGCCGGTGTAGTGGAAGCCCAGTTCCTCGAACAGCGTGGAGGGCACGAACATGCCCTTGGCGTGCTCCTCCCAGCGTTTGACGAAGCGCCCCATCAGGCTGCGTCTGGGCATGGCGCGCTTGGCGCGCTCGCGCAGGGCGTTGAGGCGGCGGCTCATCAGCAGCCGCGCCAGCATCTTGGTCAGCCCGCCGACGTTCTCGCTGATCGACATGCCGTTGTCGTTGAGCACCACCAGCAGGTCGGGCTCGGCGGCGCCGCCGTGGTTGAGCGCCTCGTAGGCCATGCCCGCGGTCATGGCGCCGTCGCCGATCACCGCGACGACTTTGCGCGCATCGCCCTTGCGCCGCGCCGCCAGCACCATGCCCAGCGCGGCCGAGATCGAGGTGGACGAGTGGCCGACGCCGAAGCTGTCGTAGGGGCTTTCGTCGCGGCGCGGAAACGGCGCCAGACCGTCCTTCTGCTTGATGCTGGTGATGCGCTCGGCGCGCCCGGTGAGGATTTTGTGCGGGTAGCCCTGGTGGCCGACGTCCCAGATCAGCCGGTCCTCGGGCGTGGCGAACAGGTAATGCAACGCCACGGTCAGCTCGACCACGCCCAGGTTGGCGCCGAAGTGCCCGCCCGAGCGCGCCACCGAGTCGATCAGGAACCGGCGCAGCTCGTCGGCTACCGCGGGCAGTTCGGATTCGGGGATCAGGCGCAGGTCGGCCGGTGCGGCGATGCGCGCGAGATGCGGATACAGGTTGGCGTCCATTGGTCCGCATTGTCGAACCGAGCGCCATTAGCGGCAAGTGAACCGCGGTCCGGCATGCGGGGGCTGCCGCGGACGGGCACCGCGGCGCGGGCGGTCAGTCGTCGCGCTGCTGGTGCTCGCGCCACTGTCGCAACGCGCCGCGCAGGAGCAGGGTCTGCTTTTCGAAGCGCTGGCAGGCGCGGCAGGTGAGGATGTGCACGCGCACCGCCAGCCGCTCGCCCACGGACAGCGAGCGGTCCTCGCGGGCCAGCAGCAATCCGCTGATGTCGCGACAGCTGTTGGGAATCTTCATCGCGCGTGCGCTCCAAACCAGTTCGACTGCAGGCACTCGCGCAGGCGCAGGCGCGCGCGGTGCAATTGGATCCAGAGATTGGTCGGCGCGATGCCGAGTTCCTGACAGATCGCGGCGCTGTCGATCTCCAGCCATTCGCGCATCAGGAACACGCGGCCCTGGCGGTTGGGCAGATGTTCCAGGCAGGCCTCCAGCACGGCGAAGAACTGTTCGCGCTGCAGTTCGTTGCAGGGATCGGCCCAGCGATCGGGCAGTTCGCGGAAATGGCCGTCCTGCTTGTACACGCGCGCGTCGAGTTCATCCGCGCCGGCATCCGCCGGTTCCGGCGCGGCGGGTTCGCGCGCGCGTTGCCGCAACTGGTCCAGCACCTTGTGCTTGAGGATGCCGACCACCCAGGTCTTGAACTGCGCGCCGCCGCGGAAGCTGGACGCGCCCTGCAGAACGGCCAGCACCGTTTCGGAAACGGCGTCCTCGGCCCAGGCGGGGTTGCGTAGCTGCAGCCGGGCCAAACGCAGCAGGGTCGGGCGCAGCGCCTCGATCTGGCGGCCCAGCGCGGACGGGTCGATGGCGGGCTGGGATTCCGGGGTCATCACGCGGACGCGTCGGGATGGTGGTTAAGTGGCGCTGGGAGTGTAAGGAATCCGGGCCTGACGCGACTCAACCCCCGGCGACGCATTGTTTCACCAAGTGCCGAGCCTATCCACGGCGCCCCCGGGCGTTCCACGGATCGACCTCCCAACACCATTTCCCAGAGGAAACCGATATGAACAAGCAGCATCTGCTGAGCATTGCCGCCGCCTCCTTGCTCGCCGCCGGCGCGCTGGCCACGGCGCCCGCCGCGCACGCGGAAACCATGGGCAAGTGTTTCGGCATCGCCACGGCGCACCACAACGACTGCGCCGGTATCTCCGGCCTGCATTCCTGCAAGGGTCAGAGCCCGGACAACTACAACCCGGGCGACTTCCGCGTGGTGCCCACCGGCACTTGCGAAAAGATGGGCGGTCTGGACATGGCCCAGGCCCAGGCACTGCTGAAAAACCCGGCCGAAGTCAAGGCGTTCGAGGCCAAGATGGCGGCCAAGGCCAAGGCCAAGGGCTGATCGGTCGCAGGCGCGCCGAGCGCGTCGTGCCCACGTGGCGCGCGGGCGCGGCGCAGAGGTGAAACGCGCGCGTCCGGGGTTGCCGGCGCGCGCATTCGCGGGAATGACAGGTCCATGAACATCCAGTCCGCGGCGCGTGCCGGCATCGGCCTGCGCCAACCGCATTACCGGGCATTTCGGGAAGACTGGCCGGCGATCGGCTTCGTCGAGGTGCATTCGGAAAACTTCTTCAATCCGTACGATGCCGCCGCGCAGGTGCTGGCGCGGGTGCGCGCAGAGTACGCGGTGAGCCTGCACGGCGTGGGCCTGGCGCTGGGCTCGGCCTGCGGCCTGGATGACGATCATCTGGCGCAGCTGGCCGCGCTGGTGGCGCGCACCGAGCCGGTGCGCGTTTCCGACCACGCCTGCTTCGCGCGGGCGGCCGGATCCGACGGCGCCATCGTCCACGCCAACGATCTGCTGCCGGTGGCCTTCACGCGCGGCACGCTGGCGATTTTCTGCGCCAACGTGCAGCGCGTGCAGGATTGCCTGCGGCGGCCGATCCTGGTCGAGAATCTCAGCAGCTATCTGGATTTCGCCGAACGCGATTTCAGCGAGCCCGGATTCTTCGCCGAGCTGACGCGCCGCAGCGGCTGCGGCCTGCTGCTGGATGTCAACAACCTGATGGTGAATGCGCTGAACGCCGGCGCCGACGATGCGCTGGCCGCCGTGTGCGCCTGGTTGGACGAACTGGCGCGCGGCATGCCGGCCGGCGGCATCGGTGAGGTGCACCTGGCCGGACACAGCCGCCAGCAGGGTTTGGTGATCGATGATCACTCGTGCGTCGTGTCGGCGCCGGTGTGGCAGGCGTATGCGCATGCGCTGCGCCTGTTCGGACCGCTGCCGACGCTGCTCGAGTGGGATACCGAGCTGCCGGAACTGGGCGTCCTGCTGGGCGAGGCGGCCAAGGCGCAGCGTCTGCTGGATGCCGAAGCCGCGGCGCGCGCGGGTGCCGCGCGCCAGGCGGAGGCCGTGGCATGAACGGCCAGCCGGCCGTGCGCGACGCGGCATTGGCTGCGCGCGAGAACGCAGCGGAAGCGCTCCGCCAGCAGACATTGCTGCAGGCGCTGTTCGCGCCGCTGCCCGGCGCCGCGCCGCCGGCCGCGCTGGGCGTGATCCAGCAGGGTGCGCGCTGGGCGGCCGCTCTGGCGGCGTATCGCGCGAACGGACTCGAACATGCCCGCATCGCGCTGCGCGCGCAGTTTCCGACCGTGCTGGCGATGCTGGGCGAGACCGCCTTCGATGCCGTGGCGGCGCGCTACTGGCTCGCGCAGCCGCCGCGTGTGGGCGATCTGGCGCACGTCGGTGCTGATTTTCCGCGCTGTCTCGAAGCGCAGGCGGAGCTGGCCGCGTGGCCTTGGCTGGGCGACAGCGCACGGCTGGACCTGGCGCTCTGGCAGGTGCTGTTCGCGGCGCCGGCGCGGCTCGCCGAGGAGGATCTGCAGCGGCTGGCGGCGATCGATCCCGCGCAACTGCGCGTGGTGCTTGCGGCGGGCACCCGCCTGCTCGAATCGCGTTGGCCCGTGCATCATCTGTGGCTGCTGCACCAGACGCCACAGCCCGCTGCCGACGCCCTGCGCGCAGCGCCGCGTCGACCGGGCGAGACGGTGTGGGTGTGGCGCGAGGCGCTGCAGGCGCACTGCCGCGCGCTGCCCCCCGCCGATGCCCGATGGCTGCGCGCGTTGTGCGCCGGCACGCTGGGTAGCGCATTGCAGAACGCGGACGAAAACTTCGATGTGTCCGCGTGGCTGCAGCAGGCCGTGGCGCACGGCTGGATCGATCGCGTAGAGCCTTTGTCCGGTACCGAGTGCGGCACCGATTCAACCGTCTGAGCGGAGCCTTGCCATGACTGCGCTAGCTGCAACATCCGTCCCGTCACGGACCCTCGGCGCCGGCCGCCGCGGCTGGGATCTGCTGGAGCACATACTCGAATGGCTGCAGAGCCCCGCGCTGCTGGCCGCACGCCTGTATGTGGCGTATGTGTTCCTGGCCTCGGGCCTGCAAAGCCTGCGCGACTGGCCGTCCACGCTGTGGCTGTACGCCAACTGCTTCCAGGTGCCGCTGCTGCCGCCGGTCGTGGCCGCGGTGGCCGGCACCGCGGGCGAGATCGTGCTGCCGCCGCTGCTGGCGCTGGGCCTGTGCGGGCGCTGCGGCGCGCTGGGCCTGTTCGTGGTCAACGCGGTGGCGCTGCTGTCCTATTTGCACACCCTGCACGTGAGCGTGTTCGAACTGGGCGCGCACCTGACGCCGGCGCTGATGTTCCACTTCATCTGGGGTCTGCTGGCGCTGGCGGTGGCGCTGTGGGGGCCGGGGCGCTGGTCGGCGGATGCGCTGTGGGTGCGCTGGCGCCGTCCGCTGGTCTGAACCGAGGCGCGGGCGGCTCAGCTCGACCGCCGCTTCTTCGGCAGATGCCCGACCAGGAACTCCATCTGGTCGGCCAGGATGTTGCGGTTGGACAGGATCAGGTGCTCGACCCAACTGGGCCGGTACGGCACCGCCAGCAGCGGCATGTGCGCCTGCTGCGGCGTGCGGTTGCCCTTGCGCAGGTTGCAGGCCACGCAGGCGGTGACCACGTTTTCCCACTCGTCCTGGCCACCACGCGAGGTGGGCACCACATGGTCGCGAGTCATTTCGCCGCGCTGGCCGTGGGCGCCGCAGTACAGGCAGATGTGGCGGTCGCGCGCGAACAGCGCGGCGTTGGTGAGCGCCGGCGCCGGGTCCAGCGCATGGCTGCGGCAGTGGCCGGTGCTGGCCACGATGGGATGCAGTTCGATGATGCTCTGCCGGCCGCTGGCGCGGTTGATGCCGCCATGCACGGTGAGGCAGGGCGTGCCCACCGTCCAGGCCACCGCGTCGCGCACGTACAGGCATACGGCGTCCTGCCAACTGATCCAGTCGAGGATGCGCCCGCCGGCGTCCAGCGCCAGCACGCGCGTACCCGCGTGCGGGCCAGGAACCTCGGCGCGCAGGTCGATGACCTCGTGCATGCCTTCCTCCGTCGGATTACGCAGGGCGACGGCAATCGCACCGTCGCCACCCGCGAGGCAGCATAAGCGAAGCGTGTGACGAACGGGTAATGCGGCGATCGCGATCAGTGCGCGGCGCCGCGGCTCGCCAGGCGGCGCTCGGCGCGCGCGGCGATCAGCAGCAGGAACACCACGGCGTAGACGTTCGCCGTGCCCAGCACGTCACCCTTGTTGCCGGTGAAGCCGGCGCCGTAGGGACCGCCCATGCCTTCGGCGGTGCTCCACAGCACCAGGCTGTAGAAAGCGCCCAGCGGCATGGCCAGATCGATCAGCACGCCGGTCAGCAGCGAGAACGCCAGCGCGCTTTCGGCCAGCGCGGCGAAGATGGCGAAGTTCTCCGTGCCGACGCGCTGGATCACGTGCAGCACGAAGCCGATGTACGCCGCGATCCAGTGCGGCTGCCCGGCGATGGAACCGGCCAGATAGGTGCCGGCCCCGTGCAGAAACGCCGGCTGCCACTTCCACCAGGTATCGAAGGCCCACAGCAGCCCGAACAGCACCCGCGCCAGCGTGAACTTCCACTGCGCCGGCGCATCGACCGGGCCATGCCGGAACGCCGCCAGCGGCCGCCAGCCGTGGGTCAGCAGTATCAGCGCGAAAACCAGCGCGTAGGCGATGGCGGTGCCGGGATCGGTGGCGCCGGCGGTGTACGGACCGCCCAGGCCGCCCACCGTGCTCCACAGCCACAGGTTGTAGACCAGGCCCACCCAGGCCAGGCGGTGCAGTTGCCAGCCGCTGAGCAGCGAAAACGCCAGCAGCGCCTCCAGTGCCACGCTGGCATACACGACGGCGCCGACGCCGATGCCGCCGACCAGTGCCGCCATGGCGTGGCCGTATGCCGCCAGCCAGGCCGGCTGCCCGGGCACCCAGTCGGCGCCGAACATGGCCAGGAAATGCGTGCGATAGGCCGGATCCAGATGCAGCGCCACGTTCACCAGGCACATCGCGCCGAACAGCAGGCGCGACAGCCCCAGCGCCCATTCGATGCGGTTGCGATTGTCCAGCAGGTGCAGATTCGGGGTGCGCATGGAGCAGTCAGACCCGCGCGCGGCGCTCGTGTTCAATTACCGTTTGGTAAGAATTGCGCCAGCGGGGCTGGCCGATCGGTTGGCAAGACCGGGCATTCCGCCGCCTGATTCAAGGCGGCTGCAGGCAAGCAAACGGGCGCGGCATCGCGCACGCGCCGGTGTGCCGGCACCCCGAGACCCGCTTCGCTTTGCGCGCATAATGGAAAGTGCAGCATCACCACCCAGCGCGCCCCGCGCGCGCTGCAGCGGCCGCGAACAGGGCGGCGCTGCAGGATGCGATCGATCGTGCGCCGCGCAGCCCAGGATTTGCCCGCCTGCGGGCTCCTGAACATGCACCTGCAAGTTGACGGAGAACTCCCATGCCCGGCTCGTTTTTCTATCCCGACATCTATCTAGTGTTGTCTGTAGCGGCGCTGTTTTTGCTGTTGTCGCTGAAAATCATCTTCGAGTATCAGCGCGCCGTGGTTTTCCAGCTCGGACGTTTTTACAAGGTCAAGGGACCGGGACTGATCATCGTGGTGCCCATCTTGCAGAGCATGAAACGACTGGACTTGCGCACCATCGTGCACGAAGTCCCTCCGCAGGACGTGATCTCGCATGACAACGTTTCGGTCAAGGTCGATGCGGTGCTGTACTTCCGCATCGTCGATCCCGAGAAAGCCTTCATCCAGGTGGCGGACTTCTTCGGCGCCACCAGCAAGCTCGCGCAGACCACCCTGCGCGCGGTGCTGGGCAAGCATGACCTCGATGAAATGTTGTCCGAGCGGCCCAAGATCAACGCCGACATCCAGGCCATCATCGACTCGCAGACCGAGGCGTGGGGCATCAAGGTCAGCGTCGTCGAGATCCGCAACATCGAACTCAGCGAGGACATGGTTCGGGCCATTGCCAAGCAGGCCGAGGCCGAGCGCGACCGCCGCGCCAAGGTCATCCATGCCGATGCGGAATTCCAGGCCTCGCAGACCCTGGTCAACGCCGCCGCCATCCTCGCTTCCGCCCCCGGCGGCATGCAACTGCGTTATCTGCAGACCTTGTCCGAGATCGCCACGGAGAACAATTCGACCGTGATCTTTCCGATGCCCATCGATCTGGTCAAGCCGATTCTGCAGATCATGGAGCACGCGACCCAAGCGGGATCGACTGCCCCCGCGGCGGCGGGCGGCCCCATCCGCACATAGGCGCACCTTCAGCGCAGCGGCCGCACCAGCTTCAGCAGATCGGTCTGGAAGCCGGCGCGCTCGTACAGCGCGCGGGCGCGGGTGTTGCCGGGAAACACGTTCAGGGTCAACGCGTCGGCGCCGTGCTCGCGCGCCCAGCCGGCGGCGTAGTCCAACAGCGCCCGGCCGATGCCCTGGCCTTCGCGCGTAGCGGGGATGGCGAGGTCGGAGATGTGCACGGTCGGCTTGCCGCTGAGCATGTCGCTGCCTTTCTGCAGGTGCAAAAAGGCCGCCGCCGTGCCGGCGTCGTCCTCGGCGATGAACATGTAACTGCCCGGCGGCTCGTCGCGCAGGTGCCGACGCAGATCCGCGCGCAGGTGCGACAGCGCGTCCTTGGGCTTGCGCCAGACGGGCAAATCGAACGACAGCAGGCGCTCGGCCATGCCGAGGATGAAGCTCTCGTCGCCGGCTTCGGCAAGGCGGAAGTGCAGCTGCGGGGTGTTGTCGCTCATGGCCATGCGGTGGTGGTGCGGCACACTGTCGATCGGTTTGCAAGACCGGGCAATCCTGCCGCAGTTTGCAGGCAAACGGGCGCGGCAAAGCCGCACCACCTTTGTCGCGACCAGCACTTGCGTGCTCGTCGCGGCGGCACATCCATGTGCTGGGGCAGTCTTGCAAACCGCCCTGTCGCTGGTTTTTACCCGAATGCGCAGCGCTGGAAAAGCCCGAACGACGGCCCGGCGCCCGGACCGCCGCGGTCAGCCGAACAGCGCCTCGGGCAGATCCATCAGGCTGGCGGCGCCGGCGCGCAGCATGGCCGCATGCGCTTCGGTGCGCGGCAGGATGCGCTGGAAGTAGAAGCGCGCGGTGGCGCGCTTGGCCTGCTTGAACGTGCCGCTGCGCGCGCCAGCATCGGCCGCCGCCACGCTGCGCGCCCAGCAGAAAGCCAGAGTCACGTAGCCGCTGTAGAACAGATAGTCCACCGCCGCCGCGCCCAGTTCCTCCGGGTTGCCGGCGGCGGCCACGCCCACGCGCTGGGTGATCTCGCCCCATTGCTGCGCCAGCTTGCCCAGCGGGCCGATGAACTCGGCCAGCGCGGCAGCGTCGGCGTGCTGCCGGCAGAACGCGCCGATGCGCTCCAGGAACACTTGCAGCCCGGCGCCCTGCAGCTGGAAAACCTTGCGGCCCAGCAGGTCGAGCGCCTGGATCTGCGTGGTGCCTTCGTAGATGGTGGTGATGCGCGCGTCGCGCGCGAACTGCTCCAGGCCCCACTCGGCGATGTAGCCATGCCCGCCCAGCACCTGCATGGCGTGGTAGGTGCATTCGTTGGCGAGCTCGGTCAGCAGGCCCTTGCAGATCGGAATCAGGAACGACAGTTCCTGTTCTGCGCGTTCGCGCGCGGCGGCATCGTCACTGCGCAGGTGGGTGTCGCCCAGCAGCGCGGCATGCAGCACCAGCACGCGGCCGGCTTCGGCGATGGCTTTCTGCGTCAGCAGCAGGCGGCGCACGTCGGGGTGCACGATGATCGGATCGGCCGGCTGGTGCGGAAACTTGGGGCCCGACAGTGCGCGCATCTGCAGGCGCTCGCGCGCGTAGGCCAGGCTGTTCTGGTAGGCGCGTTCGATCAGCCCCAGGCCCTGGATTCCCACCGCCAGGCGTGCCGCGTTCATCATGGTGAACATGGCCGTCAGGCCCTTGTTGGGCTGGCCCACCAGATAACCCTCGGCGGCATCGAAGTTCATCACGCAGGTGGCCGAGGCCTTGATGCCCATCTTGTGCTCGATCGAGCCGCAGGCGACGCCGTTGCGCGCGCCCAGCGTGCCGTCGCGCGCCACCTTGAACTTGGGCACCACGAACATCGAGATGCCCTTGGTGCCGGTCGGCGCATCGGGCAGGCGCGCCAGCACCAGATGCACGATGTTCTCGCTGAGGTCGTGCTCGCCGCCGGTGATGAAGATCTTGGTGCCGCTGACGCGGTAGCTGCCATCGGCGGCCGGCTCGGCGCGCGTCTTCAGCAGACCCAGATCGGTGCCGCAGTGCGGCTCGGTCAGGCACATCGTGCCGGTCCAGCGGCCGGCGACGATGGGTTTGAGGAACACTTCGCGCTGCCACTCCTCGCCGTGCTGCAGCAGTGCCTCGGTGGCGCCGGCCGAGAGCAGCGGGTAATTGCCCCAGGACAGGTTGGCCGAGTCCAGCATCTCCTTGACCAGCGCGCCCACCGTTTCGGGCAGGTCCTGGCCGCCGTAGCGTTCTGGCGCGGTCAAACCGGGCCAGCCGCCGGCTACGAACTGCGCGTTGGCTTCCTTGAAGCCCTTGGGCGTGGTGACGCTGGCGGTGGCCTTGTCGAAGTGGCAGCCCTCGGCGTCACCGCTCTGGTTGAGCGGCGCCAGCACCTGCTCGGACAGGCGCGCCGCTTCTTCCAGCACGGCGTCGATGGTTTCGCGGCTGAGCGACTCGCCGCGCGGCAACTGCTTGAGCGTGCGCTCGCCATCGAGCACGTCGTAGAGCGCGAAGCGCATGTCATCGAGGGGGGCGGCGTAACGGGTCATCGGGGTTCTCGAGGAGTTCGCGTCGGGGGATCGGCTCAGCGCCAGGCGTCGGGCAGGCCGGGCACCGGGGAGAGATAACCCTGGTGATTCAGCTCGAAAGAGCGCCGGTCCTCGGGTTTGGGTCCGGCCTGCACGCTGCCGGCGAGGGAATAGGCGATGTTGCCCGTGCGGTCGGCCAGCAGCGCCGCGCGCGCCGTGGGCGTGGGGCTGAGCAGCAGCACGGCGGTGTCGGAACTGGTTTCGGCGATGTCCAGGCCGACATCGGCGCGCAGCCGGCCGGCCGGATGACCGGCGATGGCCAGGGCCAGGTCGATACGGCCGAAGTGCATGCCGCGCAGGGCGTAATTCTGCAGGCGCAGCGTGATGCGCCACTGGCCGTCGGGCAGGGCGCGGATTTCCTGAACAGCGGCGGCCGGCGGGAAGATCGGCCGGGTGGTGGCGCAGCCGGCCAATAGGGCCAATGCCGCCAGCACAAACAGCACACGTTTCATGGCGCACCTCGAACGGTCGTTTGAATCATACTCTGGAGTATGGTACCGGCAAGCGGTCTGCCGCACCGGTTGCGGCCATCCCGACCACGTCGGTTCCGATAGGGCAGGGCTTTCTTTCATGGCTGGAAACGCTACAATGCGCGGCTTTTCCACGCCGCCATCCCGATCGCGGGACCCGGTGCACTGCTGTTCGGGAGTTGCTCATGGTCAAAATTCGTCTGACACGCGGCGGTGCCAAGGGCCGTCCGTTCTATCACGTGGTGGTCACCGACCAGCGCAACAAGCGCGATGGGCGCAGCCTGGAGCGGCTCGGGTTTTTCAATCCGATGGCCGTCGGCGGCGAGCAGCGTCTGCAGTTGGACGTCGCCAAGGTGCAAGGCTGGGTGGCCAAGGGCGCGCAGCTTTCCGACAAGGTGCGCGTGCTGGTCAAGGAAGCGTCGCGCAACGCGGCCTGAGACGCGCGGCTTGAGCGACGCGCGCCGGGTCGTCGTGCTGGGCCGCGTCGTGGGTCTGCACGGTGTGCGCGGCGCGCTGCGCCTGCATGCTTACACCGAGCCGCCCGAACGGATATTCGAATACGTTCCCTGGCAGGTGCGCGCCCGCGACGGGCGTGAACTGGATCTGCAGCGGGTCGACGGACGTCGTCACGGCAAGGCGCTGGTGTTCGCGCTGCCTGGCGTGCCGGATCGCGATGCGGCGAGTGCCTGGCTGGATGCGGAAATCTGCGTCGCGCGCGCCGCACTGCCGGCGCTGCCGCAGGGCGAGTGGTACTGGACGGACCTCGAAGGGCTCGCTGTCGTCAATCTCGAGGGTATCCGGTTGGGGCGGGTCAGCCACCTGATGGCGACCGGCGCCAACGATGTGATGGTGGTGCGCGATACCGAGCGCGAGCGCCTGTTGCCGTTCGTGCCCGGCCAGTGGGTGCGCGAGGTCGATCTGGCCGCCGGCCGCATCATCGTGGACTGGGATCCGTCGTTCTGAGGCACCGGAGGAAGAAAGCGTGCGTATCGATGTGCTCACGCTGTTTCCGGAGTTCGTGCAGCAGAGCGCGGCGGTCGGTGTCGTGGGTCGCGCGCAGACGCGCGGATTGATCGAACTGCGCACCTGGAACCCGCGCGATTACGCGCAGGACGCCTACCGGCGCGTCGACGAGCGCCCCTACGGCGGCGGGCCAGGCATGGTGATGCTGATCGAGCCGCTGCGTGCGGCCCTGGCCGCGGCCCAGGCCGATGCGGCGCAGCCGGGGCGCGTGGTCTACCTCAGCCCGCAAGGCGTGCGCCTGCAACAGGCGCACGTGGCCCGGTTGGCGCGGCTGCCGCGGCTGCTGCTGTTGTGTGGGCGCTACGAGGGTGTGGACGAGCGCTTCCTCGCCCATGAGGTGGACGAGGAGGTTTCGCTGGGCGACTTCGTGCTGTCTGGCGGCGAACTGGCGGCGGCGGCGCTGATCGATGCGATCGGGCGGCTGCAGCCGGGCGCGCTGAACCACAGCGAGTCGGCGGCGCAGGATTCGTTCGCCAACGGGCTGCTGGACTACCCGCACTACACCCGGCCGGAGCGCGACGCGCTGGGCGAGGTGCCGCCGGTGCTGCTTTCCGGCGACCACGCGGCGATCCGCCGCTGGCGCCTCAAACAGGCGCTGGGCCGCACCTGGCTGCGGCGGCCGGACCTGCTCGAGGGGCGCGCGCTGAGCCCCGAGGAACGCATCCTGCTCGACGAGTTTCGCCGTGAGCACCAGAACGGGTTATGCTAAGCGGCTAGCACCGGGGTTTGCCCTCAGGCAGGAAGATCCCGCACCACGAGACCATTGCCATGAACAAGATCGTCGAACAGTTCGAAACCAGCCAGATCACACGCAGCCTGCCCGAGTTCGCCCCGGGTGACACGGTGGTGGTCAACGTGAAGGTCAAGGAAGGCAACCGCGAGCGCGTGCAGGCCTTCGAGGGCGTGGTGATCGCCAAGCGCAACCGTGGGCTGCACTCGGCGTTCACGGTGCGCAAGATCTCGCACGGTACCGGCGTCGAGCGCGTGTTCCAGGCGCACAGTCCGGCCATCGATTCAGTGCAGGTCAAGCGTCGCGGCAAGGTGCGTGGCGCCAAGCTGTATTTCCTGCGCGAACTGGAAGGTAAGGCCGCGCGCATCAAGGAAGACGTCGCCGCCCGCGGCTGAACGCCTGCGGCACCCGCCGCATCTGCATCTGCGCGTCAGCCAGCCAGCCGTTCCGGCTCGTGCTGGAAATTGCCCTGCACGTAGCTGATACCGGCGGCAAACAGCAGCGAGACGCTGTTGACGTCTTCGACCCACTCGGCCACGGTTTCCTTGCCGCGCGCCTGCGCCTGCTGGGCGATCTCGCGCACGCGGCGCTGGTTGTCGGCGTTGCGCGCGAGATCGTTGACGAAGCTGCGGTCGAGCTTGAGGAAATCGGCGTCGACGTGGTCGAGCAGCTGGAACGAGTTCAGACCCACGCCGAAGCGCTCCAGCGCCAGACGGCAGCCTAGTGCGCGCGCCTGCTGGCTGAAGCGCTGGGCAGGCTTGAGGTTAGTAACCACCTCGTTTTCCTGGAACTCGAAGATCAGGCGCTGTCCGGCCACCGCGGACTCGCGCAGCTTCTCGCCGGTCCACTCCAGCAGCTTCTCGTCGAGCATGCTGGGCGTGGAGATCTTGACGAAGAGGCACTGCTGCGAAAATCCGGGCGAACCGAGCAGACGTATCGCCTCGCGCAACACCCAGCGGTCGATGGCCGGCAGCAGGCCGTGCCGCGCGGCCACCGGCATGAAGATGCTGGGCAGCACCAGACCCTGCGCGCCGTCCATGCGCAGCAGCAACTCGCTCAGCGAGCCCTCGCTGCCGAGTAGGGCGATCACCTGCTGGTGGAACAGCACGAAGCGGCCGTGCGCCAGTGCATCGCGCAGCAGGTTGTGCCAGCGCCGATCCTTCTCGGCGTTGGCGCGCTCTTGTGCTGCGGGATCGTATAGCGCGAAGCGGTTGCCGCCTTCGCCTTGCGCGTTGCGCAGCATGTTGCCGGCCTGATCCAGCACGGCGGCGGTGTTGGCATTCTTCTCGCCCATCAGGCTGCCGCCGATCGAAATGGTGACCGCCAGCGAGTGGTTGCCAAGGTCGACGATGGCGCCGCCGATGGCCTGCAGCAGCGCCGTGCACAGCACCTGTACCGATTCGTGCGGACGGCCGCGCAGCAGCAGCGCGAAGCCGTGGTCGGAAAAGCGCGCGGCGGTGTCGTTGGGCCCGATCACGCCGTTGATGCGATCGACCAAGCTGCGCAGCAATGCGTCGATGTTGCTGATACCGATGCGCTCGACGACGCTGGCGAAGTGATCAGGCTCTAGCAGCAGCACGGCCTGGTCGTTGCGGCTGTTGCTGGCCTCGCTGACGGCGCCGCCCAGCAGGTCGATGAAATGGCCGCGGTTGAACAGGCCGGTCAGTGGGTCGCGCTGCAACTGCTCCAGCAGTGCATCGTCGGCGACCTGGCGGCGCGCGATGATCTGCAGGCACGGTTCGCCCTCGAACGCGGCCTGCGAGAACTCCAGCAGCGCATCGAAGGTGGTGCCGTCGGCACGCTTCAGGCGCAAATCCAGTCGCGCCGGCGGCGGTTCGCCGCGCGCCAGACGCTTGAGCAGGCCGCGAAAGTCCTCGGCGTCGTCGGCGACCAGATCCAGCAATGTCTGCCCTTCGATCTCGTCGAAGGCCTCGAAGCCCAGCATGTCCAGGTAGGCCTGGTTGGCGCGCACGTGCATGCCTTCATGCACATAGGCGATGGGGTCGCGCGAGGAATCCAGCAGCGCATCGCAGCGGCGGTTGGATTCGCGCAATGCGGTTTCCAGCCGCCGCACCGCGCGGCGGGCGTCCAACGCCTCGTGCTCCTGCAGCACGGCTGCCCGCAGCTGGTCGCTGTTGCCGGCCAGCGCGACCGCACGCGCGCCGGCGCGGAACGCCTTGACCAGGGTGTCGGCATCGACGCTCTCCAGCAGTGCCAGCAGCGCAATGTCGCGGGCACTGGCGCCGATCAGCCGCGCCACTTCGGCGAGCGGCAGATCGCGCGCGCCGGGTACGGCCAGCACCAGGTCGGGGCCCAGGCTGTCCAGCGCGGCGGCGAACTCGGCCTCGTTGGCGGCGCGCGCCGGACGCACCGCGATGCCGCTGTTGCGCAACTGGCTGATGATCTGTTCGGCGTGCTCCAGCACGTCGGTGACGAACAGAATCTTGATGACGGTGTCCTGCTTCATGCACGCATCTTCAGTCGGCGCCAGGGTGGCCGGTACGGGCGGTACCGGAGTGCTCGCTTTTACCGTAAGCACGACGCCATTGCCATGACCGGCCCTGCGGCTTGACGAATCTTGGCAAATGCATCACGGCGTGCACAGCGCGGTCTTGGAGGGCGCGCCGGGCTCTTCGCGCACCAGCCGCGGCAGCAGGTAACCGGGCAGGCGCGCGCGCAATTCGGCAGCAAGCGCCAGCGCGCGCGCATCGCCGACCGCGAAGTGCCCGGCGCCGCGCACGCGATCGAGCTGATGCAGGTAATACGGCAGCACGCCGACCGCGAACAGCCGCGCGCTCAGCGCGGCCAGGATTGCGGCGTCGTCGTTGACGTGCCGCAACAGCACCGACTGGTTGAGCAGGTGCGCGCCGGCCGCACGCAGACGCGCGCAGGCCGCGGCCACTGCAGCGTCCAATTCGTTGGCATGGTTGGCGTGCAGCACCAGCGCCACGGGCCAGGGCAGCGCCGCCAGCCACCGGCATAGCTCGCCATCCACGCGCTCGGGCAGCACCACCGGCAGACGGGTGTGGATGCGCAGGCGACGCAGCTGCGGCAATGCGCGCAGCGCGTCGGTCAGCTCGGCCAGCTTGGCCGTGGACAGGGACAATGGATCGCCGCCGGAAAGGATCAGTTCGTCGATTTCGGGATGCGCGCGCAGCCAGTCCAGCGCGCCTTGCCAGTGGCCGGCCGCGGCGGTTTCGTCGGCGTAGGGGAAGTGGCGGCGGAAGCAGTAGCGGCAGTGCACCGCGCAGGCGCCGCTGGCGATCAGCAGCGCGCGGCCGCGATATTTGTGGATCACGCCGGTCGCCGCGCGCGCGGCGACATCGCCGACCGGATCCAGCAGGTCGCCGGGCCGTGCGGTGCGCTCGAGCAGTTGCGGCAGCACTTGCAGCAGCAGCGGGTCGCGCGGGTCGCCCTTGCGCATGCGTGCCGCGAAACCGCGCGGCACGCGCAGCGGAAAACCGGCATCGTCTGCGGGCAGCTGCCGCGCCAGGCAGGTCAGACCGAGCTGCTCCAGCAGTGCGCCGGCATCGGTGATGGCCTCGCGCCACAGCGACTGCCAGCGCGGCTGCGGCTCGGCGGCGCTTGCCGCTATCATTGATGGTTCCGGTCGCCGGGCAGTTCCGGTGTTCTGGCCCCCATTCTACCTTTGGCCGCCTGCCGCGGCCGCTTGCTTCGGAGCATCCATGGCGACCTATGGCCTCAACGACGTCAAGAACGGCCTGAAGATCATCCTCGATGGCGAGCCCTACACCATCGTCGAGGCCGAGTTCATCAAGCCGGGCAAGGGCCAGGCGTTCACCCGCATCCGCATCCGCAACCTGCGCAGCGGCCGCACCGTGGAAAAGACCCTCAAGGCCAACGAATCCGTCGAGGGCGCGGACGTGGTCGACACCGACATGCAGTACCTCTACAACGACGGCGAGTTCTGGCACTTCATGCAGCCCGATACCTTCGAGCAGCACACCGCCGACAAGACCCAGGTGGGCGATGCCGCGCAGTGGCTGAAGGGCGAGGAGACCTGCATTGTCACCCTGTGGAACGGCACGCCGCTGGTGGTCACGCCGCCCAACTTCGTCGAGCTGAAGGTGGTCGAGACCGATCCTGGCCTGCGCGGCGACACCTCCGGCGGCGGCGGCAAGCCGGCCAAGCTGGAGACCGGCGCGGTGGTGCGCGTTCCGCTGTTCGTCAACCAGGACGAGACCATCAAGGTCGATACGCGCTCCGGCGAATACGTGGGCCGCGTGAAGTGACGCGCCGGCGCGCGAACGCGCATCGCGCCTTGGCCGGCGCATCATCTTTGCGAAGGCCGCGCCTGGATCCCGGATCGACGCTGTGCGCCGTCCGGGATGACGGGGGTGAGGGATGCCGCGCGCCGTCCGGGATGACGTCGACGCCGGAGATGCCGTCATCATGAACGCCGCAGCCAGCGGCGTCGACCTGCTGCTCAGCGCGCGCTGGGTGCTGCCGGTGGTGCCGCACGCCGCGGTACTGGAGGAGCACGCCGTGGTCGTGCACGAAGGCGCCATCGTTGCGGTGCTGCCACAGGCCGAGGCACGCGCGCGCTACGCGCCGGCGCAGCAGGTGGAGCTGGGCGAGCACGCGCTGCTGCCGGGCCTGGTCAATGCCCACACCCACAATCCGATGACGCTGCTGCGCGGCCTGGCCGACGACCTGCCGCTGATGACCTGGCTGCACGATCACATCTGGCCGGTGGAGGCCCGCGTGATCGGTCCGGAATTCGTGCGTGACGGCATCGAGCTGGCCATCGCCGAGATGTTGCGCGGCGGCACCACTTGCGCCAACGAAAACTACTTTTTCCCCGACGTCGCCGCCGCGACGTATCGCGCGCACGGTTTCCGCGCCGTGGTGGGCTTGCCGATCATCGAGTTTCCCAGCGCCTGGGCGCGCGATACCGACGAATACTTCGCGCGTGCCTGTGCGCTGGCCGATGCGCTGCGCGGCGACGCGCTGGTCAGCGCCGCGTTCGCGCCGCACGCGCCGTACACGGTCAGCGACGCCAGCTTCGGGCGCGTGCGCCTGCTGGCCGACCAGCTCGACCTGCCGGTGCACCTGCACCTGCACGAGACCGCGCAGGAGATCAGCGATTCGCTGCGTGAGCACGGACAGCGGCCGCTGGCCCGGCTGGCCGGCATGGGTCTGCTCAATGACCGCCTGATCGCGGTGCACATGACCCAGCTCACCGAGGCCGAGATCGCGCAGTGCGCACAGGCCGGCGTATCGGTGGTGCATTGCCCCGAGTCCAACCTCAAGCTGGCTTCCGGGTTCTGTCCGGCCGAGGCGCTGCGGCGCGCGGGGGTGAACCTGGCCCTGGGCACCGATGGCTGTGCCAGCAACAACGATCTGGACATGTTCGGCGAGATGCGCACCGCGGCGCTGCTGGCCAAGGGCGTCGCCGGCGACGCCCGCGCCATGGATGCCGCAAGCACGCTGCACGCCGCCACGCTGGGCGGCGCGCGCGCGCTGGGTCTGGAGTCGCGCATCGGCTCGATCGAGCCCGGCAAGCGCGCCGACCTGATCGCCGTGCGCATGGATGCCATCGAGACGCAGCCGCTGTATCAGGTCATTTCGCAACTGGTGTACGCCACGCCGCGCGGACAGGTCAGCGACGTCTGGATCGAAGGCCGCGCCCTGCTGCGCGCGGGTGATCTGACCGCGCTGGATCACGACGCCGTTATCCGGCGCGCGCGGCAATGGCGGCAACGCGTCGCCGCGATCTGAATGCGGGAGTCCGTCATGAGTGCGTCCGCCGTCAACGTCGATCCGGCTGAACTGGGCAAGTTCGCGGCGCACGCCGCACGATGGTGGGATGCTGACGGCGCGGCGCGGCCGCTGCACGATCTCAACCCCGTGCGTGTGCAGTGGATCGCCGCGCGCGTGGCGCTGCGCGGCGCGCGCGTGCTCGATGCGGGGTGCGGCGGCGGCTTGCTGTCCGAGGCGCTGGCGGCGCGTGGCGCCCGGGTCACCGGGATCGATCTGACACCGCAATTGATCGAGGTCGCCAAGCTGCATCTGCACGAATCGGGCCTCGACGTCGACTATCGCGTGCAGAGCGCCGAGGATCTCGCGCGCGCCGAGCCGGAGGCGTTCGATGTCGCGTGCTGCCTGGAGTTGATCGAGCACGTGCCCGATCCGGAGGCTCTGCTGCGGGCGCTGGCCGATCTGCTCAGACCCGGCGGCGCGCTGGTGCTGTCCACGCTGAACCGCACGCCACGGGCTTTCGTCGGCGCCATTCTGGGCGCCGAATACCTGCTGCGTCTGCTGCCGCGCGGCACCCACCGCTACGCGCGCTTCATCCGCCCCAGCGAGCTGGCCGCCATGCTGCGCGATGCCGGCATGCAGTTGGTCGAATTGGCCGGTCTCGGCTATGAGCCGCTGAGTCGCCGCGTCTGGGTGAGCCGGCGCGTGGGCATCAACTACCTCGCGTTGGCGCGCAAGCCCGGATGAATACCGCGCACGTGCGCCCCGCCGGCGTACTGTTCGACCTGGACGGCACGCTGCTGGACAGCGCGCCGGATCTGGCCGCCGCGCTGGAGCGCTATACGCGGCAGCACGGCGTGCCGATGCCCGCCTACGCGCGGGTACGCGCGATGGTCTCGGCCGGCAGCAGTGCCATCCTGCGCACGGCCTGGCCGCAGGCCTCGCCGCAACGCATTGCCGAGTTGCTGCCGGGCTACCTGGAGATCTACGCCGGCATGCTGGCCGAGCGCTCGCGGCTGTTTCCGGGCATCACCGGGCTGCTCGACCATCTGGATGACGAGCGGCTGCCCTGGGGCATCGTCACCAACAAGATCGCCGCGCTGACCCTTCCCCTGCTGCAGCGCATCGGGCTGACGCCGCGCGCCGGCGTGGTGGTGTGCGGCGACACGCTGGCACGCAGGAAGCCCGACCCCGAGCCGCTGCTGCACGCCTGCGCGCAACTGGGGCTGGCCGCGTCCGGCTGTGTCTACGTGGGTGACGACCGCCGCGACGTGGACGCCGCGCGTGCCGCGGGCATGCGCAGCATCGTCGTGGGCTGGGGCTACGGCGGCGGCGAGGATCCCGCCGACTGGAAGCCCGATGCGCTGGTGCGCAGCGTGGGCGCGCTGCGCGCGGCGCTGGAGCGGACCGCATGAGCACCGCCGCCGAGAGTTTCGTGCAGGAATGGCGCGCCGCGCGGCCGCTACGCGATCTGCTGCTGCGCTTCGTGCCTGCCGATGAATGCGGATTGCCGCTGCTGTTGGCGTTGCAGGCGGAACTGCTCGGCGCCCTGCACGCCGGCGATGCGCTGCCCGCTGCCGCCAAGCTGGACTGGTGGATCGATGAACTGGCGCGGTTCGCATCGCCGCAGGCACGCCACCCGCTGACCCTGGCGCTGGCCGCCGACGCGCGCGCCGCGCGCGTGCCCGCGTCGAGCTGGCCGCAGGCGGCGGCGGATCTCCGCGCCGCGTTGGAGGCGCCGGCCAGCGCCGATTTCGACGCGCAACTGCGGGCTGCCGAGGCACTTTATGCCGGCCTGGCGCGCATCGAATGCGCGTTCGCGTTCGGTACGGATGCCGACTGCGCACGCACGCGCCGCGTGCTGGCCCTGCAGCAGTTGGGACTGGCGCTGCTGCAGACGCCCCGGCGCGCGCAGGGCGGACCGCTGCCGCTGCCGTTGGCGGCGCTGGCGCGGCACCAGCTCACACGCGCCGCGCTGGCCGAGGCGGGACCGCTGCGCCGCGCGGCCCTGGCCGAGCAGTGCACGATGCTGGCGGCCGCGTTCGAGCCGGCCATGCGGCTGCCCGGGCCGCTGCAGAT
>JAJYQO010000099.1 GCA_021794575.1 Pseudomonadota bacterium | reverse complement strand
CAGCGCCTGCGCGATTTCGGTCTGCTGGTCACGCGGCTGGACCTCGCCGCGGCCTGAGCACGCGGGCGCGGCACGCGCCCTATACTGCGCGGCCTTGCGGCCACGGCCGCCGCCAGCGACGCGCATGTCCACGTCCCCACCACCCGCCGCGATACTCGATGCCGGCCTGCGCGCGCTGGACCTGGACGCGGCCGTGCCCGCGGTCACCCGCGCGCGCCTGCTGGCCTATCTCGATTTCCTGGCCGAGTGGAACCGGCATACCAACCTCACCGCCGTGCGCGAGCCGGCGGCAATGGTCACGCGCCACCTGCTCGACTCGCTGGTGCTGCTGCCGCACCTTGCCGGCACGCGTCTGGCGGATCTGGGCAGCGGCGCCGGGCTGCCCGGCATTCCGCTGGCGCTGGCGCGGCCCGACCTCGAAGTGACGCTGGTCGACAGCAACGGCAAAAAAGCGCGCTTCCTGCGCGCGGCCGTCGCCGAACTGGGTCTGCGCGCCGCGGTCGCGCAGACCCGCGTGGAAGCCCTGGCCGGCAACTTCGACACCCTCACCGCGCGCGCGTTCACGAGTCTGGCCAACATGCTGCGCTGGGGTGGCCACCTGCTGCGCCCGGACAGCGTGTGGCTGGCGCAGAAGGGCCGGTACCCGGCCGATGAACTGGCCGCCCTGCCGGCCGGTTATGCTGCGCGGACGCTGCCGCTGGCCGTACCCGGCCTGGACGCGCAACGCCATCTGGTGATCATCCGCAAACGCGGGACGGGGAATCGGAGCGCCGCATGACGCGCATCATCGCCATCGCCAACCAGAAAGGTGGGGTCGGCAAAACCACCACCGCGGTCAACCTGGCCGCGGCGCTGGTCGAGGCGCGCCGCAAGGTGCTGCTGGTGGACCTCGACCCGCAGGGCAACGCCACCATGGCCTCGGGCATCGACAAACACCGGATCGGCGCCAGCGGCTGTGAAGTGCTGCTGGAGGAGATGCCCATCGAGCAAGCCATCGTCGGCACCGAGGCCGGCTACGACCTGCTGCCCGGCAACAGCGACCTCACCGCCGCCGAACTCAAGCTGATGGACGCGCTGGCGCGCGAGCAGCGCCTCAAGGAACAGTTGGTCAAGCTGGGCGAGCGCTACCACACCATCCTGATCGACTGCCCGCCGACGCTGCACCTGCTCACCCTCAACGCGCTGACCGCCGCGCACGGCGTGCTGATCCCGGTGCAGTGCGAATACTTCGCGCTGGAAGGACTGGCCAGCCTGCGCGAGACCATCGCCGCAGTGCAGAAGCGACTCAATCCGCAACTGCAGATCGACGGCCTGCTGCGTACCATGTACGACGTGCGCAACAACCTGGCCAACGAAGTCTCGGCGCAGCTCACCCGGCACTTCGGCGAACTGCTGCTGCGCTCGATCATCCCGCGCAACGTGCGCCTGGCCGAGGCGCCCAGCCACGGCAAGCCGATCACCCAGTACGACCGCGAATCGCGCGGCGCGCTGGCCTATATGGGCCTGGCCGGCGAGATGATCCGCCGCGAGCGCCAGCATCAGGGCGCCGCCGGGCCCCTGCATTGAAAGGCGCCGGCGTGTACCGCTTCCATATCATCGCACTGTGCCCGCGCGCATCCGCGCGCGGCTGAGGAGCAGCCATGGCGGCAGCCAAGAAACGAGGACTGGGGCGCGGCCTGGACGCACTGCTGGGACAGCCCGAGGAGCCCACCGCCGCTGATGGCGCGCTGGAAACGCTGGCCGTGTCCGCCATCCAGCCCGGCAGGTATCAGCCGCGGCGCCACTTCGACGACGCCGCGCTCGACGAACTGGCCGCCTCCATCAAAACACAAGGCCTGCTGCAGCCGCTGGTGGTGCGCGCCGTCGCGCGCGGCCGCTACGAGCTGATCGCCGGCGAGCGACGCTGGCGCGCGGCGCAGCGCGCCGGCCTCACCGAACTGCCGGCGCTGGTGCGCGAAGTGCCCGAGCAGACCGTGCTGGCGCTGGCGCTGATCGAGAATATCCAGCGCGAGGATCTCTCGCCGCTGGAGGAGGCGCAGGCGCTGCAGCGCCTGATCGAGGAATTCGGACTGACCCACCAACAGACCGCGGATGCCGTCGGCCGCTCGCGTGCGGCGGTGTCCAACCTGCTGCGCCTGCTCGAGCTGCCGGCGCCCGTCCGCGCTCTGCTCGATGCGCGCAAGCTGGAGATGGGTCACGCCCGCGCGCTGGCGACGCTGCCGGACAAGCTCGCCGTCCGCCTCGCCGAACAGGCCGCCGCCGAAGGCTGGTCGGTGCGCGATCTGGAAGCCGCCGCGCGCGCCGCGCAAACGCCATCGGCGGCGCCCAGGCCGGCTGCGCGCAAGGCGCGCGATGCCGACCTCGCCGCGCTGGAGCGCGAACTTTCCGAACGCCTGGCCACCCGCGTGCAGCTCAAGGCCGGGCGCGGCGGACGCGGGACACTGCTGCTGCATTACCACAGCCTGGACGCGCTGGACGGACTGCTCGCGCGCCTGCGCCGCTGAGCGGCGCGGCGCGTGATAATCCCAGCTCCATCAGAGCCATCCGTGAGCGCCGTGCCTGCCCTGTCCGTCGTCGTGCCCGTGTTCAACGAACGCGACAACATCGATCCACTGCTGGATGAAATCGGCGCCGCGCTGCGCGGCCGCATCGACTTCGAGGTCATCTACGTCGACGATGCCAGCAGCGACGATACGCTGGCCGTACTGCAGGCCGCGCGTGCGCGCCATCCCGAGCTGCGCGTGCTGCGCCATGCGCGCCAGAGCGGGCAGAGCACGGCGGTTTACAGCGGCGTGCGCGCCGCGCGCGGCGCCTGGATCGCCACGCTGGACGGCGACGGCCAGAACGACCCGGCCGACATCCCCAGGTTGCTGGCCGCGCGCGCGGATGCGGCCCCGGCCATCAAGCTGTTCGCCGGCTGGCGCACCACGCGCCGCGACAGCTTCAGCAAACGCATCTCCTCGAAAATCGCCAACGGCGTGCGCGCGCGCCTGCTGCGTGACGCCACGCCCGACACCGGCTGCGGGCTCAAGCTGTTCGAGCGCGCGATGTTCCTGGAGCTGCCCTACTTCGACCACATGCACCGCTTCCTGCCGGCGCTGGTGCGCCGCCACGGCCACGTCTGCCAGAGCGTGCCGGTGGCGCACCGCCCGCGCACGCGCGGCGTGTCCAAGTACGGCATGTGGAACCGGCTGTGGGTGGGCATCTCCGACCTGCGCGGCGTGGCCTGGCTGATGCGGCGCACGCGGCTGACGCCTGCGCAGGAGCTGTGAGCCGGCACCGGCTGCTGCGCCGCGACTTCGCGTGCGCCTGAGCGCTGCCTATACTCCCACAACGCTCCGTGGTGGAGCGACGGGAGAGGCTCGATGCTGCACGATCAGTACGGTCTTTGGATCGCCATCGGCTGCGCGCTGCTGGCAATCATCTATGGTGTGATCACGGTGGGCTGGGTGTTGAAGAAGTCACCCGGCAACGCCCGCATGCAGGAGATCGCGGCGGCCATCCAGGAAGGCGCGCGCGCCTACCTCAACCGCCAGTACCGCACCGTGGCCCTGGTCGGTATCGCGCTGTTCGTGATCCTGGGTTTCGCACTGGACTGGCACACGGCCATCGGCTTCGCCATCGGCGCCATCCTCTCCGGCGCGGCGGGCTACATCGGCATGAACGTATCGGTACGCGCCAACGTGCGTACCGCCGAAGCCGCGCGACAGGGCCTGGCGCCGGCCATGGACGTGGCCTTCCGCGGCGGCTCGGTGACCGGCATGCTGGTGGTGGGCCTGGGCCTGCTGGGCGTGGCCGGTTACTACCTGCTGCTGGGCTGGATGGGCGTGGGCACCGAGCACGCGCTGCATGCCCTGGTGGGCCTGGCGTTCGGCGCCTCGCTCATTTCCATCTTCGCGCGTCTGGGCGGCGGCATCTTCACCAAGGGCGCCGACGTCGGCGCCGATCTGGTCGGCAAGGTCGAAGCCGGCATCCCCGAGGACGACCCGCGCAACCCGGCCGTGATCGCCGACAACGTCGGCGACAACGTCGGCGACTGCGCGGGCATGGCTGCCGATCTGTTCGAGACCTTCGCGGTGACCAAGGTGGCGGCCATGCTGATCGGCGGGCTGACGCTGGCCACCGCCGGCGGCATGCCCATCGTCTATCCGCTGGTGCTCTCCGCCATCGCGCTGATCGCCTCGATCATCGGCATCTTCTTCGTGCGCGTGGGCGCTAACGGCAAGGTGATGGGCGCGCTGTACCGCGGCGTGATCGTCAGCGGCACGCTGGTGGTGATCGCCTACTGGTTCGCCACGCACTGGATGATGACCGGGGTGCCCGGCTACGACGTCAACGGGCTGTACATCGCCGCCATCACCGGGCCGATTCTCACCGGCGTGCTGATGTGGATCACCGAGTACTACACCGGCACGCAGTATGCGCCGGTCCAGCACGTGGCCAAGGCTTCCACTACCGGGCATGCCACCAACATCATCGCCGGCCTCGGCGTGAGCATGAAGTCCACCGCGCTGCCGGTGCTGGCGGTGTGCGCGGCGATCCTGGTGTCGTTCTGGGCCGCCGGGCTGTACGGCATCGCCATCGCGGCGTCGACCATGCTGTCCATGGCCGGCATCATCGTGGCGCTGGATGCCTACGGGCCGATCACCGACAACGCCGGCGGCATCGCCGAAATGGCCGACCTGCCCAAGGAGGTACGCGCCATCACCGATCCGCTGGATGCGGTGGGCAACACCACCAAGGCGGTCACCAAGGGCTACGCCATCGGCTCGGCGGG
>JAJYQO010000053.1 GCA_021794575.1 Pseudomonadota bacterium | reverse complement strand
CTGCATCAGGTGGTTCTGCAGCATGTCGCGCAGCGCGCCGGCGTGGTCGTAGTAGGCCGCGCGGTGCTCCACGCCCAGCGTCTCGGCGTAGGTGATCTGCACCTGCGCGATCTGCCGCGCGTTCCACACCGGCTCCAGCAAGCGGTTGGCGAAACGCATCACCAGCAAGTTCTGCGTGGCCTCCTTGCCGAGGAAATGGTCGATGCGCAGGATCTGCGCCTCCTCCCAGTGCACGTGCATCTGCGCGCGCAGTTGCTCGGCGCTGGCGAGATCGGTGCCGAAGGGTTTTTCCACCACCAGCCGGCGCCAGCCGTTGCGCGGCGCGCGCGCGAAACCGGCCGCGCCCAGCGCCTGCGCGGCGGTGCCGAACAGCGGCGGCGGCAGCGCCAGGTAGAACAGCGTGCCCGGCGCGAGCCGCCGGCCGATGGCGGCCAGTGCCTGCGGCTCGAGCCGGCCGCTCTGGTAGTCCAGCGTGGCCAGGAAACGCTGCGCGTGGACCTTGCCGTAGTCCTCGGCGTAACGCTGCAGCGCACCGCCGATGTGGCTGCGGAAATGCGCGGTGCTCCACTCGTCCATGGCGTAGCCGAGGATGCTCAGGTCGCGCGTCAGGCCCAGCCGGTGCAGGCGGTACAGCGCCGGCATCAGCAGGCGTTGGGTGAGGTCGCCGCTGGCGCCCAGGATCACCAGGGTCTGCGCGGCCACGGCTCAGCCCTGCTCGCCGGTTTTTTCGGCGTGGCCGCCGAAGGCGTGGCGCATCGCCGACATCACCCGGTTGGCGTACAGCGCATTGCCGCGCGAGGCGAAGCGCGCGAACAGCGCCGCCGCGAGTTGGGTGGCCGGCACGCCCTCGTCGATGGCGGCCTGCAGCGTCCAGCGGCCCTCGCCGGAGTCCGACACGCGGCCCTCGTAGGCCGCGAGCTCGCCATCGGCCAGCAGCTCCTCGGCGGTGAGATCCAGTAGCCAGGAGCCGATCACCGTACCGCGCCGCCACAGCTCGGCGATGGCCGGCAGGTCCAGCGTGTAGCGGTACAGCTCGGGCTGCTCCAGCGGCGTGGTCTCGGCGTCGAACTGCTGCGCGCGGCTGCCGGCGTCGGCGTGCTTGAGCACGTTGAAGCCCTCGGCGTAGGCGGCCATCACCGCGTACTCGATACCGTTGTGAACCATCTTGACGAAGTGCCCGGCGCCGTTGGGCCCGCAATGCAGGTAGCCCTGCTCGGCCATCGCCGGCGGGCCGCCACGGCCCTCGGTGCGCGGCGCGGCGTCCACGCCCGGCGCCAGCGCGGCGAACGCCGGCTCGATGCGCGCGAAGGCTTCGGCCGGCCCGCCGACCATCAGGCAGTAGCCGCGGTCGCGGCCCCACACGCCGCCGCTGACGCCGACGTCCATGTACGCCACACCCTGCTTGCGCAGTCGCGCGGCGCGGCGCAAGTCCTCGACGTAGTGCGAGTTGCCGCCGTCGATCACGCAATCGCCGGTCGCCAGCAGCGGCAGCAGGTCGTCCAGCACGGCGTCGACCACGCCGGCCGGCACCATCAGCCACACCGCGCGCGGCGGCGCCAGCGCCGCCACCAGCGCCGATAGCGAATCGGCGGTCTGCGCGCCGGCCTTGCCGGCGGCGGCGCGCGCCGCGCCGTGCGTGTCGTAGGCCACGCAGCGCACGCCGCGCTGCTGCAGGCGCGTGACCATGTTCAGGCCCATGCGCCCCAGTCCGATGAAACCCAGTTGCAGCGCAGGCTTGCTCATGGCGTGTCCTCCCACAGTCGGAAGCCGCCGACGAAGGCGTTGGCGTTGTCGCCGCGGCGCACGCCCTCGGGCAGCCGGTCAAGATGATCGACATTGCCGCCGCCGATGACGATGTAGTCGGGCCGCACGCCCTTGCGCAGCAGCTCGATGATCTCCAGCACGTTGTCCCGCCACCTGGCCTTGTGCTTCTCGCGGTAGGCCGCGCCGACGTAGTGCTCGTAGGTGTGCTTGCGGAACGGCAGATGCGCCAGTTCCATGGCCTCGATGCGGCCATCGACGATCAGCGCCGAACCGAGTCCGGTGCCCAGGCCCAGGAACAGCATGCGCCCGCCCTCGTAACTGCCCAGCGCCTGCATGGCGGCGTCGTTGCGGATGCGCACCGGGCAGCCGAAGGCCTTGGCGAAGTCGAAGCCCACCCAGCCGGTACCCAGGTTGGCCGGCTCGTGCACGATGTGGCCGTGCAGCACCGGCGCGGGGAAGCCCATCGCGACGCGGTCGTAGTGGCGGCCGCGCAGCGCCTTGCGCAGCGCCGCCAGCATCTGCTGCGGACCCATGGCCGGGCCGGAATCGATCTTCACCGGCGCCTGCATGCCGGAAACCAACGCCTTGACGTGGGTGCCGCCGATGTCCAGCACCAGCGTGCGCGGCAACGGGCGTTTTTCCGCCTGCCCGCGCGCGCGCCGATACCACTGGATGGCGGCGTTGGTGGAGGCATCGTGCGCCAGGCGCGCGCGCGGCGCGGCGATCTCCTCGGCCACCTTCAGCGCCAGCTGCTTGCCCAGTTCCACGCCCCACTGGTCGAACGGATTGATGTCCCACAGGCAGGCCTGGGTGAATACGCTGTGCTCGTACAGCGCCACCAGCGCGCCCAGCGCGGCCGGCGTCAATCGCCTAGCCAGCAGCAGACTGGACGGACGGTTGCCCTCGAACACCTTGTGCGGCACCAGCCGCGCCGGGGTGCCTTCGGTCTTTACCTGCGCGGCGCTCTTGCCGAAAGCCAACGCCTCGGCCTGCGCGATCACGTTGGCGGCCAGCAGATCCTGGTGGTTGCCCAGCGGCTGCAGCGCCTCGGCGAAGGCGATGAAGTCGCAGGGAATCAATCGCGTGCCCTGGTGGATCAACTGGTAGAACGAGTGCTGGCCGTTGGTGCCGGGCTCACCCCAGACCACCGGCCCGGTGGCGTAGCCGACGCGCGCGCCATCGCGGCGCACCGACTTGCCGTTGGACTCCATGCTCAACTGCTGCAGGTAGGCCGGAAAGCGCTTGAGATACTGCGCGTAGGGCAGCACGGCCACGGTTTCGCTGCCGAAGAAATCGGCGTACCACACCGTCAGCAGGCCCATGATCGCCGGCAGGTTGCGCTCCAGCGGCGTGCGCGCGAAGTGCTCGTCCATGGCGCGGAAGCCGGCCAGCATCTCCATGAACGCGTCGGCGCCGACGCCGATCATGGTCGACAGGCCGATCGCCGAATCCATCGAGTAGCGCCCGCCCACCCAGTCCCAGAAACCGAAGGCGTTTTCGCGCGCGATGCCGAAGGCCTCGACGGCGTCGAGGTTGGTGGACAGCGCCACGAAGTGCCTGGCGATGGCGGTCTTGTCGCCATCGCACGCGGCCAGCAGCCAGTCGCGCGCACTGTGCGCGTTGGTCATCGTCTCCAGCGTGGTGAAGGTCTTGGAGGCGACGATGAACAGCGTCTCGTCCGGACGCAGGCCGTGCACGGCTTCCTGGAAATCGGCGCCATCGACGTTGGAGACGAAACGCAGCGTCAGGCGACGGTCGCTGTAGTGGCGCAACGCCTCGTAGGCCATCACCGGCCCCAGGTCGGAGCCGCCGATGCCGATGTTGACGATGTTGCGGATGGGCCGGCCGCTGTGGCCACGCCACGCGCCGCAGCGCACCGCTTCGCTGAAGCGGCGCATGTGTTCGAGCACGGCGTGCACTTCGGGCACCACGTTGACGCCATCGACCAGGATCACCGCGCCGCGTGGGGCGCGCAGCGCGGTGTGCAGCGCGGCGCGCTGCTCGGTGACGTTGACCTTCTCGCCGCGCAGCATGGCGTCGCGGCGCGTCTCCAGTCCGGCGCGGCGCGCGAGCCGGAACAGAGCAGCTAGGGCCGCGTCGTCGATGCGGTGCTTGCTGTAGTCCAGGCGCCAGCCGGCGCCTTCGGCGGCATAGCGCTGCGCACGCGCGTCATCCCGCTCGAACAGCGTACGCAGATGCAGTCTGGCCAGCCGGCGCTGGTGACCCGCCAGCGCCCGCCACTCGGGCCATGCGTCGGGCGCGTTCATGCCGCGGCGCCCTGGCGCTGCGCGATGCCCTCCAGCAGCGCGTTCCAGGACTTGACGAACGCGGCGGCGCCTTCGCGCTGCAGCGTCATACCCAGCGGCTCGACCGCCAGGCCCAGCGCGGTGAAGCGCTGCAGCAGGGCCTCGCGCGCGGCGTCCTGCGCCGCCATCGGCGCGCGCATCCGTCCGTGATCGGCATAGGCGCGCAGTGTGGCCTCGGGCAAGGTGTTGACGGTGAGCGGCGCGATCAGGTTCTCCACATACAGCACATCGCTGGCCTGCGGATCCTTGGTGCCGGTGCTGGCCCACAGCAGGCGCTGCGGGCGCGCGCCGAAGTTCTGCAGGCGCTGCAGGCGCGGCGTGTCCAGCAGCGCGCGGTAGCGCGCGTAGATCTCGCCCGCCACGGCGAGGCCCAGCCGATTGCGCAGGTCGGCCGGCACCTGTCCGGCCACCTTGACATCCCAGCGGCTGATGAACACCGAGGCCACCGAAGCCACATCCAGATCGAGCCCGGCTTGCAGGCGCCGCTCCAGTCCGCGCAGGTATGCCTCGGCCGCGGCCTGGTACTGCTCCGGCGAAAACAGCAGGGTCACGTTGATCGGCACGCCACGGAAGATCAATTCCTCGATGGCGCGCACGCCCGCCGCCGTGCCCGGTACCTTGATGAACAGGTTGGGCAGCGCCGCGCGCCGGTGCAGTTCGAGCGCCTGGGCGATGGTTGTCTCGGCGTCGTCGGCCAGCAGCGGCGAGACCTCCAGCGATACCCAGCCGTCCACGCCGCGCGTGCGCTGGTGGATCGGCGCGAACACCGCCGCTGCACCGCGCAGATCCTCGATGGCCAGATCGAAGAACACCTGCTCGGGCGACTGGCCCCCGCCGGCGCGGATGGCGGCATCGTAATCGCGGCCGCCGCGGATGGCCTGCTCGAAGATGGTCGGGTTGGACGTCAGGCCGCTGAGCGCGCATTGCGCCTGCAGCGCGCGCAGGCCGTCGCCGCGCACCATGGCGCGGGTGATGCTGTCCAGCCACAGGCTCTGGCCGCTGCGGCTGAGGTCGTGGGCGGAATTGCTCATCGGAATCTCCAATTGCGGATGCAGGATTCGTGGCTTGCGCGAGCGGCGGGCACGCATCGTCACGTGAGGGGAGCTCGGCGCAGCGCGCTCTGTTGCAGGGCGCACGACATGGTGTTGGGACAATCGCGCGGGATAAAAGTGCCGCGGCGACCACGCCGCCCGCCGTGCTGACGACGGTCAGGGCGACAGCACCTGCACGCTCCACGGTACCAGCGTGCCATTGAGGCAGGTTCCGGTGGAGCAGGACGACAGCCCCAGCGTTGGCGTGCCGCCGACCAGGCTGGCCAGCGCCGCCACCGGCACGCCCGGTACCGGCAGGCCCGACGCGGCATTGGGCAGTTGCGACAGGGTCACGCTCTGGCCGCTGGCGTTGATGGCCACCAGCACGCTGCCGCCGCCGTTGCCGCGCAGGTACACGTAGACGTTTGGATCATTGCTGCCCGGCACGAACAGCGGCGTGTAGCCGCCGGTCTGGATCGCCGCATACTGCGCGTGCGCCTGCGCCAGCGACTGCAGCCACGCGTAATAGCCCTGCACGCCCGCACTCTGCCGCTGCGCGGCGGTCCACAGCGTCATCGGCTGGCGGATGTTGTTGGACGGCTGGCCGGCGGCCACCGCCTGGTAGGGATCGTAGGTGCCGGTCATGCCGACCTCGTCGCCGTAATAGATGACGGGGATGCCGGGCAGGGTGAAGCTGAGCACCTCGGCGATCTGCCAGCGTGCGAGCACATCGCTCGCGGCCACGCCGTTGTTGGCCAGCAGGCTGGTGAAACGCGGCATGTCCTGATTGTCGATGAAGTTGATCATCAGGTCGGGCTGGGCGTCATCCTTCAGGTTCTGCTGCACGGCGTAGTCGACCGCGGCCATGTTGCCGTAGCCGTAGTAGGTGGGCTGGCCCGGCACCAGCCCGGACTGGGTGATGGCGAAGTACAGCGGGTAGTTCTGCGCGCTGGAAAAGCCCACCGCCGGCTGCGTGTAGCTGCCGACAAAATCCGGCCGGCCGTCGAGGATCTCGCCGTAAGCGAATGGCGTGTAGCCCTGCGCGTGCAGGTATGCGAAATACTGCGACCAGAAGCTGTTCTGCACGTACATCGCGGCATCCAGGCGCATGCCGTCCAGCCCGTAGGTGCCCAGCCAGCCCGCCGTGGCCTGGTCCAGCATGGCCTGCACCGAGGTGTTGTCGGAGTTGAAGTCGGGCAGGTTCTCCAGCGGGCAGTCCCAGGTGGCGTTGTAGGCGCCCAGATACGGCTCGCACTGCTGGGTGTTGGGGTCGTAGTGGTGGAACAGGAAGGTCTGCACCGCCTGCGCGCTGTTGTCCAGCGTGAGCTGGCCGCCGGCGATGGCGTTGGTCTCGGCCACGTAGGGCGGGTAGCCGATGCCGGCATCGTTGACGATCTGCCCCAGGATCACCGCCAGGCGGTTGCCGTGCGCCGCCTGCACCAGTGCCTGCAGGTCGCCGATGCTGCCGAAGTGCGGATCGGGTGCGTCGAAGTTCCACGGCGCGTAGCCGTGGTAGGGAAAGCTCTGCCAGTTGTTGGGATTGTTGGTGCTGGGCCCCGACTGCGCGGGTCCCTGCAGGTAGGCCGGCGTCATCCAGATCGCGGTGGCGCCGAGTTGGGTGAAGTAGCCGGCCTGGATGCGGTCGGTCACGCCCTGGAAGTCACCGCCGTACCAGCCCATCGGGTTTTGCGGCTGCGCGGCGGCGGCATCGCCCAGCCCACCGTTGTCGTTGGCGGTGTTGCCGTCGTCGAAGCGGTCGGGCATCAGGAAATAGATCACCTGCGCCGGCCAATCCACGTTGGCCAGCGCCGCGACGCTGCCGGCGGCGACCACCGTGACCTGCGTGGTGGCTGTCGCGGGCGCGGTTCCGCTGACGCCATTGGCGGTGAGCGTGAAGGTGTAGGTGAGCGCACCGCTGCCGCCGTTGGCCGGCAGCGTCACTGCCTGGCTGTTGCCGGTCACGGTGCCGGCGGGCAACCCGCCGACGCCTGCGGAGGGCTGCACCGCGAGCGCGTAGCTGCCGGCGTTGCTGGCCTGCCAACTCAGGGTCAACGGTCCGCCGGAGGTGTTCAGCGCAGCCGGCACCGCGCTGAAGCTGGCGATGCTGGCGGGCACCGGCGGGGGCGCTGCCGGTGGTGGCGCCGGCGTGCTGCCACCGCCCCCGCCGCCGCAGCCGGCGAGCAGCGCGAACAGCAAGCCCAAACCGGCAATCCGCAAACGCGCGGCGTGGCGAAGCATGCGGCGTCTCCCGTGCAGTACCGGATCCAGACTAGACAACCGCGCACGCATACAGACGCCATCGCAAACGTATGCAGGCATGAATACGTATGCAGCGCAGATGGCGCGCGGGTCGGCCCCGTTCCAGATCGGCCGGTCAGTCCTCTGCCGGCGCAAACACGGGGCGCCGCAACCAGGCCGCGGCGGTCTCTGCGTCGAGCGGCCGGGAAATCAGGTAGCCCTGGGCGAAATCGCAACCCACCCCGCTGATGAAATCGAGCGTGTCCGCATCCTCGACACCCTCGGCCACGACGCGCAGACCCAGGCTTTGCCCGAGATCGACGATGGACTTGGTCACCGTTCGCGCTTCGGCAGAGGTGGTCACGGCGGAAACGAACGAACGGTCGACCTTCATTTCCGAGAACGGCAGCCGCACCAGTTGAACCATCGACGAGAAGCCGGTGCCGAAGTCATCGATCGACAACTGGAAGCCCTTCATGCGCAGGCGCGTCAGCAGCGCCAGCGAAGTCACCGGGTCGTCCATCGCGCTGCTCTCGGTCAATTCGAAGACGATCCGCCCAGGCTCCACGCCGAGCGCAGCGCACTGCCCGGCGACGCGATCGGCGAGACCGGCGTCGGCCAACACCTTGGCGGAGAGGTTGATGGCGAGGGTAAGCGCTCCCGGCGCCTCGCTCTGGCGCCCGGAAAACCACCGCAGCGCCTGCTCGGTCACCTGGTCGGTCAACGACCCGATCAGGTTGGCCGATTCCGCCAGCGGGATGAAGCGGTCGGGCGTCACGATCCGCCCCGGCGCCGGATGCCAGCGCACCAGCGCCTCGAAGCCGGCAGGTCGTCGCGTCCCGCAATGGATGATGGGCTGGTAGACGAGATGGAACTGTTTCCGTTCGAGAGCCGCGCGCAACTCGCGTTCGCCGAACACGAAATCCTCATGATCCGGCGTCTCGGAGCCGGCGCTGCCGTCTTCCGCACCACCCGTTCTGCTGCTCAGCAGGCGCCTAAGCGCGCCAGGGGAGAAGGGCTTGGCCAGCACGTCGACGATGTGCAGACCCTGCGCGGCCGCCGCGCGCCGGGCCGAATCCAGGACGCGCCCGCCGACGCCGCTGCTGATGATGACGTGGGCCCGGCAACCGCGCTGTGCAAGCAGGCGCATCACCTCGACGCCGTCCATCTGCGGCATGACCAGATCCAACGCAATGTGCGTCGGCAGCCAGTGGTCTACGGCTTCGAGGAATTCTTCGGGCCGGGTCAGCGCGCGCACCTCGAAGCCGATGCTCTCGGCGACCAGCGCGATCGTGCGCCCCACGTTGGGGTCGTCGTCGAGGATCAGCAGACGGCCCTTGGCGGCGCCGCTTGGCTCATGGCTCATGGGACGCTCCCAGGACCGCCCGCAGCTTGACGGCGAGATCCACCCTTGAATAGGGCTTGTTGAGGAGGTGCACGCCCGGGTCCAGGCGGCCATGGTGAATGATCGCGTTCTCGGTGTAGCCCGAGGTGTACAGCACGCGGATACCGGGGCGCACTTGCCGGATCGCCTCCGCGAGCTTCCGCCCGTTCATGCCGCCCGGCATGATGATGTCCGTGAACAGCAGGTCGATCGACACGTCCCCGCGCGCCAACGCCAGCGCTTCGGCGCTGGTACGCGCCACCAGGACGCGATATCCGAGCGCCTGCAGCTGCTCCTCGGCATACGTGCGCACCAGGTCGTTGTCCTCGACCAGCAGTACCGTCTCCGTGCCGCGTCCGCCGCCGCCGCTGGAACGCGTTCCTGTCTGCGTGGCCCCGGCGCGGCCTGCACGCGGCAGATAGAGCTTCACGGTGGTGCCTTCGCCGGGCTCGGAGTAGACCTTGATATGACCCTGCGATTGCTTGACGAAACCGTGCACCATGCTCAGGCCGAGGCCGGTGCCCTTGCCGAAGGGCTTGGTGGTGAAGAACGGCTCGAAAACGCGGCCCAGGTTCTCGGCGGGGATGCCCTGCCCGCTGTCGGATACCGCGATCTGGACATACTGGCCCGGCGCAACGTCGCCATTCTCCTCGGCGTAATCCTGGTCGATCCAGACATTGGCGGTCTCGATGGTCAGGCGTCCGCCCGCGGGCATGGCATCGCGCGCGTTGAGGCAGAGATTGAGCAGCGCGTTCTCGAGCTGGGACGAATCGACCAGCGCGTCCCAGAGCCCGGCCGCACGGATCAGCTCGAGTTCGATATCGGCCCCCAGCGTCCGGCGCAACAGCCCGTCGAGACCCTGGATCAGCGCGTTGATGTGGACGGCGCGCGGCTCCAGCGCCTGACGCCGCGCAAAAGCCAGCAGGCGGTGGGTGAGCTCCGCACCACGCTGCGCCGCTTCACGCGTCATCGCGGCAATCTCGCGCAGGCGCGGCTGGTCGTGCAGCGCGCTCTCCAGCATCTCCGTGTTGCCCAGCATCACCGTCAGCAGATTGTTGAAGTCATGGGCCACGCCACCGGTCAGTTGGCCGATCGTCTCGAGGCGCTCGGAGCGCCGCAGACGTTCTTCGATCGCCAGCCGCTGGGTGATGTCGGTGATGATTGCGAAGGTCGATCGCGGCTGGCCTTTGTCGTCGCGCACCAGGGTCGCGTGCAGCTCGACCACGATGGATCTGCCGTCGCGCCGCCTCTGGCGCACGCGGCCGTTCCACTCTCCGTCGCGGAGTACCGCCGCGATGATCGTCTGGAACTGCGCGGGATCCTCGTAGACGTTTTCCATGTTGATGCGACCACGCACCTCCTCGAAGCTCCAGCCATAGAGCCGTTCGGCGCCACGGTTCCAGTAGGTGATGCGGTGGTCGAGATCGCGCGCGACGATGGCGTCCTGGGCGCGATCCAGCAGTGATGCCTGCTCCTGGAGGCGCAGGTCGCTGTCGAGGCGCTCGATCTCCGCGGCGGCGCGCGCCGCGAACACGCTGAGCGCTGAAGTCACGAAGTCGGATGCCTGCAGGGGCGCGCGGAACAGCACGAACAGCATGCCCAGCGGGCGTCCCTGCGAATCATCGAAGCGTTTGCCGACGAAGCTTCTCGCGTCCAGCGCGCCGAGCCGGGTCGCCTGCGGATAGCGGCTGGCGAGGGCGTCGGGGACGACGCATTCACTCTCGCTCAGGAAGATCTCGCATGGCGTCCCGGCCAGCGCGTAGCGGAAATTCGGATGCGCCTTGCCATCCACCACGGCCGACAGCGTCTGCGCCACGGCCGGCTGCTCGTGCGGCAACCTGGCGATGAAGCCCGCGTCGGCATCGACCGCGTCCACCATGGCGGTCACCAGGCTCTCGAAAAAACTGCCCTTGCCGCTGGCCGACACCGCTGTCGCCATCGTGGTGATGGCCTGGTTCAGCCGCTTGCGTTCCTGGCGTGCGCGGCGCGTATGAATGCCGTAGGCAAGGTTGCCCGCCAACTCCTGCAGCAACGCCATTTCGTCGGCCGCCGGCGTGCGCGATTCGCCGAGATACATCGAGAGCGTTCCGAACACGTTGTCGTCCAAGACCAGCGGCAGCGTGAACGTGGAACGGAATCCGTACTTCTCGGCATGGGCGGCCCACGGCTCGTAATGCGGCTCGCGCGCGATGTCGGCGATAATCACCGGACAGCGGCCGCGGACGGACCTGCCCGAGGCACCTTGACCCGCCGGCACGTCTTCGTCCCAGCTCACCTCGATTTCGTCGAGGTATGCGACACCCTGCCCTGCGGATGCGACCGCTTCGATCCGCTTGCCGCCGCCGTCCCGCGCGTATCCGACCCAGGCCATCCTGTAGCCGCCTTCCTGCACCAGGATCTGGCAAACCCTTTCCAGCAGCGCGAACTCTCCATCCAGCCGGATCATCGCTTCGTTGCACAGCGAAAGCATGCGCTGCGCGCGAGCAAGGCGCGCCAGCTCGCGCTCGGCGCGCACGCGCTGCGTCACGTCGTTGGCCAGTACCAGGCGCGCGGCGCGATCCTCGAACCGGATGTCGTCCGAGGAAATCTCGACTTCGATCACCTCGCCACTCTTGAGGCGGTGCCGCCACAGACCGGCGTGGACGCGACCGCTCGTGCCGGCGCGCAGCTGACCGGCCAAACGCGGAATCTCCTGCTCCGGTCGCAGATCCCAGATCGTCATGCGCAGAAATTCCTCGCTGCTGTAGCCGTAGCGCGCGACCGCCGCGCCGTTGACCGCGAGGATGCGCATGCTGGACCGCTCGAATACCCACATCGGATGCGGGTTCTGCTCGAACAGCAGGCGGTACTGGGATTCCGAGCGCCGCAGTTGCTCCGCGGCATGCTCGCGCTGCACGACCGCGCCCATCGAATCCAGGAGGATCTGCAGGTGCGCAGCATCCGTCGGCGAGAAGGCCCGCGGCTGGTCCGAAAGGGCCGACAGCACGGCAACGACCTGCCCTTGCGCCAACAACGGCGCGCAGATCACAGCGCGCACGCCGATCTGTCGGCAGGCGTCCCGATCGACGCGCGGGTCGGCGTCCGTGTCTTCCGATACCTGCGTCTCGCCGGTGCGCATCGCCTCGGATGCGAGACTGCCGGATGCCGCCAGCCGCATGCCCAGGTAGGGCGCGGCGATGCCCGCGGCGACCCGGAACACCGGCGCGTCATCATCCTTGACGCTGATCGTCGCGCCCGCCGTGTCGGTGATGGCCATGGCGCATTCGGCAATCAGCGCCATCACCGCCTTGAGGTCCAGAGCGGACGCGGCTATCTCGCGCTGAGTGCGAATGATCAAGCGCTGCACCTCGGCGAGCCGCCTGGCTGCGGCCTCGGCGTCTTTGCGCAGGGACACATCGTTGATGCCGCCGACCATCCGCACGGCTTTTCCATCCGCATCGCGGATGACCATCGCACGGTCGAGCACCTGGGCGTAGCTGCCGTCCCGCTTGCGGAACCGGTACTCGTCGACCCAGCGCTCGCCACCGGAGGCGGCCGTCGCCTGGCGTCCGGCCAGCACCCGCTGCAGGTCATCCGGGTGCACGCGTCGCGTCCATGACTCGATGCCGGCCTCGATCTCCGCCCGCGCGTATCCGAACAGCGCCTGCAACCCATCACTCCACCACAGTGCACCGGTGCGCAGGTCCCAGTCCCACACCGCGTCGGTAGTCACATGGGTGACGATGCGCGACCGCTCTTCGCTCTCGCGCAGAATCTCCTGCGCGCGCTTGTAATCGGTGATGTCGCGTTCGACCGCAACCCAGTGGGTATAGCAGCCGCTGGCGTCTGCCACCGGGGTGATGTCCAGTTCCAGCCAGATCGCCTCGCCGGCTTTGGTGTAGTTGATCAGTTCGGCGCGCACCGGGCTCCAGGACTGCAATGCCTGTCGGATGCGATCGAGTTCGGCGCGCTGGGTCAGCGGCCCCTGCAGGATGCGCGGCGTCTTGCCGATGACCTCCTCGCGCCGATAGCCGGTGCGGCGCACGAAGGCCTCGTTGACGAACAGAATCCTCGGCCCCGGTTCGACCACCGGCTCGGCCTCGGTGATCAAGATCAGGTCATTGAGGTTGGCGACACTGGTCTGCAGCAGATGCAACTGCCGTTCGGTACGCTCGCGCTGGATGGCGATGCCGGTGATCTGCGCGCACGCGGCGACCATCTCGATTTCAGCAGCGGTCGGCTGCCCGGGCCGGCCCGAATAGGTGGCGAAGGTACCGACCACGCGATCTGCGCTGTCGAAGATGGGCATCGACCAGCACGCACGCAGGCCATGTTCGAGCGCCATGTCGCGCCAGGCACCCCAATCGGGGTCGCTGCCGATGTCCGCGGAAATCACGGTCTCCCGCCGGTAGGCCGCGGTGCCGCAGGTGCCGCGGCCCGGACCGATTTCCTGTCCATCGAAGGCGTCGATGAGCGCCTGCGGCAGCCGCCTCGACGCGCCATGACGGATCCTGCGTCCCTCCTCGTCCAGCAGCATCACCGAGCAGATCGCAGCTGGATGCTGCGCCTCGACGAACTGGACGACGTTGCCCATGACCTCATCGAGCGACGCCCCCTGGGCCATGCGCTCGAGCACCTTGACGCGCTCGGCCTTCAGCGACTGCAGCGCGCCCAATTCGGTCACATCATGCAGGCTCACCAGCGCGGCGGGTTGCCCCGACCATGACACCCGACCGAGACCGAGTTGAAGCAGGCGCTGCGCGGGCGACTGCGGTTCGGATACGCTGATGACCGCACCGTCCCGCAGCGGGTGATCGAAAGGTGCGCCCACGAGTCGCGCGCAGGGCTGGCCCAGCAGCACGCCAGCAGCAGGATTTGCGCAGCGGATTCGGCCATCGTCGGTCAATACCAGCAGACCGGTGGCGCAACGCTCGAAATACTCTGGCCCGGCGATGGCCCCGGCCGCGTCCGCATGGACGGGCCGCATGCGCGCGAACAGGGTCAGCAGCCGATCGAGCACGCCTTACCCCCTCACTCATGCAGTCCACATCGCCCGCCCGGCAACCAATGGATCCACGCCCCGTCCGACCATGGGGCGCGCGACATGCTGGGGCGCGATGGCACAGGCGCCCGAGCGTATACCTGTCGCGGGTCCGCGCGCCACGCACCGCGGTCGCGGCGGCCGCCGCATGGCGCCTGGCATCCGCAGCAGCAGGCTGCGGGCCGCGATGCACCGCGCCGTCATTGATGCCCGGCTACTGACCCCGATGCGGCTGGACGGCGTCGGCGCCACGCCGGTCCGTCACGGCACACGCCGTCGCGGCGGTTTCAACCCGCGTGCGGCTCGACTGCGCGCCGCCCCGGCGCGAAGCGCCGATGCCGCGGATCCCACACGCGAGCGCCCCGGTTGAGGCGGTCCACGCAATCCAGTAGCGCCGGCGGCAGACTGCTCTCGCTGTCCAGGCTGCTTTCGCCATCGCACATGACGATGACAGGCACCCGCAGACCGCGCTGCACCAGGGACGTGAGCGCCAGATCGACATACAGCGGCACGATGCGCGTATTGCACACGTCCAGGACCATGGTCAGCGCGCCGGACACCCGCTCGCGATGCTCCAGGAGCAGGTCTGCCAGCCGCTGCGCATGGTCCTCGAAATCCATGGACCCGGGATTCCCCGTCGGACCGCAGGTGATGCTGATGACTGCGCCTGCTTCGACCGGTTCATGCAGCGGTTCGACCGGGAACACCGCGGCGTCCGCCTGCTCTTTTTCCAGCATGTGGATCATGGCCTCTCCTGCGATCGGACCGGACCTGTCACATCAGTGCCAGGATGCGGACAACGCTAAACCATACGCGACGCGGCCGATGCAACAATCTGTGAAGACGTGACCGGAACCGCAGATCGGTTGCCGCCTGCATACGATCCGTAATCGCAACGTTGCCTGCGGCGAATCGGCAGCGCGTGCGACCATGCCGCGCGCAATTGCGAAGAAGTATCAGGCTGTTACCCCAAGCACGATCAAACCAGGCGCTTTGTTGCCGAATAGGCCGACTCCACCGTGCATCGAGGTCGCCATGGTTTCCCTGCGCAACGCGTGCATCCGCCTGACCAATCGCTACTGGCTCGCACAAGGGTTGACCCTGCTGCTGCTGGGCTGTCCGGCGTTGGCGATGCGCTTCGAGAATGTGCGGCTCGGTCTGCTGCTGGGGATATGCACACTGGCCGTGCTCGCGATCAATACCTGGATCGCACATATGCGCTGGCGCCAGATCACCTGCGCTTGGGCCCAGGGCGAAGCGCTGGCGTTCCAGCGCGATCGGACATCCGGGCACGCGCCGCGCCGGGAAGCCGCCCGGGAGATCCGGCACCCCGGCCACGACGCGATGATCCGATGCGAGCCCGACAACCGCCCGCAATCATGGACGACCGCGGTCGCCGGGTATGGCAACCCGGAAGTCCGGATGCACGGCTGACACTGACGACAGATCGACCGCAGCGCAGGAGAAAGCGCAGGAAGCCAATCAATCAGCCGGCCTCCCGCGGCGGATTCGACGCATCCGCCGGCGGCGTCAGAACGGTTCATGCCGCCGTCGGATACTTGCGGAATCTACAAGACGACCCACAAGACCCTGTAGGTTTCCTCTCGAAATCGTGATGGCAATTTGGGCGTTGCCGACCCCGCGCATGTTGCCGCGCCCATCCGCGGCCCGCAGAATCCGCCGGTCGACGGGAGAGACCCATGGAACAGCCGCGCCACGCCCTGCGCCGGGCCGCATTGACCTTGCTCTTTCTGTTCGCCCCGCTGCTCGCAAGAGCCGCGGGCATCATCCCGGAACCCAACGCCGATGCGGTTTCGCTGGCGACGCGCTCGAATCCGGAGCTGCTCACGCTCGATGCCCGGAATGCGGGTCGCGGCCTGATGACGGCAACGATGCGGATTCCGGTGCGGCCGGGTCCGTTCACGTTCGTCTACCCGAAATGGATCCCCGGCGAGCATGGGCCGACCGGGCCGCTGGCGGACATTTCCCAGCTCGAGGTTTCGGCGGACGGAAAGCCGCTGACCTGGCGTCGCGACAAGGTCGACATGTATGCCTTCCACGTCGACGTGCCGGCCGGCGTCACCGCCCTGCAGGTGCGGTTCACGGTGCTGGTCAATTCGCCTACACCGATGTCGACGCCCAATCTCGCGGTGCTGAACTGGAACCGGGTGCTGTTCTACCAGGACAACACCGACTCGCACGATGACTACTTCAAGACCAGCATCATCCTGCCCGAGGGTTGGAGTTTCGGCACCGCGCTGCCGGTGGCCTCGCGGCAGGGCAACCGCGTCGACTTCGACGTGGTGCCGCTGAACATGCTGGTCGACTCGCCGCTGGACTGCGGGCGCTACTACAAGAAATACACGCTGTGGCAGCAGGGTGCCGCCTACCAGCGTCTGGACGTCTTCGCCGACCGGCCGCAGGATCTCGACATCCCGGCCACGCTGATCGCCAAGTACAAGCGCATGACGCCGGAAGCCCTGGCGCTGTACGGCTCGCGCCATTGGAACAACTACCACTCGCTGCTGGTGCTCTCCAACCGCATCGGCTTCGAGGGCATCGAGCATCACCAGTCCAGCGACGACCGCGCGCCGGATACGTTCATGACCAATCCCAAGTGGCAGCTGGTCGCCGGCGATCTGCTCACACACGAGTTTTCGCACTCCTGGAACGGCAAGTACCGACGCCCCTGGGATCTGACCACCCTCAACTTCCAGATTCCGCAGCGTACCGATCTGCTGTGGGTATACGAGGGCATGAACCAGTATCTCGGCGATCTGCTCTCCTTCCGCATGGGCATCCGCAAGCCCGATCAATATCCCCAGTATCTGGCCACGCTCTACAGCCAGATGGCCAACGAGCCCGGGCGTTACACCGAGCCGCTGATCGACCTGACCACCGCGGCGCCGTACCTGTACGAGGCCAAGGGCTCCTACCCCTCGATCCGGCGCACCGCGGGCGATTTCTACGCCGAAGGCGAGCTGCTGTGGCTGGACGTGGACACCATCATCCGCGCGCAGACGCACGGCAAAAAATCCCTGGATACCTTCCTGCACCTGTACTCGGAACCGGCACTGACCGGGCCGATCACCAAGACCTACACGCGCGCCGACATCGAACGGCTGCTGGGCGAGGTGGCGCCCTACGACTGGCATGCCTTCTTCCAGAAGCACGTCTACGACGTCGCCGCACTGCCGCCGACCGGCGAGTTGCGCCGGGCGGGCTGGAAGCTGGTCTATACCAGCCAGCCGAATCCGTTCATGACCGCGATGGACACGCTGCGCCACGTCGACGATCAGTGGCTGACCTATGGCCTGAAGATCGGCAAGGGCGGCAAGGTGTTCGACGTGCGCGAAGACTCGCCCGCCTGGAAGGCCGGCATGGCGCCGGGCATGGTCATCAAGGCGGTCGATGGACAGGCCTACTCGCCCGGCACCCTCGCCTACGCGATGAAGCAGGCCGAGCACGGCACCGCTGCGACCGAATTCGAGGTCGAGAACGACGGCTGGTACCGGCGCTATGCGGTGAGCTACCACGGCGGGCCGCGCTACCCGCACCTGGTGCGTATCCCCGGGGTACCCGACATGCTGGCAAGGATCATGGCTGCGCACGCGCATTGACGGCGGGCAGGGGGTCGCGGAAGTGCCTCCGGCATCGCGCTACATCGCCGGCCGCCGCCAGTCCGCCGGCATGACCGGCGGCGGCCGTGCCGCGTCCGCGGCGCGGCGTGCGACGCACGCGCAGCGGGTTCCGCAGGATTCCGGCCCGCTGTATGCGGGCCGGTCCCGCGTCGGTCCGCCCGATCGGGACAGCACGCGATGCGCATGAAGGCCACCACGCTGCGCCTGGTCGCCATGAACTTCCTGGAGTTCTTCGTCTGGGGCTCCTGGCTGACCACATTCGGCGCGTACTGGTTTCTCACCCGGCACTGGTCGGCCGCCGAGTTCGGCGCGGTCTTCTCGACCATGGGCATCGCTTCCCTCTTCATGCCCACGCTGATGGGCATCGTCGCCGACAAGTGGCTCAATGCCGAGCGGCTGTACGGCATCCTGCATCTCGTCGGTGCCTGCATGCTGTTCGTGGTGCCGCTGATCGACACGCCCGCGGCGCTGTTCTGGGTAATGCTGATCAACGTCTGCTGCTACATGCCGACGATCTCCCTGTCGATCACCGTCTCCTACAACGCGCTGAAGAACGAAGGGGCGGACGTGGTCCGCGATTTTCCGCCGATCCGCGTGTGGGGCACGGTCGGGTTCATCGTCGCCATGTGGACGATCAGCCTGCTGCACATCGAAAAAAGCGCGATCCAGTTCGACGTGGCCGGCGCCTCCGCGCTGGTGCTCGGCCTGTACGCGTTCAGCCTGCCGCGCTGTCCGCCGCGGGACGTGCACCACGGTTCGCTGGTCGATGTGCTGGGCCTGCGCGCGTTCGCCCTGTTCAAGAACTACAACATGGCGGTGTTCTTCCTGTTCGCGATGGCGCTGGGCGCCTCGCTGCAGCTGACCAACGCCTACGGCGACACGTTCCTGCACAGTTTTGCCGGCAACCCCGCCTACCGCGACCTACTCACGGTGCGCTATCCGAACATCGTCCTGTCGATCTCGCAGATGTCGGAAACCGGGTTCATCCTGGCGATTCCCTTCGTTCTCAAGCGTTTCGGCATCAAGACAGTGATGCTGACCAGCATGCTGGCCTGGATGCTGCGTTTCGGCCTGTTCGCCTACGGCAATCCCGGCGGTCTGCTGTGGATGATCGTGCTGTCCAACCTCGTCTACGGCATGGCCTTCGACTTCTTCAACATCTCCGGCTCGCTGTTCATCGAAGACCAGGTGGATTCGCGCATCCGCGCCAGTGCGCAGGGACTGTTCATGATGATGACGAACGGCTTCGGCGCGGTGCTGGGCAGTTCGATCAGCGGGCTGCTGATCGGCCGCGATTTCACCTCGGACCATGGCGTGATCGAATGGCACGGCGTGTGGCTGAGCTTCGCCGCCTACTCGCTGGTCGTCGCCGTGCTGTTCGCGATCCTGTTCCGCTACCGGCATGTGCGGCCCGGCACGGCCGCCCCGACGGCGTCGTAGCGAGAAGGCCGGTAGGCGGCATCGCTGGATGAGCGGATTGTGGAACCGCTCGATGTAATCGAACACATCAGCCCGGGCCACGGCCAGCGTCCGATAGCGACGTCGGTGGATGCGTCGCGCTTGAGCTTGCCGAAGAAGCCCTTGGCAGCGGCGTTGTCGGCGCAGTGGCCCACATCGCTCATGCTGCTGAGGATGTGGTGATCTTTCAGGAACTGCTGGTACTCGGCGCTGGTGAACTGGGTGCCGCGGTCTGAGTGCAGGATCACCGGGCTGCGATTGGTGAGCGTGCACGATAGTCGCCGTCGCTCTCGCCGTCGCCGCACGCGCACTCACCACCACTTTCGCCGGCATCCGTCCGTGGACGTGCCTGCCTTCATCGCCGCGCAATTGCTGGGCGTGGTGCTCGCGCTGCCGCTGGTCGCGGTACTCACTGGCGAGATCCGGCGCGATTGATTCCCTCAGGACACACGATCTCCCGCAGCCTGCTCCTTGAGCCACGCCATGACCGTCGTGACGGCGTGGCGGGACGATGGCGAGCGACGCACGATCCAGTAGGCATTCGGCACACGTACTTCGAGTGCGCCGAACGGCCGCAGCAAGCTGCCGGCAGCGACATCGTCAGCGGCCAAGCGGTGGCGCGCGAGCGCAACGCCCTGTCCCTGTGCCGCGGCGCGCAAGAGCAGATCCGAGGAGGCAAGCCGTGGCCCGTGATGCAGATCCAGCGCAGCCGGCCCGAACTGCCGGCGCCAGCGATCCCAGCCGGCCTGCGGATCGCGATCGTGCAAAAGATGCAGTCGAGCGAGATCCTTCAGTTTTGCCGGCCGCCCTGCCTGTTCCCAGCAGGCGGGACTCATGACTGGATAAAGCGCGTCATCCATCCACGGCTCGCAGATCAGGTCAGGCCAAGGTCCCGCGCCCATGCGCAACGCGACGTCGGCGCCGGTTTGAGCAAAATCCTCGAGGTGCTGATTCACCAGCACCGATAGCTCGATGCGCGGGTAAGCGCGGGCGAGCAGCGGCAGGCGCGGCAGCAGCCAACGTGCGGCGAAGGATGGCGTGGTCGAAATCGTCACCGAAAATGGCGATCGCGCTTCGCGCACCGCTGCCGCTGCTGTCGCAATCTCTTTCAGACCGGCCATCGCCGCCTTGCCCAACACCGCTGCTTGCGCGGTCGGCGACCAACCGCGACGGCCACTGCCCGGCTCGCTCAGTGGCACGCCCAACCACGCCTCCAATTCGGTCAGGTGCCGGCTGACGGATGAGTGCGAAATGCCGAGCTCGCGTGCCGCGGCACGCACGCCACCGTGTTCGCAAGCCAGAGCCAAAACCCGCAGGGCATTCAGAGGCAACTCTTTCATGGTCTCTATTTTAGACCATTCAATGCGGACGCGAGCCAGCCGCCACCCCCACCCTGCGCAGGTCGGCGACAACACGTCGCGCATCCTGGAGCACGCTCATGGCTACGCTGTCCGGCATCGGCCTTCTGCTGTTCGTCGCGGCGACCACACCGGGGCCCAACAACCTGGTGGTGATGCGCACCTCGATGGGCGTCGGTTTCGTACGCACGTTGCCGGCAGTGCTCGGCGCGGTGTTGGGCGGGATCGTCCTGCTGGCCGCGGTGATCGCCGGCGCCGGCGCGGTATTCGCCACGTGGTCCTTGGCGCGCACACTGATCCTGGCCACCGGAAGCCTCTATCTAACGTGGCTGGGTGTGCGCTTAATGCTGTCGGCCCGCGAGGGACCGGCGGATCCGAAACTACCCATCGGGACGGCCGCTCTGTTCGGCTTCCAGTTCATCAACCCGAAGGGATGGGTGATGGTACTGACGGTGGTCGCCGCCATGCCGGCCGCTGATGCTGTGCACACTTTTTTCGATCTGCTGCCACTGTTTCTGGTCATTCCCGCCGCTTGCCTGATGGCGTGGGCCGGGCTTGGCGCTGTGCTGGCGCGCCCCCTTGCACGGCCAATGGTGCGCATATGGACCGATCGCGTGCTCGGGTCGCTGTTGGCCGCCAGCGCGCTATTGCTGTTCGTCTGACCCTGTTCCTACCTCAACGGGAGTTCCGAATGGTCGACTATCCGCATCGCATACAGCGCGTCATCGCACTGCCGGGCAGCCTGCGCCGCGCCAGCTACAACCGCACGCTGTTGCAAGCCGCGTCTCGTATCGCGCCGGCGGGGATCCATATCGAGGTCTATGGCGCGCTTGCCGACGTCCCGCTGTTCGATGAGGAACTGGAAGCGGCCACATCGGGCGGCCCGCAACCAGTCCGTCATTTGCGTGCAGCGGTGGCCGGTGCGGATGGCCTGCTGATTGCGACGCCCGAGTACAACCAGTCTTTGCCGGGCGTGTTGAAGAACGCCATCGACTGGCTTTCGCGCCCCGCGCCTGAAGAGGTGCTGGTCGCCAAGCCCGTCGCCATCACCGGCGTGTCGTCCGGACGTTCGGGAACGCGTTTGGCCCAGTCTGCGTTGAGGCAGACGTTGACAGCGACCGAAGCGCTGGTGATGCCGGCGCCCATGCTGTTCGTGGGCGAGGCAACGCGCTTGTTCGATGCCGAGGGCGAGTTGCATGATCCCGCCACACGCGAATCATTGCGTGTGCTGTTGCATGCGTTCGGACTATGGATGGAGCGCGTACTTCCGGCCCGCCCGAGCCTGCCTGAAGTCGTCTGAAGCTTTTAGAACGGGATGTCGTCGTCCTCGAAGCCGGCATCGCCGGCGGGTGGCGGGGTGCCGGCGGGCGCGCGGCCGGGCGCCGCGCCGCGCGCAGCGCCACTGCCAC
>JAJYQO010000017.1:19257-22191 GCA_021794575.1 Pseudomonadota bacterium | reverse complement strand
GATCTTTGCTTGCCGAACGGCTGCGAATGAACCCGAACTTCCTCGATTTCGAGCAGCCGCTGGCCGAACTGCAATCCCGCATCGATGCCCTGCGCCAAACCGGCGCCGGCCAGGCGCTGGACCTCGAGGAGGATCTCGGCAAGCTCGAGGACAAGCTGCGCAAGCGCACTGCCGAGATCTTCCGCGGCCTCACGCCCTGGCAGATCACCCAGCTCTCGCGTCACCCGGCGCGGCCCTACACGCTGGATTACCTCGGCGCGATGATGCGCGAGTTCCACGAACTGGCCGGCGACCGCGCCTATGCCGACGACGCCGCCATCGTCGGCGGCTTGGCGCGCCTGGACGACACCCCGGTGATGGTGATCGGCCACCAGAAAGGCCGCGACACGCGCACCAAGATCCGCCGCAACTTCGGCATGCCGCGCCCGGAGGGCTACCGCAAGGCGCTGCGCCTGATGCACATGGCCGAGCGCTTCGGCCTGCCCATCCTCACCTTCATCGACACCCCCGGCGCCTACCCCGGCGTCGGCGCCGAGGAGCGCGGCCAGTCCGAGGCCATCGCCCGCAACCTGCTGGAGATGGCAGCGCTGAAGGTGCCGATCATCTGCACGGTGATCGGCGAAGGCGGCTCCGGCGGCGCGCTGGCCATCGGCGTCGGCGACCGCACGCTGATGCTGGAGTACAGCACCTACTCGGTGATCAGCCCCGAGGGCTGCGCCTCGATCCTGTGGAAAAGCGCCGACAAGGCCAGGGACGCCGCCGAACAGTTGGGCCTGACCGCGCCGCGCCTGCTCGAACTGGGGCTGGTGGACTCGGTGATTCCCGAGCCGCTGGGCGGCGCGCATCGCGACCCCGAGACCATGGCCGCCACGCTGAAGAAAGTGCTGGTGGACACGCTGCGCGAGCTCGAGGTCATCCCCAGCAGCGAACTGCAGGAGCGCCGTTACCAGCGCCTGCGCGGCTACGGCGCCTTCAGCGAAGGCTGAAAACATCTCAGGCCGCCTGCTGCACCGCCGTCTGCACGCGGCCATCCAGCTTGTGCACGATGCGCTGCGCGCGCGCGGCCAGCCCGGCGTCGTGGGTGACCATGCAGATCGTCGCACCCGCCGTGTGCAGCTCGGCGAACAACTGCATCACCGTCTCGGCATTCTGCGAGTCCAGATTGCCGGTGGACTCATCGGCCAGGATCAGATCCGGCGCGCCGACCAGCGCGCGCGCGATGGCCACGCGCTGCTGCTGGCCGCCGGAGAGCTGGTGCGGGTGGTGCTTCAGCCGCTGCACCAGACCGACGCGCTGCAAGGACGCCTCGGCGCGCCGCGCGCGCTCGGCGCGACTGACGCCGCCGCGGAACTTCAGCGGCAAGGCCACGTTCTCGAGCACCGTCAGATCGCCGATCAGGTTGAAGCTCTGGAACACGAAACCGATGTGTTGGTTGCGCACCGTCGCGCGCGCGTCGCCGTCCAGCGTGCCCACGTCGCGGCCGGCCAGCCGGTAACTGCCCTGCTCGAAGCCGGTCAGCAACCCCAGCACCACCATCAGCGCGGACTTGCCGCAACCGGAAGGCCCCGACATCGCCACGAACTCGCCCTTGCCGATGCGCAGGTCCACCCCGCGCCGGACCGTCCACCTCTAACCCAGCGCCAGATAGCGATACCCCGGCGCGGAACCGGAGATCGACGGCGAGTCCCATGCGTGCAGGACGGCGAAGGCCCGCGTACTGGCGGCTATCGCCAGCGCAAGCAACACATATGCAGTCGTTGTCCCCACCGCGCGTGCTGCCGCATGCCGACGTTCCTTGCCGATCGGTGACCCAGTTTCGTCCACGACGACAGGTTTACGAAATCGCAATACAAACGGTGCGATGCGCGCTTTCACAGTTTATGCCGGCTCACCGCCGGCTCGGCGTGCATAGCGGGCTGTCCTCGCAGCGCACACCGCACGGAATCGCGTGCGAAGAAGCCGGCCGCTCGCCCGCTAGTTCAACTGCGTGCCCAGTTGGCCCAGCAGCGGTGCCAGCAGCGCGAACAGCAGCAGCGTCAGCACGATCATCAGCGTGCTCAGCACGGCCTGGATGATGTAGTGCAGGGCGATATCGCGCATGGCGCCCTCCGCCTGCGCCAGGCCCTGCCCGGCCGGGTCGCGGCGCGCGGCGTCCAGGCGTGTGGCGGCACGGAACTCGAGAAACGCCACCCAGCCCAGCGCGGCCCCGAAGGGAATACCGATGATGCTGAGCGTCAGCAACAACCCGAGCAGCCCGTTGAACACGGCGCAGGCGCGCAGCCACCACGCGGCGCGCGCCAGCGGCGCCAGCGTTTCGGTGAACAGCGCCGCCTCGGCCGCCGGCAATGTGCCAGTCGCGCTCTCAGAGACCACTTGCGGAGACACCATGCAACACCTGGGTGAAGGCGCCGGCCACGCCCAGCAGCAACAACAGCAGGCCCAGCGCGCTGGTGATGGCCGACATCACGAAATAGCGTGCCAGTTGCGCGAAGCCCGCGCGCGCATCGGCGGGCGCGGCGCTGCGGTAGGCGGCGCTCAGGGCCGATGCCGCGCGGAACAGGAACCATGCCGACAGCGCGCCGGCCAGCGCCACCAGGCCATCGAGCAGGGCGGTGGGTGCCAGCGCCGCGCGCGCCTGCGCGGCGCCGCCGTGCAGCAGCGCCGACAGCGCCGCGCCGATGTGGCTGCCGCGCAATTTGCCCGCCGCCAGCACCAGCAAACCCACCGCCAACAACAGGCACCAGACACGCGCGCGCTGCATCGGCGCGGCCAAGGTACGCACCCAGTCGCCGCTGATGGAGCCGGAGATGCTGCTGCGATGGATTGAATCGTTGCTCGACATGCCGACTATGATGCCGCGCCTTGCGATGCGATGGCCAGCCATCGTCCGCGACTGGATCCCGGCTCGGCCCTACGGGCCGTCCGGGATGACGT
>JAJYQO010000017.1:0-19157 GCA_021794575.1 Pseudomonadota bacterium | reverse complement strand
CCGGCTCGGCCCTACGGGCCGTCCGGGATGACGTCAACAAGGAAAGGTACGCCGTCGGGGGTGACGTCAACAAAGAAAAGGCGCACCGTCCGGGATGACATCAATAGAGAGGGCGCCGTCCAGGATGACGTCGGTAAAGTAAAGAGTGCCGTCCGCGGAGGATATGGAACAGTGTGGTCGGCGGGCCGCACGTTCAGCCCGGCGGCCAGTGCATGGTGCGCCCGGCCAGCAGGTGCACGTGCAGGTGGAATACCGTCTGTCCGCCGTCGGCGTTGCAGTTGACCACCAGCCGGTAGCCGTTCGGCGCGAAGCCTTGGGCACGCGCGTACGCCGCCGCCGCCAGCAGCAGCCGGCCGAGCAGCGTGCCGTCCTCGCCACGCGCGTCGTCCAGCGTCGCGATGCGCCGCTTGGGAACGAACAGCACGTGCACCGGTGCCTGCGGATTGATGTCGCGAAAGGCCAGCAAGGCGTCATCTTCGTAGACGATGTCGGCGGGAATTTCGCGGCGGATGATCTTGTCGAACAGCGTTTCGCTCATGGGGTATCTCCGCTCACCGGCAGGCGGCCGCCGAAGGCATGCGCCAGCGTGCCGCGATCGATGTATTCCAGCTCGCCGCCCAGCGGCACGCCGTGCGCCAGGCGGCTGACGCGCACACCGGCCGCGTGCGCCAGCTCGGCCAGGTAGTGGGCGGTGGCCTCGCCCTCGACGGTGGGATTGGTGGCCAGGATCAGCTCCTGCACCTCACCCTCGCCCAGGCGCCGCGCCAGCAGCGGCAGGCCCAGTTCCTCGGGGCCCATGCCGTCCAGCGGCGACAGCCGGCCCAGCAGCACGAAGTACAGCCCGCGAAAGCCGGTAGCCTGTTCGATGGCGGCAAGATCGGCGGGCGTTTCGACCACGCACAACTGGCTGCGATCGCGCGCATGTCCCGCGCACAGCGGGCAGCGTTCGGTTTCGCTGAAGGTGCGACAGTCGTTGCAGTTGCCGATGTCCTGCATCGCCTTCTGCAGCGCGGCCGCCAGGCGTTCGCCGCCGCGCCGGTCGCGCTCCAGCAAGTGGTAGGCCATGCGTTGCGCGCTGCGCGCGCCCACACCGGGCAGGCAGCGCAGCGCCTGCATCAGCTCGGCCAGCAGCGGCGATGCCGTGCTCATGCGCGCACCGGCGCGCGTGGCGGATGGGCGCCGCGCATCAGAACGGCAGCTTGATGCCGGGCGGCAGGTTGAGGCCCTGCGCCAGGCCGCCCATACGCTGCTTGCTTAGCTCGGCGACCTTGTTGAGGGCATCGTTGCAGGCGGCGGCGAGAAGATCCTCGAGCATCTCCGGATCGTCGGCCAGCAGCGCGCGGTCGATGCTGACGCGGCGCACCTCGTTGCGGCCAGTCATGATCACGCTGACCATGCCGGCGCCGGCGCTGCCGGTGACTTCCAGCCGAGCCAGCTCCTCCTGCGCGCGCTGCATCTCCTCCTGCATGCGCTGCGCCTGCTGCATCAACTGCGCGATCTGGGCTTTCATCATGGGGACTGCTCCACGGGGCGGATACTCTCGGGCACGATGCGCGCGCCGAGCGTGTTGCGCAATTCGGCGATTACCGGGTCGGCGTCCAGCGCGGCGCGCGCCTCGGCCAGCGCGCCGCTCTGCTGCCGCGCGGCGCGCGCGGCGGGCGAATCCACCGCATCGCAACCGATGCAGCGCAGGCGCGGACGCTGGCCCAGCAAGGGCTCCAGCCGCGCCTCCAACTGCGCCAGCATGGCCGGATCGGCCAAGATCAGGTCGTGGTGCGCCATGGCCAGCAGTAGCGTGTGGCCCTCGCGCCCCTGCAACGCGGTGCGTCGGGCCAGCTCGCGCAGCGGGCCGCCCAGGTCGGCGCGCTCGATCAGCGCGCTCCAGTCGGGCAACTCCTGTGCATCGGGTGCCGGCCGCGCGTCCGCCGCCGGGACGGACGCTGCGGCGGACACCGGCTGACGCAGCGGCGCGGCCGCCGCGGCGCTCGGCGCAGGACCGGTATCGCGCGCGCCGGCCGTCGGAACGGCGGCCGCTGCCGCGGCAGTGCGCGGCGGAGCCGGCGCCTGCGCCGCCTCATCGTCGCGTCGCGGGCGGAACGCCAGCATGCGCAACAGCGCCATCTCGAAGCCGGTGACCTCGTCCGGCGCCAGCGGCAGATCACGCCGGCCGGTCAGCGCCAACTGGTAATACAACTGCACTTCCTCGGCGGCGAGACGCCGCGCCAGATCGGCCACATCCGCGGCGGACGGCGCAGACCCGGCGTCGAGATCCGGCACCAACTGCTGCAACTGCACGCGATGGAACAGCGTGGCCAGATCGTCCAGCACCTTGCCGAAATCCGGCGCGAAGGCGACGATGCGGCGCGCCTCGACCAGCAGCGCCGCGCCGTCGCCGGCGGCCAACGCCCGCGCCAGGCCCAGCACCTCGGCGCTGTCGATGCTGCCCAGCATGGCGCGCACGTCATCGCCGCGCACGCCGCCGCCGCCGTAGGCAATGGCCTGATCCAGCAGCGACAGGCCGTCGCGCAGCGAACCATCCGCCGCACGCGCCAGCAGCGCCAGCGCGTCATTCTCGGCGACCACGTTCTCGGCATCGAGGATATGCCGCATCTGGCCCTGGATCTGCTCGGGCAGCAGGCGCTTGAGATTGAACTTCAGACAGCGTGACAGCACCGTCACCGGCAGCTTCTGCGGATCGGTCGTGGCCAGCAGGAACAGCGCGTGCGGCGGCGGCTCCTCCAGCGTTTTCAGCAGCGCGTTGAAGGCATTTTTGGACAGCATGTGTACCTCGTCGACGAGGTACACCTTGTAGCGGCCGCGCGTGGGCGCGTATTGCGCGTTCTCGATCACCTCGCGCACATCGTCTACGCCGGTGTTGGAGGCGGCGTCGATTTCCAGCAGATCCACGAAGCGCCCGGCGTCCACCGCCTGGCACACCGCGCACTCGCCGCAGGGCTCGGCACCCTGTCCGCGCTCGCAGTTCAGCGATTTCGCCAGGATGCGCGCGATCGTGGTCTTGCCCACTCCGCGCGTACCGGTGAACAGATAGGCATGGTGCATGCGCCCGCTTTCCAGCGCGTGGGTGAGCGCGCGCACCACGTGCTCCTGCCCCACCAGTTCGCCGAAGCGGCGTGGGCGCCATTTGCGGGCCAGCACTTGATAAGACATGGGCGCTCCAGCGGCAGAGGGCTATTGTGCCAAGGGTGGGCGTCCGCCCCAAGTGCACGCGCGCCGCGCACCCGGATGGCCGCGCTGGACGACGTGCCGCGCCATCACACACTTGATCAGATTGCAAAACCGGGCATCCTGCCGCCCGATTCAAAGCGGCTGTATGCAAGCAAACGGGCGCGGCAAAGCCGCGCCACCTTTGTCGCGACCAGCACTTGCGTGCTTGTCGCGGCGGCACATCCATGTGCCGGAGCGGTTTTGTAAACCGCTTGACTCTATGCTTCGCGCGCGATCTGGAAGCCTGCCAGAGACTGGCGCGTGGGCATCAGCTCCAGCCGGTTGACGTTGAGATGCGGCGGCAGATTGGCAACCCACCACACGGTGTCGGCCAGGTCCTCGGCGGTGATCGGCCCGGCGCCGCGATACAGGGTGTCGGAGGCGGTCTGGTCGCCGCCGGTGCGCACCAGTGTGAACTCGGTTGCGGCCATGCCGGGCTCGATCGAGGTCACGCGCACGCCGGTGCCGTGCAGATCGCTGCGCAACCCCAGCGAGAACTGGGTGACGAAGGCTTTGGTCGCGCCGTACACGTTGCCGCCGGTGTACGGATACGTGGCCGCCACCGAGCTGATGTTGACGATCAGCCCACGGCGTTCGATCAACCTCGGCAGCAGATGGCGGGTGATGCGCGCCAACGCGCTGATGTTGGTGTCGATCATCTGCTGCCACTGGTCCAGGTCGGCGTGCTGCGCCGGGGCAGTGCCCAGCGCCAGTCCGGCGTTGTTGACCAGCACGTCGATCGCGCGGAAGCGCTCGGGCAACCCGGCAAGCGCAGCCTGCATGGCCGCGTGGTCGCGAATGTCGAATGCCGCGATGTGCACGCTTTCGCCGAATTCCGCGGCCAGCGCCGCCAGCCGCTCGGCGCGCCGCGCGCAGGCGATCACCCGCCAACCGGCGGCGGCGAAACGCCGCGCGATAGCCGCACCGAATCCGGAGCTGGCGCCGGTCACCAGCAGCGTGCGCGTGTCTTCGTCGTTCGTCGGGTCCATGCCCGGATTGTAGCCGCCGGCTCGGGCGACCCGCCGTCGCACCGTACGAAGCCCGCGGCGAACTTGTCGCCGCGTGCGCCGAGCCGCTATCCTTGCGCGCTCGCTGCGTCCGGACGGACGCGACGAAAATCCGGAGAGGTGTCCGAGCGGTCGAAGGAGCACGCCTGGAAAGTGTGTATACGGTCAAAAGCCGTATCGAGGGTTCGAATCCCTCCCTCTCCGCCACGTTGGATGCAGCGCCGGAGTATGGCGCGCGATGCGGTCGATCGCGCGACGGTGGGAGGGTGAGAACCCTCGCGGTTCGACGCGGATGCAGGAGCATCCGCGGACGCCGCAGGCGGCCCCGAGCGCAGTGCGCGAGGGGCGCGGTACAGGACGTACCGTGCAATCCCTCCCTCTCCGCCACACCGACCGAATACGGTTCATGGTGGCCCCGTCGGTCCTCCCGCGACGATAGTTTGTGAACTCCGCCAGGCCCGGAAGGGAGCAACGGCAGCAAACGATTCGGGCGCCGGGATGCGGCTGGCGGGGCCGCCTCCTTCTGCGGCCGCGTGGCAGCAGCCGGCGCGCAGGATCTGCCGAACCCGCGCCGCAGCGCACGGTCTGTATATCGATGACCACCCCCGACGATCGCCCCGCCGTCGCGTCCCGGCCCGCGCTCCCCGCGGGCGTGATCCGGCTGATGACCATCCGCGGTGCGCGCAGCCTGGGCCAGGGCGCGCTGGTGGCGGCGTTCGCGCTGTATCTGCACACGTTGGGCTGGCGCGCGGCGGGCATCGGCGCCACGCTGTCGGCGGCACTGCTGGTGGGTGCGCTGCTGACGCTGACGGTGGGGCCGCTGAGTGACCGCATCGGCGGCCGGCGGCGCTTTCTGCTGGTGTACGAGGCGCTGCAGATCGGCGCGGCGCTGCTGGCGATCAGCACCACGCAGCCGGCAGCGCTGGTGCTGGCGGCCATCGTCGGCGGCTTCGGGCGCGGCGCCAACGGTAGCGCCGGGCCGTTCGGCCCGCTGGAGCAGGCCTGGCTGGCGCTGCTGCTGCCGGCCGCGCAGCGCGGCCGTGTCTACAGTTGGAACACCGCCATCGGTTTTTTCGGTATGGCGCTGGGTGCACTGGGCGCGGGCGCGGTGGGCTGGTTCGCACCGCATGCGGGTGCGGCGCCCTATCGTTGGCTGTTCGGCCTGTCGCTACTGGGTTCGCTGGTCAGCCTGACGGTGCTGGCACGCATGCGCGAGCCGGCGCGCCCGGCACGCGCCGACACGCCTGTCGGCAGCCGCGCCGAGCAGATCGAATATACCGAGCAGCGAGCCGAAAACCGGCGCCTGCTCAAGCTGGTGCTGGTCAACAGCTTCAACGGTCTCGGCATCGGCATGATCGGCCCGCTGATCGCGTACTGGTTTCTGCTGAAGTTCGCGCACGGCCCCGGCAGCATCGGCCCGGCCATCGCGGCCAGTTTCGCGGTGGGCGCTGCCGGCTCGCTGCTGGCCGGCGCGCTGGTGCGGCGCCATGGTCTGATCCGCGCGGTGGTGTGGATGCGCCTGGCCGGATTGCTGTTGATGCTGGCGATTCCGTTCTCGCCGTGGTTCGGGCTGGCGGCGGTGCTGTACGCGCTGCGCGCCGGCATGAACCAGGGCACCGCCGGCGTGCGCCAGGCGCTGGTGGCGGGATTGACGCGCGACCACCGGCGCGGCCTGGCCGCCAGCCTGCAGAACGTGTCCATCCAGATTCCACGCGCCATCGGCCCGCTGATCGCCGGCTTGCTGCTGCATGCCGGCATGCTGACCGCGCCGTTCGTGCTGGCGGCGATCTTCCAGGGCGCGTATCTGCTGCTGTACGCGCACTTTTTCCGCGACTTCGCGAGCAGTGGCGCCGACTGAGGCGCGGCCCTCAGCCGGCGTCGTCGGCCACGTGCGCGGGCTGCGGCAGCACCACGCGCTGGCCCGGATCGAGCACGGTATAGCCCGCCGCGCGCAGTTTGTCGGCGTCGCCGCGGCTGGCCTGGTGGTAGAGCACCAGCCGCGCGCGCAGATCGGGCGGATATTCGCGCGCCAGATCCTCGAGCCCGGTGTGCGAGGGATTGGGCAGCAGTCCGCAATCGTGGAACACGCGTTCACCGCGCGCGGCGTGCACGGCCAGCGCCTCGGGGATGGGCCGCGTGTCGCCGGTCCACACCATGCAATCCGGCAACGCCAGCCCGAATGCGCTCTGTGCGCGGTGATGGCGGCCGGCGAACAACTCGAACCAGTACCCGTGCAGCCAGAAACCGCGGCTGCAGGGAATCAGCTGAAAGGCATCCCAGAACTGCACGCCGCCCTCGGCCAGCAAACGCGGATAGTCGGCGATGCGCGCCTGCAGCAGCGGCACCAGCGCGGCGTGCAGAAACAGCTTGCAAGGTGCGCGCCGGTCGCCCTCGAACCAAAGTTGGTAGAACAGCGCCTCCAGTCCGCCGACGTGATCCATGTGCAAATGGGTCAGATACAGCGCGGTGGGCAGCGCGCCGTACGCCTGCCGGTAGCGCGCCACGACGTCGGGACCGCAGTCGATCAGCAGCAGCGGTCGGCCTTCGTGTTCGAGCACCGCCGCCGCGTTGCCCAGTTCCACCGCCTGTGCGGCGCCGGTGCCGAGAGCGTGCATGGTCCACTGCATCAGCCGGCCTCCGGTCCGCTGTCCGCTTGCCGCAGCGCGTCGGCGTAGGCGATCAGCAACGGCCGCCAGCACTCCGCGTCGAACCGCGCGTCGGCGACGAATCCCGGCGCCACCTTGCGCAGCGAGCGCGCCAGCCGCGCCAGGTTGCGCCGCCGCCAGCCGCTGCCCGACGCGCGCAGGCGTCCGCGATCGAAATCGATCAGGTGCCAGCCGTCGTGCGCCAGCAGAATGTTGTGCGCGTTGAGGTCGGCGTGGTCCACGCCGGCAGCATGAAAACGGCCCAGCATCGCGCCGATGGCGGGCCAGTCCCGGGCAACGGCGGCGCCGGCCGCGATGTGCTCGGCCAGTGTTTGCGCACCCGGCAATTCGGCGGTGAGCAGATCGGCGCGTGCCCACGGGCCGTGGCCGACGCAGCGCGCGGCCAGCGGCCGCGGCACCGGCAGGCCGCGCGCGTGCAGGCGCTGCAGCAAGGCGAACTCGCGGAAGCCGCGCGAGCGCGCCGCGCCCAGCCACAGATAGCGGTCGCCACGCAGGCCGCCCAGCGCACCGCCGCGCTGGAAATGGCGCAGCACCAAGGGTCCGGCCGGACTATCGATGTAGCCTACGCTGCCGCGCCCGCCGCTACGCGCGCGCAGCCGCGACTGCGCCTGCCAGAACGCGGGCTCGAACCATTGCGGCGTGACTTGTGGAGCCCAGCTTGGGTCGAACACAATCGTCTGCCCGTCGCCATCGCGCCGTATCGCGCGCGTCACCGTCTCCGCCATGTCCGATCCATACCGCCAGTGCGTGCGCGCCAGTCTAGTCAATGCCGCATGACTGACGCACCCTCTCCACAAAGCATCTGCCTCCTGCGCACCTCGGCATTGGGCGATGTCACGCATGTGGTACCGCTGGTGCATACGCTGCGCGCGGCGTTTCCCGCTGCGCGCCTGACCTGGATCGTCGGCAAACTCGAGCACAAGCTGGTGGGCGACCTGCCCGGCGTCGAGTTCGTGGTGTTCGACAAGAGCCGAGGACTGGACGGCATGCGCAACGTGCGTCTGGCGCTGGAGGCGCGCCGCTTCGACGCCCTGCTGCACATGCAGGTAGCGCTGCGCGCCAACCTGCTCAGTCTCAATGTGCGCGCGCGCCGGCGCATCGGCTACGACGCCGCGCGCTCCAAGGATCTGCACGGTCTGACCATCAACGAGCGCATCGCCGCGCGCGAGGGCCAGCACGTGCTGGATGCCATCGGCAGCTTCGCCGAGCCGCTGGGCGTGAAGCCGGCGCCGGTGCGCTGGGATATTCCCATCCCAATCGAGGCAGATGCCTGGGCCGCCGACCAGTTGCCCGGCGATGCGCCATGGCTGCTGGTCAACGCCGCATCCAGCCATGCGCTGCGCAACTGGCACGCCGCCGGCTATGCCGCCGTGGCCGATCACGCGCAACAGTCGCTGGGCTGGCGCGTGGCGCTGACCGGCGGGCCTAGCCGCATCGAGCGTCAGCTCGGCGATGCCATCCGCACGCACATGCGCACCGCCGCCGTGGACTTGATCGGCCGCGACACGCTGAAGCGCGCACTGGCGCTGTACCGGCGCGCTACCGCGGTGCTGACGCCGGATGCCGGCCCCATGCACATGGCCAACGCCGTGGGCACGCCGGTGCTGGGCCTGCACGCCGCCAGCAATCCGGCGCGCTCAGGTCCGTACAGCGACCGCCGCTGGTGCGTGGACCGCTACGCCGCGGCCGCGCACAAGTTCCTCGGCCGCGCGGTCGAGGACATTGCGTGGGGCACCAAGATCGAACGGCCGGGCGTGATGCAGTTGATCCGTGTCGAGGACGTGATCGAGCGCCTGGAAGCGCTGGATCTGGAGCGCCGCCACGGCGGCTTGTCGCGGCACACGGCGACCTGACCACGCCCACGCCCGCCGCCGTGCGCGCCGCGGCCGCGCGCGAACAGCTACACTTGCATCCTCGGCGCCCGGCCGCAGAGCCCGCGCACGCGCCATGCGTCTGCGCCCGTGCGCGCCACCGGCGCCTCGCTCGTGCCATTTCCCACCCGCGCAGCGCGCGGCGCAAACCATCGAGACCCTCATGTCCAACATCGACCCTGCCGCCGCGGCTGCCGCGATCACGCGCTTCGACCAACTGGGCCTGCCGGCGCCGCTGCTGGCAGCGCTGGCCGGCGTCGGCTACGAAACGCCCTCGCCGATCCAGGCCGCCACCATCCCGGTGCTGCTGCAGGGACGCGATCTGCTGGGCCAGGCGCAGACCGGCACCGGCAAGACCGCCGCTTTCGCGCTGCCGATCCTGGCGCGCATCGATCTGACGCGCGCCGAGCCGCAGGCGTTGGTGCTGGCGCCCACGCGCGAGCTGGCCATCCAGGTAGCCGAGGCGTTCGCACGCTACGCCGCGCAGTTGCCCGGCTTCCACGTGCTGCCGATCTACGGCGGCCAGGGCTACGCGCCGCAACTGCACGCGCTGAAGCGCGGCGCGCACGTCATCGTGGGCACGCCAGGACGGGTGATCGACCATCTGCAGCGCGGCACGCTCAAGCTCGACGCACTGCGCCACCTGGTTCTGGACGAGGCCGACGAGATGCTGCGCATGGGCTTCATCGAGGATGTCGAAACCATCCTCGAGCGCGCGCCGGCGCAGCGCCAGGTGGCGCTGTTCTCGGCCACCATGCCGGCGGCCATTCGGCGCATCGCCGAGCGCTATCTGCGCGATCCGGCACAGATCAGCATCAAGGCCAAAACCACCACCGCGCCGCAGGTCACCCAGCGCAGTTGGCTGGTCAGCGGCATGCACAAGCTGGACGCGCTGACACGCATCCTGGAGGTCGAGACTTTCGAGGGCATGATCGTGTTCGCGCGCACCAAGCAGGCCACCGAGGAACTTGCCGAAAAGCTGGCCGCGCGCGGCTTCGCCGCCACCGCGCTGAACGGCGATGTGCCGCAGGCGCTGCGCGAGCGCATCGTGCAGCGCTTCAAGGACGCGCAGATCGACATCCTGGTCGCCACCGACGTGGCCGCACGCGGACTGGACGTGGAGCGCGTCAGCCATGTGCTGAACTACGACATCCCCACCGACACCGAAAGCTACGTGCACCGTATCGGCCGCACCGGACGCGCCGGACGCAGCGGCCAGGCGATCCTGTTCGTGACCCCGCGCGAACGCCACCTGTTGCGCGCCATCGAGCGCGCCACGCGACAGCCGATCACGCCTATGCAGCTACCCGATGTCGAAGCCGTGAACGACCGCCGCATCGCGCGCTTCATGCAGCGCATCAGCGATGCGCGCGCGCTCGAGGGCCTGGAGCAATTCCAGCGCCTGATCGAGCGCTACGAGCAGGAGCACGATGTCCCCGCCATCGAGATTGCCGCCGCGCTGGCGCGTCTGTTGCAGGGCGACAAGCCGTTGCTGCTGGACGCCGCGGCGCTGCGCGCGGCGAGAAGCGAGCGCGAGTCATCCGGCACCGGCGCGAAAGCCGCCTATGCGCCGTCTGCGCCGGGCGAGCTGGTGACTTGGCGTGTCGCCGTGGGCCGCCGCCACGGCATCCAGGTGCGCAACCTGGTCGGCGCCATCGCCAACGAGGGCGGCCTGGCCAACAACCAGATCGGCGGCATCGCGCTGCAGGGCGACTACAGCCTGGTCGAGTTGCCCGCCGACCTGCCCGCCGCCACGTTGCAGGCGCTGCGCAAGGCGCGCGTCGGCGGCCAGATGCTGCGGCTGGAGCGCGCCGGCGATGGCGAGGACGTGCGCACCGCCGCGGCGCCGCGGCGCGCACCGCCGCGCGGCGGACCGGGTGCGCCGCGCAAGCCCGGCGGCCTGCACAAGCCGCGCCCGCCGCGCGGCTGAGCAGCGCAAATCCAGGCGCACGCGCCCCATCCACAGCATCGTCAAACCCGCGCAAACGTGGATCCGGGCACTCTGGCAAAACATCTCCAGACCCCGGATCGGCACGCCACGACATCGATGGACTGCATGCCGTCCGCACCCGAGCAGGCTCAGCACCCGGCACCGGCACGCATCTGTCGGTATGCCGCCAGCGCATCGCCGCGACTGGCGGCCAGATCCACGACCGGCGGCGGATAGCCGCTGCGCGCCAGCAGTGCCGTGTCGCGCCAGGGTTCGATGAGCAGCGGCGGCTCGGCGGCGCGCAGCTCGGGCACCCAGCGCCGAATGTAGGCGCCCGCGGCGTCGAATCTGGCGCTCTGCGCGACCGGGCTGAAGATGCGGAAATACGGCGCGGCATCGGCACCGCAGCCGGCGCTCCATTGCCAACCCAGTGTGTTGTTGGCGAGATCCGCGTCGACCAGTGTGTCCCAGAACCAGCGCGCGCCGTGCAGCCAGTGCGTGCGCAGGTTCTTGGTGAGCAGGCTGGCCACGATCATGCGCACGCGGTTGTGCATCCAGCCGGTGTGCCACAGCTCGCGCATGCCGGCGTCGACGATGGGAATGCCGGTGCGGCCGCGTTGCCAGCGGCGCAGGATTTCGGTATCCGGCTCGCGCCAGGGAAAGGCATCGAACTGCGCGTTGAGGTTCTGCTGCGCCGTGTGCGGAAAGTGGTACAGCAGGTGATGGGAAAACTCGCGCCAACCCAGTTCGCGAAGAAAATGCGCGATACCGGCATGCGCGAGGCAGGCGCCATGGCCACCCGCGCGCGCGCACAACCGCGACAGGATCTGGCGCGGACCGATCTCGCCGAAATGCAGATGCGGCGACAGTCGCGAGGTGCCGGCCGCGGCGGGAACATCGCGCTGCGCCTGGTAAGCGCCGACGGCGACATCCAGAAAATCGTCCAGCAGTCCCTGCGCGCCCGCCTCGCCCGGACGCCAGGTGTCGCGCATGCCGGCATCCCAGCGGATGCGCGGCAGCAATCCGAGATCCGCCAACGCCAATGAACCGGGCACTGCGCCGCCCGCGATGCGCGCCGGCGCCGGCAGCGGATCGACCGGCCGCAGACGCGCGCCGACCGCGCGCCAGAACGGTGTAAACACGCGATACGGCGCGCCCTCGCCGGTAGCCACCTGCCACGGCTCGAACAATAGCGCGGCATTGCTGCTGTGCGCGGCGATACCGTGTGCGCGCAGCGCGTCCTTGATGCCGCGATCGCGCGCCAGCGCGGCCGGCTCGTACTGGCGGCTCCAGTACACGGCATCGGCGCCGCTGCCGGCGATCAGGCGCAGTAGCGCGGTCAGGCTGGGGCCACGCGTGATGTGCAGCACCGCGCCGCGCGCGCGCAGATCCGCATCCAGCGCAGCCAGGCTGTGGTGCAGCCACCAGCGGCTGGCCGCGCCCGGCTGCCACGGCGCTTCTTCCTCCGGCGCGTGGATATACACCGGCAGCACGCGCGCGTGCGCGGCCAGCGCCGCATGCAGCGCGGGGTTGTCGGCCAGGCGCAGGTCGCGGCGCAGCCACAGAATGGCCGTGCTCATGCCGGCACGGACGGCCGTGCGGCGCTGAGGCCGCCGTCCGGCTGCGGCGTCCGGCCGCCGATCCGGACCGATTCATGGTCGGCGCTGAACGATCGCACCGTGGCTTCGATGCCGGCCTTGGCGGCGGCGATGGCCACGTGGTTGGCCACGCCCAGCCGTGCCACCACCGATCTGCACGGTACCGCGAAGCCGCTGCCAGGCGCGCTGCCCGACGCCTCGGCGACCTGCCGCAACGCGGCCGGTGCGGTCTCGCCGCCGTACGGCGCCAGCACCATGACCACGTCACTGCCGGCGTCGGTGATCGATGCCGTCTTTCGCATGCTCGCGCTCCGCGTGGATAAAGTCGGCAGGCTGCCGGCCGCGTCGTCCACGATGCGTGAACCGGCACGCGGTGGCGACGATGTCAATTCAGGCCGATGCGGCGGATCAGCAGGGTCTTGATGCCCTGCGCCAGCAGCAGGTACGCCAGCAGGATCGCGGCCAGATAAAGCCAATACGATTGCGGCATGGTCTGAAAGCCGAACAGCGGCGCCAGCGGCGAGATCGGCAGCAGCATGCCCAGCAGGCAGAAGCCCGCCGTGCTCACCAGCAGCGGCAGACTCGGATTGGACTGCAGGAACGGCACGCGCGCGGTGCGGATCACGTACACGATCAGCGTCTGCGACAGCAGCGACTCGATGAACCAGCCGGTCTGGAACAGCACCGGATGTCGGTGCAGGCCGAGCAGGAACCACATCACGCCGAAGGTGACGTAGTCGAACAGGGAGCTGACCGGGCCGAACACGAACATGTAGCGCGCGATGTTGCCCATCTCCCAGCGCCGCGGCGTGGCGACGAAATCATCGTCCACGTTGTCGGTGGCGATGGTGGTCATCGACAGGTCGTACATCAGATTGTTGATCAGCAACTGGATCGGCGCCATCGGCAGGAACGGCAGCAGCGCGCTGGCGCCGAGCACGCTGAATACGTTGCCGAAGTTGGAGCTGGCGGTCATCTTGATGTACTTGAGGATGTTGCCGAACACGCGCCGGCCCTCCTGCACGCCCTCCTCGAGCACGGCCAGGCTCTTCTCCAGCAGGATGATGTCGGCCGATTCCTTGGCGATGTCCACCGCGGTGTCGACCGAGATGCCGACGTCGGCCGCGCGCAGCGCCGGGCCGTCGTTGATGCCGTCGCCCAGAAATCCGACCACGTGGCCCTGTCCGCGCAGGGTCTCGATCACGCGCACCTTCTGCTGCGGATTGAGCCGCGCGAACAGCTGCGTCTCGCGCACCGCATCGGCGAGGTCGGCGTCGGACATCACGTCCAGTTCGGGTCCGGTCAGCACGCGCTGCAGGTTCAGGCCGACCAGTCGGCAGACGTGGCGAGCGACGATGTCGTTGTCGCCGGTGAGGATCTTGACCGCGATGCCGTGCTGGTTGAGCACGCGGATCGCCTCGGCGGCGCTCTCCTTGGGTGGATCGAGGAAGGCCATGAAGCCGACCAAGGTCAGCCCGCGCTCGTCGTCGCGGCCGTAGGCCTCGCGCGGCGGTGTCATCTCGCGCACGCCGACCGCGATCACGCGGAAGCCGTCGGCATTGAGATCGTGCGCGACCTGGCGCACCTCGGCCAGGCGGTCGGCGTCCAGCACTGCCTCGCCATCGACCCCGGCCACGTGCGTGCAGATGCCGAGCGTCTCCGCGACCGCGCCCTTGCTGATCAGCAGATGGCGGCCCTCGGGATCGCGCACCACCACCGACATGCGCCGGCGCTCGAAATCGAACGGTACCTCGTCGACCAGCGCATAGTCGGCCGCCAGTCGGTGCGTCTCGACGCCGCCGACGCTCTCCAGCACGGCGATGTCGAGCAGGTTCTTCAGGCCGGTCTGGTAGTGGCTGTTGAGAAAGGCCAGTTCCAGCACGTGTTCGTTGTCGGCGCCGGCGGCATCGACGTGGCGCTCCAGGATCACCTTGTCCTGGGTCAGGGTGCCGGTCTTGTCGGTGCACAGCACGTCGATCGCGCCGAAGTTCTGGATCGCCGGCAGACGCTTGACGATCACGTCCTTGCGCGCCATCGCCAGCGCGCCCTTGGCCAGATTGAAGGTGACGATCGCGGGTAGCATCTCGGGCGTCAGCCCCACCGCCACGGCGATCGAAAACATCAATGCCTCGAGCCAGTCGCCTTTCAGCACGCCGTTGACCACGAACACCAACGGCACCATCACCGCGATGAAGCGCAGCATCAGTCCGACGAAGCGGCGCAGGCCGCGGTCGAAGCTGGTGGATGGCGCGCGCGGCGCACCCAGCGCGCCGGCCAGCGCACCGAACGTAGTGGCGCGACCGGTCGCCGCCACCACCGCCAGCGCGCTGCCGCTGAGCACGTTGCAGCCCATGAAGCACAGATTGCGCGCTTCCAGCGCCGCGCCCGCCTGTGCGTCGGCGCCGGCGAACTTCTCCACCGGCATCGACTCGCCGGTGAGGCTGGACTGGTTGACGAACAGATCCTTGGCGGCCAGCAGGCGCAGGTCGGCCGGGATCATGTCGCCGGCAGCCAGGTGCACGATGTCGCCCGGCACCAGTTGCTCGATGGGCAGCTCGCCACGCCCGCCCGGCAGTTCCGGCCGGCGCACCAGCGCGGTGTTGCTGACCATGCTGCGCAGCGCCGCCACCGCGCGCGAGGATTTGCTCTCCTGCACGTAGCCGACGATCACCGCAACCGCCACCATCACCGTCATGATGCCGGCGCCGACCAGGTCGGAAGTCAGGATCGACACCACCGCCAGCGCCAGCAGCAGCAGGTTCAGCGGATTCACCACGCGCCGCGCGATCTCGACGTACCAGGGCGCGGCCGCCTCGCCGCCCACCACGTTCTGCCCGTGTGCCTCGAAGCGCTGCTCGACCTGCGCGGCATCCAGACCTTCGAGCCGGCTGTCGCACAACGACAGCGCGGCAGGCGGGTCCAGCCGCGCCAGTTGCAGCAGCAGCCGCGCCCGCGCCGGATCGTGCGCAGGCGTGGCCACGCCGCGCGTGCCATTGCGCGGACGCATCAGACCTGCCAGGGCATTGTTGTTGGACATCGCGCCTCTGCGTCGATCTGCGCACGGCCGTGTTGCAGCCATGTTGCGGAGCCGGCAATCCGTGCTCCGCCATCATCATTCCCGTACGGAACGGCAGGTAGTGTGCCGGCTCGGGCGCGCGGGGCCGAAACGACCTCGATGGGCCGCTGGTGCGGATCCACGTACGGCAAAACGCCGCGACCGCAGCGCATGGAGTCTAGCCAGCGCCGCCGCGCGCGGGCAATGCCGCGACACGCCGGGCCGGTCCCCGCATTCAGCGGGCGCGTGCACCATGCGGCGCGCCCGCCCGCCGGGCAGGCGCGCCGCTATGCCGCTTGCGCCGCGGCGGGCCTCAGCCCATACCCTGCAGCGCCGGATGCACCACCTTGCCGGCCTCGACGTTGATGCCCTTGCGCAGCGGTTCGAATCGGCGCCACTCGTTGCCGCCGGCCAGGCGCTGCACGTAGGGCAGGATGGCCGCGCAAATGGCGTGCGACGAGGTCTGCGGCACCGCGCCCGGCATGTTGGTGACGGCAAAGTGCGTCACCCCGTGCACGCTGTAGGTGGGCTCCTTCCAGGTGGTCGGACGCGAGGTCTCGAAGCAGCCGCCCTGATCGATGGAGATGTCCACCAGCACGCTGCCCTTCTCCATCGACTTGACCATGGCCTCGGTGACCACGCGCGGTGCCTTGGCGCTGGGGATCAGCACGGCGCCGACCACGATGTCGGCACCGGCCACTTCCTCGGCCACCAGCGACTCGTAGGCGTACAGCGCGGTGACATTGGGGCCCAGCGCCATCATCTCGGCCATACGGTCCGGTCGCTTGTCGAACACCACCACGTTGGCGCCGGCGGCGGCGGCCAGCGCGGCAGCGTTGCCGCCGGCGGCACCGGCACCCAGCACCACCACCTTGCCGCGCGGCGTCGAAGCCATGCCGCCCAATAGCTTGCCCTTGCCGCCCTGCGGCTGGTGCAGCAGCGTGGTGCCCATTTGCGTGGCGATGCGGCCGGCGATCACTGACATCGGGTGCAGCAGCGGCAGGCCGCCGTTGTCCTCCACCGACTCGAAAGCCACCGCGGTCAGGCCGATCGCCTGCAACTGGCGCGTCAGTTCCGGCTCGGCGGCCAGATGCAGGTAGCAGAACAGCAGGTGCTGCTGCTTCAGCAGCGCCAGATCGCCGGCGATGGGTTCCTTGACCTTGACGATCAGTTCGCCCTTTTCGTACAGCGCCGCGGCATCGGGCACGATGTGCACGCCGACGCGGGTATAGGCGTCATCGCCGAAGCCGCTCTTGCGGCCGGCGCCGGACTGCACGTAGACCTCGTGGCCGTGACGCAGCAGATCCGCGCAGGCGGCCGGCACCAGGGCCACGCGGCCCTCGAGCGTCTTGGTTTCGGAGGGAATGCCGATACGCATGGAATGAATCCTCGCTGGAGAATGGGCTGCCGCAGCGGCTTGATTCGCGCCCCCGCCATCCCCATGCTGCGGCACTCGATGCCTGTCGCGATGGGCGCGTCCGGCGACGCGCGCGGGCCGCGAACCAGCCGCAACCAACGGGAAATTGTACATGAGCACTTCACGCCACAGTCGCCTGGTCATCCTCGGATCGGGGCCGGCGGGCTATACCGCCGCGGTCTACGCGGCGCGCGCCAACCTCAAGCCGCTGCTGATCACCGGCCTGCAGGCGGGCGGTCAGCTGACCACCACCACCGATGTCGACAACTGGCCGGGCGACGTGCGGGGCGTGCAGGGTCCGGAGCTGATGGAGCGCATGCAGCAGCATGCCGCACGCTTCGAAACCGAGATCGTGTTCGACCACATCCACGAGGCGCACCTGGGTTGCCGTCCGTTTCGACTGGTGGGCGACAGCGGCGAGTACACCTGCGATGCGCTGATCATCGCCACCGGCGCCAGCGCCAAGTACCTGGGCCTGCCCTCCGAGCAGACGTTCTCCGGCAAGGGTGTATCCGCCTGCGCCACCTGCGACGGGTTCTTCTACCGCGGCCAGCATGTGGCCGTGGTCGGCGGCGGCAACACCGCCGTCGAGGAAGCCCTGTACCTGGCCAACATCTGCGAGAAGGTCACGCTGGTACACCGCCGCGACAGCCTGCGCGCCGAGAAGATCATGCAGGACAAGCTGTTCGAGAAAGAACGCACGGGCAAGATCGAGATCGTCTGGAACAGCGGCGTGGACGAAGTACTGGGCGATGCCAGCGGCGTCACCGGCCTGCGCATCAGGAACACCAAAGACGGCAGCACGCGCGAGTTGGCCGTGCACGGCGTGTTCATCGCCATCGGCCACAGCCCCAACACTGCGATCTTCAAGGACGAACTGGAAATGCGCGAGGGCGGCTATCTGGTGGTGCGCGGCGGCCTCAGCGGCAACGCCACGCAAACCAGCATCGCCGGCGTGTTCGCGGCCGGCGACGTTGCCGACTCGGTGTACCGACAGGCGGTGACCAGCGCCGGCTCGGGCTGCATGGCGGCGCTGGACGCCGAGAAATACCTCGATGGCCTGGGGCACTGACGCATACGCGCCGTGAATCTGGCGCTGCGCATCGACGAGCGGCTGGACGCCATTCCGGCCGCCGACTGGGATGCGCTGCGGCCGGACGACAACCCGTTTCTCAGCCACGCCTTTCTGGCCGGGCTGGAGCGCCACGATTGCCTGCGCGCGGACTGGGGCTGGCAGGCACGGCACGTGACGCTTTGGGAGGGCGGGCAGCTGCGCGCGGCCCTGCCCTGCTATGTCAAATCCAATTCGCACGGCGAGTTCGTGTTCGACCATGCCTGGGCACACGCACTGCAGCGCGCCGGCGGCCGGTACTATCCCAAGCTGCTGGGCGCGATACCGTATTCGCCGGTGGTCGGGCCGCGCCTGCTGGCTGGCCGTGGCGCGGCGGCGCAGCGGCTGCGCGCGCAACTGCTGCGGGCGCTGCTGGAGCAGCGCGAGATACTGCAACTCAGCTCGGCGCACCTGTTGTTTCTCGATGACGCCGACCGCGCCGCCTGCGACGCTGCCGACGGCGCCTGGCTGGCGCGCCAGGACATCCAGTTCCACTGGGTCAACCGCGGCTGGCCGGACTTCGAGGCGTTCCTTGGCGCGCTCAAGCACAAGAAGCACAAGAACATCCGCGCCGAGCGCGCGCAGGTGGCGGCCTGCGGACTGCGCATCGAGTGGCGCGAGGGCGCCAGCCTCGACGATGCCGAGTGGGACGCCGTGCATGCGCTGTATCTGGACACCTTCGACGCGCATGGCAACCACGCCGCGTTGACGCCGGCGTTTTTCCGGCATCTGGGCGCGGCGCTGCCGGGCCGGATCTGGCTGGCGCTGGCACGCGATGCGACCGGCATCGTGGCCATGGCGCTGTTTTTGAGTTCATCCACCACGCTGTACGGGCGCTACTGGGGCAGTCGCGTGCCGGCGCCGGGGCTGCACTTCGAGCTGTGCTACTACCAGGGCATCGAGCATTGCCTGCGCGTCGGCCTGCAACGCTTCGAGCCGGGTGCGCAGGGCGAACACAAGCTGGCGCGCGGCTTTCTGCCGACGCTGACACACTCGCGCCACGCCATCGCGCACGCGGGCCTGCGCCGCGCCGTGGCCGATTACCTGGCGCGCGAGGGCGAGCAGGTGACCGCGTACCGTGGCGAGCTGCTGCAACACGCGCCCTACGCGCAGCCCCCCGCGGCCAGCGGCTAGCATGGGCCGGTGATCCTGCACCCGCGCCCCGCCCTGCTGAGCCGCGACGACCTGCGCTTTCCGCCGCAGTCGCTGGCGCAGCCTTCGGGCCTGCTGGCGATCGGCGGCGATCTGTCGGTGCCGCGCCTGCTGGCCGCCTACGC
>JAJYQO010000059.1 GCA_021794575.1 Pseudomonadota bacterium | reverse complement strand
CGCCTCGCCAGGCTTGAGCCTGCGGAACCGTTCCAGCACCGCAGGCGGCCGTTGCCGCCGGATGTAGATGCAGATGTTGGTGTCGAGCAGATAGCGTGCCGCCATCACAGCCCCTTGCGCCGCTGCGGCGGCGTGTCATCGCGGCCATCGGGCAGGAAGTCATCCGGCAATTGCGCCAGCAGGTCGAACGCGCGCGCGAGTCCGCCGGAAGGCTCGCGCAACACGAGCTCATCACCGCGCCGGAAAATCTCGAGCTCGGCGCTGCGCACGCGAAACTCTTTCGGCAGTCGCACGGCCTGGCTGCTGCCGGATTTGAAGACTCGTGCGGTGGCCATGAGTCATGCTCCGGATGTACACGCTCGAAGGCACGCACATCGCATCGCGCGGCGCATCCCGATCCGGACCGCGCGCGCGACCCCGCATCTGGACCGGGACAGCGCACGACGCGCCGCAGTGGATCAGGCCTTGATCCGGAACGCCTGCTGCAATGCCGTCGATTCGAACCCGCTGCCGGCCTCGCCCGTTGTCGCGTAGCGGTACAGCGCGGCCGAATAGATGCCCTGCAGCGTGCTCTGTACCAGCGCCAGCACGATGAACAGCAGCACGAACACGCCTGCCACGAGGGCGTCGACAGCGAACGAGTGGGCGCCGGCCGCAACGAACATCACGCCCGCCAGCAGCGCGACGGCGATCATCACCACGCTGAACACGATGCCGATGCCGGCGTTGCCGATCAGGTTCTCGCCCCAGCTGCGTCGCAGCAGCCTCGCGCTTTCCTTGACCGCCGCGGCCGGCCCGAGATCGGTCGCCGCCAGCACCGGAACCACCAGGAAGGTCGCCACCGTCCAGGCCACCCCGAGCAACCCGATGATCCAGCGGCCAACCAGCCCGGCGCGCTGCTCCAGCGCGCGCAGCAGCATGCCTACCGTGGCGGCGATCAGGGCGTATCCGATGATGGCGGGCAGCCGGCTCCATGCCAGGCGCAGACCGTCCCCAAGACTCGCAGCGTCACCTTGCAGGCGCGCCATGGCCACGCTGACCAGCGCTGTGTTGAAGAAGAAGATCACCGTGTACTGGCACAGATAGAACAGGAACAGCAGCGCGTATCCGCCCACGCCGAATGCGCCGCCGTCCGACCGGGCCGCGGCATCGTGCAGATGCGCCAGCGCGCCCGTGGCCCATAGCGGCCCCACGAAACTGACCACCACCAGCAGCGTCGACAACGTCGAGAACAGCGGAAACAACAGCAGTTCGCGGTCGTTTTTCAGCACCACCGCGCTGGCCTTGACCAGCGACCAACTGGTTGCGAATTTGCCCGCCATGGCCGCCCCCTGTCGTGGATGAGTGCCAGCGTTTTAGCACCGTGCCGGGCAGGCTGCCAGCGTCGGACACAGGCCTGGATCTGCTGCGCCATCGGTTCCGCCAGTTGCACGCGTGCAGACTCGCGGTGCGCGGCCGGTTGCCCGGCAGTTGCGCCGCGCCCGGTTCCGCAAACACCGGCGCGGGCTGACAGCCATTTGCGGACCGAAGCCAGGCAGCGGCAGCAGACAAAAACGGGCGCCTTGCGGCGCCCGTCGTATCGTGCGCGAATTGCGGTTCGCGCGCTGCGGCGTGAGCTGGCTCAGAAGCGGTACTCGGCGGATACCGAGGTCAGGCTCGAGTTGAGGCTGTAGCCATGCTTGCTGCCGTTGTAATAGTTGTAGTTCAGGCCGATGCTCCAGTTGCTGTCGAAGTTGTAGCCGAAGCCCGCGCCGGCGTAGTAGCCGTTGCCATGGCTGAGATACACCACCGGGACGCCCGCCATCGGCTGCGCGGTGCGGCCGCTCCAGCGCCATAGACCGGCGCGACCACTGACGTACCAGTTGGGCGTGATGTCGTACTTGGCAGTGCCGCCGAGTGTCCAGCCATGGATGTTGGCGTTGGGCAGGGCGATGCCCGGGTAGCTCGAACGCACGGCATAGCTGCCGAGGTTGGCATAGCCGACCTCGACGCCCGCCTTGAACGCGGGAGCCAAATCCCAACGGTAGCCGAAGTTGGCGTCGTAGCCGAAGTGGTGGTGGTTGAAGTAGCTCTTGCCGTAATGGGCCTGGCCCACCGAGCCATTGACGTAGAAGTTGCCGTCCTGCGCATGGGACACAGCGGGTACGGCCAGCACGGCGGCGAGGGCAAGGGCAGCAAGTGACTTGTTCATTTGGATCTCCAGCTTGTGTTGGGGAGTCGTCGCTTGGGGTCGCGACGGCGGGGACTCTGGCAAAAGCCGACTGAACAGCCGCCGGCTTCATTGCCTATTTCGCCGCGGGCACATGGGTGAGGTTCATCAAGCTGAATTTCAATACCGATAAGTTTATTATTCAGCAAGGAATCAGTCGCCGCATAGTCACGACGCCCTGCGCGGCGGGTGCCGCGCGCTCAGGCCGCGGCGCCGGTTTCCAGCGCCGGGTAGTCCGTGTAGCCCTCAGCGCCACCGCCGTAGAGCAGTTCGGCGCGCAGCGGATTCAGCGGCGCGTTTTCGCGCAGGCGCCGCACCAGATCGGGATTGCTGATGAAAGGCCGGCCAAACGCGACCAGATCGGCATGGCCGTCGGAAACCGCCGCCAGTGCGCGTGCGCGGTCGAAGCCGTTGTTGACCATCCAGGCGCCCGGAAAAGCGCGACGCAGCGCATCCCAGTCCAGCTTGGGCGCGCCCTCGGGCTGGCGCGCGCCACCGGTTTCACCCTCGATCACGTGCAGGTAGGCCAGACCCAGCGGCGCGATGCGCGCGATCACATGCTCCATCAGCGCCTGCGGATCGCTGTCCAGCGCCGCGCTGTCGCCGAAGGTGGTCAGCGGGCTGAGGCGCACGCCGACGCGGTCGAAGCCGACCGCGCCGCCCACCGCCTGCAGCACCTCGAGCAGCAGCCGCGCGCGGTTCGCGATGCTGCCGCCGTACGGGCCGCTGCGGTCGTTGATGCTGTCGCGCAGGAACTGCTCGATCAGGTAGGTGTTGGCGGCATGCACTTCCACGCCGTCGAAACCCGCCTGCATCGCGCAGCGCGCGGCATGGGCGTAGTCGGCCAGCAGCGCGGGGATTTCCGCGTCATGCAGCGCGCGCGGGGTGGACACCGGCACGAAGCCATCGCGGGTGAAGGTTTTGGCGTTGGCTGCGCGCGCGGTGGACGATACCGGCGCGGCCCCGTCCGGCAGCAGCGAGCTGTGTGAAATGCGCCCGACGTGCCACAACTGGATCACGATGCGGCCGCCCGCCGCGTGCACGGCATCGGTGACCAGGCGCCACGCCGCGACCTGCTCGGCGTCGTAGATGCCGGGCGTGTCCAGATAGCCCTGCCCCATCGCGCTGATCTGGCTGGCCTCGGTGATGATCAGGCCGGCGCCGGCGCGTTGCCGGTAGTACTCCGTCATCAGCGCGGTGGGCACGCCGCCCGGCGCGCGGTTGCGCGTCAGCGGGGCCATGACGATGCGGTTGGACAGGGCGAGCGCGCCCACGGTGACGGGATCGAACAGGCTGGACATGAATACCTCGGTAGGAAAGGCGCCGCGCAGCGGCGTGGCATCGCGACGGCCGCGCGCGAAGCCGGCCGCCGCGCGCAATGGATGGCGGCGCCGGCCGCGATAACCAGTGCGCACGGCGGAAACAGTGTTGCGGCGACGGCGATGCAATCGCCGCCTGATAGCGCGCCAAGCCGCGCGTCACCCAATCGCGCGCAAGCTGCGCCGGGATGCGCCGCTTACGCTGCTGCTTCGCGCAGCAGCGCGCGCAACGCTTCGGGTTTCGGAAGGTGCACGTCGCGGCCGCTGATGTCCACCATGCCCTGCTCGCGGAAGCGCGCCAGCACGCGGCTGACGGTCTCGGGCGCGAGGTGCAGGAAGTTGGCGATGTCGCCGCGCGGCATGGCCAGGCGGAAGTGCTCCGGAGCCAGCCCACGCTGCGCGAAACGCGTGGACAAATCCAGCAGGAAAGCCGCTAGGCGCTGGTCGGCGCCAACATCCCAGCTGCGCCCCTCGTGCTGGCCGATGGCGCGACTGAACAGGCGGAACAGGTGCTGCTGCACCTCCGGCTCGCGCTGCGCCACGTGACTGACGGCATCGAAGGGCAACCGGCACAGCCGCGTGCTTTCCAGCGCCACGCCATCCACCGGATACACGCCCGGGTCCACCGCTTCCAGTCCCAGCACCTCGCCGGGCAGATAAAAGCCCAGCACCTGCGCGCGGCCCTCGGCGTCGGTCTGCACGGTCTTGACCATGCCGGACTTGACGGCAAACAGGCTGCGGAAAGGCTCGCCGGCGCGGAATACGAACTGATTGCCGCGAAACGGCCCGACATCCTCGACCAATTGCTGTACGTCCGCGAACGCGACGCTGCCGTTGCCGGCCACGCCGCAGGCACGCACCAACGCGCAGCGCGCGCAAGAGACCGTATCCGCACGCAGCGACGAGCGTACCGGAGCGGCCACTGGAATCGCGCAGATCGTCGACTGGGTGCTCATGGATCACCGCCGTGTGTTTCCGGCGTGATTTTAGCGCAGTCGCCGCGCGGGCTCAGATGGCGCGCGAGTAGCGTGCGGCGCGCGGCGTGTCGAGATAGGCGTCGAACTGCATGGCCACATGCCGCGTCAACAGCCGGCCCGGTGCGGTGATGCGCAGCGTCGCGCCGTGCCAGGCCAGCAGGCCATCGGCCTCGAGATGACGCAGGCGCTGCAGCGTATCGGCAAAGTATTCATCGAAGCGGATCGCGTGGCGCGCGGCGAACGCGGTGGTGTCCAGCTCACCCTGACACATCAGCGCATTGATGGCGTCACGGCGGATGCGGTCGTCTTCGACCAGCTCGATGCCGCGCCACACCGGCAGGCGGCCGGCATCCAGCGCCGCGTAGTAACCGAGGAGATCCTTGGCGTTCTGGTGGTAAGTGTTGCCGATGCGGCTGATCGAGCTCATGCCCAGTCCCACGATGTCGCAATCGGCATGCGTGGAGTAGCCCTGGAAATTGCGCTGCAGGGTGCCGGCGCGCTGCGCGCGCGCCAATTCATCCAGCGGTTTGGCAAAGTGATCCATGCCGATATACACGTAGCCTGCGGCGGCGAGTCTGTCCACCGTCAATTCCAGCAGTGCCAGCTTGGCGGCCGCATCGGGCAACTCGTCCGCATGGATTTTCCGCTGCGCCTTGAACAGCGCGGGCAGATGCGCGTAGCTGTAGGCCGCGATGCGGTCGGGCGCCAGCGCGATCACCGCATCGAGCGTTCGGGCGAAGCGCTCCGGCGTCTGCTGCGGCAGGCCGTAGATCAGATCGACGCTGAGCGAGCGAAAACCCGCCGCGCGCGCCGCCTCCAGCAGCATCGCGGTGTCCGCCACGCTTTGGACGCGGTTCACCGCCGCCTGCACCTGTGGATCGAAATCCTGGATGCCCACCGACAGTCGGTTGAAACCCATCTCCGCCAGCGCGCGCACATAACCTGGGCCGGCGCTGCGCGGATCGAGCTCGATGCCGAACTCGCGCTCCGGCGCCGCGCTGAGCGTGAAATGCTGCGCCAGCACGGTGAGCAGCTCGCGCATGCTCGCCACGTCGAGAAAGTTCGGCGTGCCGCCGCCGAGGTGCAGTTGCACCACTTCGCGGTCGCGATCGAACAGCGGCGCGGTGCGCTCGATTTCGCGATACACATGCGCCAGATAATGTCCCGCCTTGGCGCGGTCGTGGGTGATGATGCGCGTGCAGCCGCAATAGAAGCATGGGCTGAGACAAAACGGCACGTGCACGTAGACGGAAAGATCGCTGGGAATCGGATCCTCGTTGCTGGCACGCGCGGCGGCATGCAACTCGACCTCGCCGAAGCGTTCGTGGAATTGCGGCATGGTGGGATAACTGGTGTAACGCGGCCCGAGCACGTCGTAGCGGGCGATCAAATCGGCATCGAACCGAGGCGCGTGTGGGGCATGGCTGGTCATGCCGATCAGTCTGTTGCGGCGCCGTTGCGGTGTCTTGACCTGGATCAGAAAACCGCGCGGGCACGACCTCGGGCCACGGTCCCGGGTTGGGGCCCCGCGTCAAGGCGACACCTCAGCCAGTGTTCTGCAGGCCCTGCGCGATGCCGTTTACGGTGGCCACCAGCGCCGACAGCAGGGCCGCATCCTGGCGGTCGCCGGCGCGCCAGCGCGCCAGCAGGTCGAGCTGCATCAGGCTCATCGGGTCGATATATGGGTTGCGCAGCCGGATCGACTGCGCCAGGCGCGGATCGCCGGCCAGCAGGGCATCGCTGCCCTTCAGCCGCAGCACCCAATACTGCGTGGCCTCGAACTCGGCGCGCAGACGCGGGAAAAAGCGCTGATGCAACGCCGCGCCGGCCAGTTGCGAAAAGCGCTCGGCGATATCCAGGTCGCACTTGGCCAGCACCATCTCCACATCGTCGAGCAGTGTGCTCAGGAAGGGCCAGGCGCGCGCCATCTCCCGCAACTGCTGCTCGCCGTGCACGCGCGCCGCGCCGGCCAGCGCGGTGCCGACGCCGTACCAGGCGGTGAGGCCCGCGCGCGACTGCGTCCACGCGAATACCCAGGGAATCGCGCGCAGGCCCTCCAGGCCGCCACCCGCCGCGCCGCGCCGCGGCGGGCGCGAACTGAGCGTCATGCGCTCGATGACATCGATGGGCGTGGCCAGGCGGAAGTAATCGACAAAACGCTCGGCCTCGATCAACTCGCGGTAGGCGCGCTCGCCGGCACCGGCCACGGCGTCCATGGCCGCCTGCCACTGCGGCGCACGGGGATCCTCGGGACGTCCGTCCAGACTGGCCGCCAGTACCGCACCGCTGAGCTGCTCCAGCGTGCGCAGCGCCAGCGCGCGGATGCCGTAATTGCGATGCACCACCTCGCCCTGCTCGGTGAAGCGCAGGCGCCCGTCGACGCTGCCGCGCGGCGCGGCCAGGATGGCGCGCGTGGTCTTGCCGCCACCGCGACTGACCGAGCCGCCACGGCCGTGGAAGAAGGTCAGACGCACGCCCGCATCGCGCGCCACGGCCAGCAGCGCCTGCTGCGCGCGCTGCAGCGCCCAGCGCGAGGCCAGAATGCCGCCGTCCTTGGCGCTGTCCGAATAACCCAGCATCACCGTCTGCACATCGCCGCGCATGGCCAGATGCGCGCGGTAGCCGGGTTCGGCCAGCAGCTCGGCCAGCATCGCCGGGCCGTGGCGCAGGTCGTCGATGGTCTCCAGTAGCGGCGCGATATCCAGCGGCACACTGCCCTCGACCTCCAGTCCGCCGCGCCGCGCCAGCGCCAGCACCGCCAGCACGTCGGCCACGCCGTGCGCCATGCTGATGATGTACAGCCCCACGCCGGCGGCGCCGTGCGCGGCGCGCGCGGCAGCCAGCGCCGCGAACACGGCATCCAGCGCGCGCCCTGCATCGTCGGCGGCGGCCGGCAGTACCGCGGTACCCGCCGCGGCGGTGCGCAGCCGCGCGATCTGCGACTGCTCGTCGCGCTCGTTCCATTGCGCATCGTCCAGTGCGGCGGCGATGGCGCGCGCATGCACGCGCGCGTCCTGGCGCACGTCCAGCCGTGCCAGATGGAATCCGAAGCTGCGCGCGCGCCACAGCAGGCGGCGCACCGCGAAGGCACCGGCATGCGCGCCGCCGTGCGCCTGCAGGCTGCACAGGATCAACGCGATGTCGTCGCAGAATGCATCCGCATTGGCGTAGGCCTGCGCGCAGCCGTCCAGCGTGGCGCGCAGCCGTGCCTGGATCAGGCTCAGCAGCACCCGGTAGGGCATGTCGGCGTGGCGCGGCCGGATGCCGGCCGCGGCCTGCGGCAGCAGGCGCGCGTAGTCGGCGCTGCGCGCCAGCACGGCGGCGTCCACCACCACCCGGCTGCGCGATTGACTGAGCAGCCGCGCCAGCTTGCCGGTCTCGGCCAGATAGCGCTCGATCACCAGCGCGCGCTGCGTCTCCAGCGTGGCGGCGATGGTGCCGGCATCGACGTTGGGATTGCCGTCCATGTCGCCGCCCACCCAGGTTCCGAAGCGCAGCAGCGCGGGCGGCGCTTGCGCATCGTCGAAGCGCGTGCCCAGGGCGTCCTCGAGCAGCTCGTAGAACACCGGCAGAACGCGGTACAGCACCTCACTGAGATAGAAGCCGATATGGTCGACCTCGTCCTGCACGCTGGGCCGCAATACCGAGGCTTCGGCGGTCTGCCAGGCCACGCTCAGCGCCGTGCGGATCTGCGCGCGCGCCGCGGTGCGCTCGCCCGGCGTCAACTCGCCATCCAGGTCGGAGACCAGGTAGCGCACGATCACCTGCTCTTTTTCCAGCAGCGAACGGCGCACGGCCTCGGTGGGATGCGCGGTGAATACCGGCTCGATGCGCATCCGCGCCAGCAGCGTGTGCAGCGCATCCGCGCCGACACCGCTCGCGCGCAGGCGTTCGATGACGTCATGCAGCCCGTCGGGCTGCGCTCTGGCGCCGGCGCGCTGATAGGCGCGGCGGCGGCGGATGCGATGCACGCGCTCGGCCACGTTCACCGTATGAAAGTACGTGGAGAACGCGCGCGTCAGCGCCTCGGCCTGCGTCGGCGCCAAACCCGCCAGCCGGGCGGCCAGGTCGTCGGCAGGCAGGCCGGCTTCGCGGCGACGGATGGCGGCGGTGCGCACCGCTTCGACGGTGTCGAGAAACGCAGCACCCAACTGCTCGGCCAGCATGGCGCCGACCAGCGCGCCGAGGTTGCGCACATCCTCGCGCAGTGGCGCGTCCTGGGGGCGGGTATCGAGTTCGCGCGCGTCGGCCATGTGAGCTCTGAATCAGTGTGTCAGCGCGCAAAATGCTGCAGCGCACACATGATTGCAAGCGCAGCGCCCCTGCTCCGGGCCTGCGTGCCGTCTTTATCTTTGTATCCGGAGAAAGAGATACCATTGCGCCCGACGCGCGCCGAGGGGCGCTGCGACCGCGATGCATCACGCTACCGGGCGTGCCCGCGGCCAGGCTCGGCGCGCACCCCACCGCAACTGCGCCCGCCGCTGCGCCTCGCGCCGCCGCGCCTATTGCCAGTCAACCGGAGCACACCATGAACGCCCTCGCCCACACCGCCACCGGCCACGATTACAAGGTCGCCGACATCAGCCTGGCCGAGTTCGGCCGCAAGGAAATCGACATCGCCGAGCAGGAAATGCCCGGCCTGATGGCGATCCGCAGCAAATACGCGCCGCAGCAGCCGCTCAAGGGCGTGCGCGTCACCGGCTCGCTGCACATGACCATCCAGACCGCGGTGCTGATCGAGACGCTGAAGGATCTCGGCGCCGACGTGCGCTGGGCTTCGTGCAACATCTTCAGCACCCAGGACCACGCCGCCGCGGCCATCGCCGCCGGCGGCACGCCGGTGTTCGCCTGGAAGGGCGAGACGCTGGAGGAATATTGGGACTGCACGCTGGACGCGCTGGGCTTCGGCACCGGCACGCTGGGCCCGCAACTGGTGGTCGACGACGGCGGCGACGTGACCCTGCTGATCCACAAGGGCTACGAGTTGGAAAACGGCAGCGACTGGGTCAACAGCGCCTCGACCAGCCATGAGGAGCAGGTGATCAAGAACCTGCTCAAGCGCGTGGCCAGGGAGCGCCCGGGCTACTGGCACAAAGTGGTGGCCGAGTGGAAGGGCGTCTCCGAGGAGACCACCACCGGCGTGCACCGGCTGTACCAACTGGCCGAGGCCGGAAAGCTGCTGGTGCCGGCGATCAACGTCAACGACTCGGTGACCAAGAGCAAGTTCGACAATCTCTACGGTTGCCGCGAGTCGCTGGCCGACGGCCTGAAGCGCGCCATGGACGTGATGCTGGCCGGCAAAGTGGCCGTGGTGTGCGGCTACGGCGATGTCGGCAAGGGTTGCGCGCATTCGCTGCGCGCCTACGGCTGCCGCGTGGTGGTCACCGAGATCGATCCGATCTGCGCGCTGCAGGCGGCGATGGAGGGTTTCGAGGTCGACACGGTCGAGGACACCCTCGGCACAGCCGACATCTACGTCACCACCACCGGCAACAAGGACATCATTACGCTCGAGCACATGCAGGCGATGAAGGACCAGGCCATCGTCTGCAACATCGGCCACTTCGACAACGAAATCCAGGTCGACCGCCTGAACAGCAGCGGTGCGCGCAAGCTCAACATCAAGCCGCAGGTCGACAAGTACACGTTTGCCAATGGCAACGCGATTTTTCTGCTGGCCGAGGGTCGGCTGGTGAATCTGGGCTGCGCCACCGGTCATCCCAGCTTCGTGATGTCGAACAGCTTCAGCAACCAGACACTGGCGCAGATCGACCTGTGGGCGAACAAGGACAAGTACGAGGCGAAGGTGTACATCCTGCCCAAGAGGCTGGACGAGGAGGTGGCGCGCCTGCACCTGGAGAAGATCGGCGTCAAACTGACCCGGCTCACGCCCGCGCAGGCCGACTATCTCGGCGTGCCGGTGGATGGGCCGTACAAAGCGGCGCATTACCGCTACTGACACGCGCGGCTGGGCGGGTGGGCACCAGCGCTGCCCGCCCGCCTGGCGCGCTGGTCAACCGATGGCCAGTACGTCGGCCAGCAGCGCCTGTGCGGTGATCGCGGGACCGGCGCCCGGACCCTGGATCAACAACGGCCGCTCGCGGTAGCGCGTCGTGCGCAGCGCGAAAAGATTGTCGGTGCCCCGCAGCGTGGCGGCGGGATGCATCGCCGGCACCTCGGCCAGGCCCACGCGCGCGCGACCGGTGCGATCCAGCCGCGCCAGATGGCGCAGCACATGGCCGCGTGCCGCTGCCCGCGCATGGCGCTCGGCGATGACGGCGTCCAGCGTCTGCGCCTGCTCCAGGAAGGCCTCCAGCGTCAGGCTCCGCAACGCCGGCGGTACCAGGCTCTCCACCTGCACGTCTGCGCGCTCGAGCGCAAAACCGCTGCCGCGCGCCAGGATCAGCAGCTTGCGCGCCACGTCCTCGCCGCTGAGATCGGTGCGCGGATCGGGCTCGGTGTAGCCGCGCGTGCGCGCCTCGCGCAGCAGCGCCGAGAACGGGCGGTTGCCGTCGTAGTGATTGAACAGCCAAGACAGCGATCCGGAAAACACGCCCTCGATGCCCAGCACGCGATCGCCGCAGGCGCGCGCGCGGCGCAGCGCGGACAGCACCGGCAGCCCGGCACCGACCGTGGCGGCGTCGCCGTAGTGCGCACCACTGGCGCGCGCCGCATCCAGCGCGCGCCAGCCCGACAGCGAGCCGCCGTTCAGGGCCTTATTGGCGGTGACTACGTGATAGCCGCGCGCCAGCCAGTGCGGATGGCGCTGCGCCAGTTCGCTGCTGGCGCTGGCGTCGACCAGTACCCGGTGCGTGGCGCCGCTGGCATCGAGCGTGGCCAGCAGCGCCGCATCGTCGCGCGGATCGCCGGACGTGCGCAGCCGTTCGCGCAGCGCGCGGTCGGCCAGGCGCGCCGGCTCGGTCTGCTGGTGACGCGAGTTGGCCGCGCCCACCAGCCGCAGCGTCGACAGCGCCCGCGTATCCAGCAGCCGCAGCAGCGCGCCGCCCACCATACCGGTGCCCAGCAGCACCAGCGCGTGCCTGTCGCGCGCGCGTGACGGCGCGCAGCCGAGGGTCGTGGCCAGCTGCGCGTTCATGCCGGAACCCGGCGCGATGCCGCGCATTCGGTCGCGGCCAGCGCGCGCATCAGACCGGATTCGAGATCGCACACCAGATCCTGCGCGGCCTCGATGCCCGCCGACAGCCGCAGCAGTCCGTCGGCGATGCCCGCGGCATGCCGGGCCTCCGGCGTCATGGCCGCATGCGTCATGCTGGCCGGGTGTGCGATCAGGCTCTCCACGCCACCCAGCGATTCGGCCAACGAGTAGCAGTGCAGTCCGTCAAGCAGCGCGCGGATGGCCGGCTCGCCGCCGCGCAGCTCGAAGCTGAGCATGGCGCCGAAGCCGCGCTGCTGGCGCACTGCCAGCGCGTGACCGGGATGCCCGGACAGCCCCGGGTAGTGCAGCGCCGACACCGCCGGATGCGAGGCCAGCAACTGCACCAGTGCCGCGGCGTTTTCCTCGTGCACGCGCATGCGCGCGCCCAGCGTGCGCACGCCGCGCAGCGTGAGCCAGCTGTCGAACGGCGCGCCGGTCAGCCCCAGACAGTTGGCCCACCAGGCCATCTGCTGCGCGCGCTCGGGCGTTGCCGCCACCACCGCGCCGCCGACCACATCGCTGTGGCCATTGAGGTACTTGGTGGTCGAGTGCACCACCAAATCCGCGCCCAGCAGCAGCGGCTGCTGCAGGGCCGGCGAGAGAAACGTGTTGTCCACCACCACTTCGGCGCCCACGGCATGCGCGGCCTGCGCCACGTGGCGGATATCGGTGATGCGCAGCAGCGGATTGGACGGGGTCTCGATCCACACCAGCGCCGGTTGCTCGGCCAGGCTCTCGGCCAGCGCGCGGGCATCGGTGAGGTCGGCGAAACGCACGCTCAACCGCCCATTGCGCGCCAGCGCATCCAGCAGCCGCCAGGTGCCGCCGTAGCAATCGTGCGCGGCCAGCACGCGCGCGCCCACCGGCAAGGTTTCCAGCACCAGGGTGATGGCGGCCATGCCGCTGCCGGTGACGACCGCACCGGCGCCCTGCTCCAGCTCGGCCAGCGTCTCGGCCAGCAGATCGCGCGTGGGATTGCCGCTGCGCGTGTAGTCGTAGTGCCGCTTCCGGCCATAACCCGCAAAACTGAAATTGCTGGACAAATGCAGCGGCGGCACGATGGCGCCATGCTGGGCGTCGCGCTCGATGCCGGCGCGCGCGGCGCGCGTGGCCAGGCCCAGATCACGCACGACACGCCTCCGTCTGCGCCAGCGCCGCGCGCAACAGCGCACCCAGCGTCACATGCTCCTTCAGGAACGCATCGTGACCGTAGTCGGAATCGAGCACGTGCAGCTCGCAGGGCGCGCCCAGTCCGCGCTGCAGCGCGCACAGGTCGGCCAGCGGCACCAACTGGTCGGTGCCGAAGCCGATCAGCGTCGTCGGCACGCGGATGTCCTCGGGCGCGATCCGGTGCAAGTCGATGGATTCGGAGAGCGCAACAAAACGCTGCGGTTCGAAGCGCCGCGCGAAGCTCTGGCCGGCGGCATCCAGCCAGTCCTGTGCGGCCACACGTACACCGGCGTCGGTCAGCGTGGGTGCGGCGGCGAAGCGCTTGCCCAGCTCGCGCGGCGAGCGATAGCCGATCATCGCCAACTGGCGCGCCAGCGCCACGCCGCGCGCGGCATCGCCACCGTCCAGGGCCAGCCGCACGATCCCGCGCTGCACGGCACGCAAGGCGGCGGCAAGCGGATGCGAGCGATGCGCCCCGGCGATCGCGATCAGCCGTGCCACGCGCCGCGGGTTGCGCGCCGCGAAGGCCAGGCCGACCATGGCACCATACGACGCGCCGACCAGCGCGTGCAGGCGCGGGATGCGCAGCGCATCGAGCACGCCGGTCAGAGCCTGCGCCTGATCGCTGGTTTCCACCGCCGGCGCGCCCAGTTGCTCGGCATCCAGCCAGTCGATGCCGAGCACGCGCCAATGGCGCGTATCCAGCGCGCCGCCCTCACCGGTCTGCTGCAGCCACCAGCCGGTCGGGCCGCTGACCTGGCGATCGGCGGAAATACCGCCCAATACGGCCACGCAGGGCGCATCGGCGGGACCATGCAGGCGCCAGGCGATGCGCACTTCGCACACCGCGGCACCGTGGACGGGCTGCAGCGGCAGCCGCAGATGGCCCTCGTGCACTTCGCAGACACCGGCTTGCGCGACCGCCGTCTGGGCGGCGGATGCGATCAGCGCGGGATCACCGAAACAGGCGCTGGCGCGTGAGGTCGAGGCATCGAGCAGGCTCATGGCGGGCTCCGGAACTCCAGCCTGCGGTCACCGGAAGCGCGCAACGCAGACCGCCTGCGCCCGCCCATCTTCCGGAACGCGCCCGATGCGCGTCCCGCAGGAGTTGGCACCTGGCGCAGCGCGCTGGTTGCCCCGGCGTCATAGGGCCTGTCCCTCCGCCGGTCTGGATGAGTGGCCGGCACTGTAAGCCGCGCCATCGCATGTGTCAATAGACGTATGGACGTCTATACGTCCGCAATCGTGCAAATCCTCGCCAGGGCGAATCGCGGCGACACGTCGGGTTACCGGCCGCGTCATGCGACGCCGTTGCAACCGCACGTATTCCCGTAAGTCGCGGCAATGCCGACCCCATCAGGCAACAGGCCGGGCGCGGGCATCGCATGAACAGGGATGGCCCGCGGTGGCGGGCTACAATGACGGGCTGCCTTGAATCCAACCCACCGACGCATGTCCGCGCACCTCGAAGAAACCCACCGACGGCGTACCTTCGCGATCATTTCGCACCCCGACGCCGGCAAGACCACGCTGACCGAGAAGCTGCTGCTGTTCGGCGGCGCCATCCAGATGGCGGGTTCGGTGAAAGGCCGCAAGGCCGCTCGCCACGCCACCTCCGATTGGATGGCGCTGGAGAAGGAACGCGGCATCTCGGTGACCAGCTCGGTGATGCAGTTTCCGTACGCGGGCCGCACCGTCAATCTGCTCGACACGCCCGGCCACGCGGACTTCTCCGAGGACACCTACCGCGTGCTGACCGCGGTGGACTCGGCGCTGATGGTGATCGACTGCGCCAAGGGCGTGGAGGAGCGCACCATCAAGCTGATGGAGGTGTGCCGGTTGCGCGACACACCGATCATGAGCTTCATCAACAAGCTCGACCGCGAGGGTCGTGCGCCGATCGACCTGCTGGACGAGGTCGAATCGGTGCTGCGCATCCAGTGCGCGCCCATCACCTGGCCGATCGGCATGGGTAGCACGCTGCGGGGCGTCTACCACCTGCTCGACGACGAGGTGCATCTGTACGAGCCCGGCCGCAACTTCACGCGCCAGGACTCCACCATTTTCAAGGGACTCGACGCGCCGGACCTGGCGGCACGCATCGGCGCGCAGGCGCTGCGCGAGCTGCGCGATGAACTCGAACTGGTGCGCGGTGCCTCGCACCCGTTCGACCGCGGCGCGTACCTGGCGGGCCGCCAGGCGCCCGTGTTCTTCGGCTCGGCGGTGAACAATTTCGGCGTGCAGCCGCTGCTCGATTTCTTCGTCGAGCACGCGCCGGCACCGCGACCACGCGCCACCACCACCCGTCCGGTCGATCCCGCCGAGGAAAACTTCAGCGGTTTCGTGTTCAAGATCCAGGCCAACATGGATCCGCAGCATCGCGACCGCGTGGCGTTCCTGCGCGTGTGCTCGGGCCACTACGAGTCCGGCATGAAGGCGCTGCACGTGCGCACCGGCAAGGAAATCAAGCTGGCCAACGCGCTGACCTTCATGGCCTCCGACCGAGAAATCGCCGAGGCCGCGTGGCCCGGCGACGTGATCGGCCTGCACAACCACGGCACCATCGGCATCGGCGACACCTTCAGCGCGGGCGAAAAGCTGGCCTTCACCGGCATTCCCAATTTCGCGCCCGAGCTGTTCCGCCGCGCACGGCTGCGCGATCCGCTGAAGCTCAAGCAATTGCAGAAAGGCCTGGCGCAGCTCAGCGAGGAGGGCGCCACGCAATTCTTCCGCCCGCTGCTGTCCAACGATCTCATCCTGGGTGCGGTGGGCGTGCTGCAGTTCGACGTGGTGGCTTATCGCCTCAAGGACGAGTACGGCGTGGATGCCGGCTTCGAGACCGTCGGCATCGTCACCGCGCGCTGGGTACGCTGTGCGGATGCGAAGAAGCTCGATGAGTTCCGCGAGAAAAACGCCATGAACCTGGCGCTGGATGCCGCCGGCGAGCTGGTGTATCTGGCACCCTCGCGCGTCAACCTGCAACTGACCGAGGAACGCTGGCCCGGCATCACCCTGGCCGCCACGCGCGAACACGCGACGGCGCAAGCCGAATAGAGAGCGGTTAGCAACCGCTCCGGCACACGGATGTGCTCGCCGCGACGAGCACGCAAGTGCTGGTCGCGACAAAGATGGTGCGGCTTCGCCGCGCTCGTTTGCTTGCATGCAGCCGCTTTGAATCAGTCGGCCGGATGCCCGGTTTTGCAAACCGTCCTAGAGATCACAACCCGTGAGCGAAAATCCCCGGCCGTCGCGGGGCTGACCCTGGGCGCGTCCAGCAAGGCGCGTCCAGGGTAATCGCGGTCGGCACGTGAGTCCGCGATCACGGGAATTCAGGCCACCCGCACAACGCTGTCCGCAGCCGCGCCAGCGTGCGCGGCCTTGCCGGCGCACAGATCGGCTGGATCGAAGTCATCGACGTTGATGAACTCGGCGCCGGCCTCGCGCAGGTGCTTCAGCAGGCGGCCTTCGTCGCTGCTGATCGCGCCCATCTGCACGGCTTGATCGACTTGTGCCATGTAATCGTGTGCCTTGATCTGCCCGGATTTCAGCGCTTTCTGGAATTTGCGCTCCACCGGCTCGGCGGCCACCACCTCGGACAGCAGTGCGTGCAGGCGCCCGACCGGATGGTTGGGCGTGGGCGTCAGGTAACACCACTGCAGCATGGCGTCGCGCGCGGCGCCGGGTGCGGTGATGGCGGCGGCCACACGACGGCCCAGACGGTCGGACGGCGGCACCTCGCGCCGGCCCAGTGGGAACACCAGCAGACGCAGTAGCCAGGCCACCGGGCGGATGGGGAAGTTGCGGATCACGCCGTCCAGCGCGTTCTGCAGCCGCCAGATGCTCTCGTGGAAGGCATAGGAGAACAGCGGCCGCTCGGCGTCGGGCCGCCCCTGGTCCTCGTAGCGCTTCAGCAGCGCGCTGCCGATGTATAGATAGCTGAGCACGTCACCCAGCCGCGCGGAGAGCTTTTCCTTGAACTTCAGCCGGCCGCCCAGCGTGCCCATGGCCACGTCCGCGCACAGCGCCAGCGCCGCCGAGTAGCGGTTGAGCTTGCGGTAGTAGCGGCGGATGTGCGCGTCGCCGGGCGCGTAGCTGAGCCGGCCCAGACTCAACGCCAGCACGAAGCTGCGCACCGCATTGGACAGGCCGAAGCCGACATGACCGAACAGCGCGACATCGAAATCGCGCAGTGCCTTGCCACGGTCCGGCTCGGTCACTGCGGCCATCTCCTTCAGCACCCACGGATGGCAGCGGATGGCGCCCTGGCCGAAGATCATCAGCGAGCGCGTCATGATGTTGGCGCCCTCCACGGTGATGCTGATCGGCGCGCCCTGCCAGTTGCGGCCGAGGTAATTGCCCGGCCCGAGGATGATGCCCTTGCCGCCGTGCACGTCCATGGCGTCGCGCACCACTTCGCGGCCGATCTCGGTGGCGTGGTACTTGGCGATGGCGGAGGTGACCGCGGGCTTCTCGCCGCGATCGACCGCCGCCGCGGTGGAGCGCGACAGCGCGGTGACCAGATAACTCATGCCGCCGATGCGGCCCAATGCCTCCTCGACACCTTCGAAGCGCGCGATGGCTAGGCCGAACTGCTTGCGCAAGCGCGCGTAGGCGCCGGTGGCGGCCACGGCAAGGCGCGTGAAACCGGCGGCATTCGACGGCAGCGAAATGGCGCGACCCACCGATAGATTTTCGACCAGCATGCGCCAGCCCTGCCCGGCCATGGCCGCGCCGCCGATCAGTTGCGTCAGCGGCACGAACACGTCTTTGCCGCGCACCGGGCCGTTCTGGAACGGAATGTTGAGCGGCATGTGGCGGCGGCCGATGTCGAGGCCGGTCGTCTCGCGCGGAATCAGCGCCAACGTGATGCCGCGGTCCTCTTCGCCGCCGATCAGATGCTCGGGGTCGTACAGGCGAAAGGCCAGTCCGATGATCGTGGCGATCGGAGCCAGCGTGATGTAGCGCTTGTCGAAGGTCAGACGCACGCCGAGCACTTCCTCGCCTTTCCACTGGCCTCTGCAGACGATGCCGTAGTCGGGAATGGAGGTGGCGTCGGAGCCTGCGTAAGGACCGGTAAGCGCGAAACAAGGCACCTCGCGGCCATCGGCCAGACGCGGCAGGTAGTAGCTCTTCTGCTCCTCGCTGCCGTAGTGCAGCAGCAGCTCGGCCGGACCCAGCGAGTTGGGCACGGCGATCGTCGAGGACGCCGTGGGGCAGATGCTGGAGACTTTCTGCAACACCGCCGAGTGCGCCAGCGCCGAGAACTCCAGACCGCCGTAACGCTTCGGGATGATCATCCCGAAAAACCTCTCGTGCTTGAGGAACGCCCAGACCTCGGGCGGCAGGTCGGCCAGCTCGTGGGTGATCCGCCAGTCGTCCAGCATGGCGCACAGCCGCTCCACCGGCCCGTCGAGGAACGCCTGTTCCTCGGTGCTGAGTTGCGGCTTGGGTTCGGCCAGCAGCTTGCGCCAGTCGGGCTTGCCGGAAAACAGCTCGGCCTCGAAGCCTACGGTTCCGGCATCCAGCGCGGTGCGCTCGGTATCGGAGAGGCGCGGCAGTGCGCGCGCGAACGCCTTCAGCAGCGGGCCACTGAACAGCACCCGGCGCAGCGGCGGCAGCGCGAACGGCAGCGTCAATACCGCCACCACGATTGCCGCGACCAGCGCCGCATGCGCGTCGCCGCCGGCAAGACCCGCGGCAGCGGCAACGACGATGCTGGCCAGCGACCAGGCCAGCGCTCCGACCCGCACGAAGGCCAGGACCGCCCCCAGCAGCAGCAGGGCAACGACAATCAGCACAACGCTCATGGTTCTCTCCTCGCAATAGGTCGAGTCGGCGCGCGCCTGCACGTTCCCGAGATCGCCGGCCCGGCGCATGCCGAACCCGCTGCCGGCGGATCGGACACTCGCATCATCCGAGCCGCGCGCCGGGAATCCATGTCCGGCGTTACCAGCACGTCTTCATTACACCGCCGCCGTCGACGCACGCGGCAGCGCGCCCAGAAAACCGCCCAGCGCAGCGACGAAAGCGTCGTTGGCGTCGCCGGCCAGCATATGCGTCGCCCCTGCTACGCGCACATGAACCGCCTGCGGCAGCAGGCGCATGAACTCATCGACCGTGCGCTCGGAAACCACATCGCTGGCGGCGCCCGAAAGCAGCAGCGTGGGTATGCGGATATTGCCCGTGGCTTCCAGGAGGGCCTGCTGATGCGCTTTGCCCTCGTGCTCGACCACGTCCAGCAACGCCGGATCCCAATGCCAGCGCAAGCGGCCATCCGCGCCGCGCAGCAGCAGTTTGCGCAAGCGTGCCTCGCTGCTGCGCCCGGCGCGATGCGGCAGGTACGCGGCGATGGCCTGTGCGGCATGCGCGTAATCGGTAAACCCGTCGGGATGCGCGCGCATGAAGGCGAGGATGCGCGCCACCCCGGCCGCTTCCCAGCGCGGGGTGATGTCGACCAGCGCCAGCGCCGAGAACGCCGCGGGCCGTGTCGTGTCGCCCGCCACCGCGATCCCGATCAGGCCGCCCATCGAGGCGCCGACCAGTACCGGCGGATCGGGCTGTGCGCCAGCCAGTGCGCGCAGGTCGTCGATGAATTGCCACAGGTGATAGGCGCCGCCCGCCACGCGGCCGCTTTCGCCGTGCCCGCGTGCGTCGAAGCTGACGCACTGCCAGCCCGCTCGCGCCAGCGCCGTCGCCGCGCCACGCCAGGCCTGACGTGTCTGGCCAAACCCGTGCGCGAACAGCAGCACCGGCGCATCCGGCGCGCCGCAGCGCTCCACGGCCAGCAGCACGCCGTCGGGTGCGCGGAAGGTTTCGCGATACATCGGGGGTGTTTGACGCGGGCTCATGGCTGCTCGGTCGAGATGGAACCGGCGAATCTGTGCAAACCGCTGCGTGCCGGAACAGCGGCCAGTGTCACGGCTTGCGGCGTACGATTCAATACGCGAGCGTATGGACATTTGTGCTGCGATCGCCGTACTATCAGGGCATGAACAGTATGGTCCGGGATTTGCCTCGCGCCGATCGCAGCCGGCTCAGCGCCGCCGACTGGGAGCGCGCCGCGCTCGAAGCGATCGCCGAGCAAGGCGTGAGCGCCCTCAACGTGGAGGGGCTGGCGCGTTCGCTGGGCGTCACCAAGGGTAGCTTTTACTGGCATTTCCCCAGTCGCGAAGCGCTGCTGGATGCCGCCCTGAAGCGCTGGGAATCGGATGTCGAGCGCGAACTGACTACCGAGGCGGAAACGCCGACCGACCCGCGCCAGCGGCTGCGTGAGCTGTTCCGTCGCATCGCCCACGAGGTGCAGCCGCACCGCGTCTACGCGGCCCTGCTGCGCGCGATCGATCACGCCAAGATCCAGTCGTTGATGGCGCGGATCTCGCAGCGGCGCATGGATTTTCTGGCCTTGGCCTATCGCCAGGCCGGGCTCGAGCGCGCGGCGGCCGCGCACCGCGCGCGCCTGACCTACGCCGCCTATGTCGGCTTTCTGCAGATGAACGTGCATCTGGGCGTCTCGCGCCTGAACCAGGCCGATTACGATGCCTACGTGGAGCACGTCATCGACACGCTGATCGGCGGCTGAGCACTGCACGTCCCGCATCGATTCGCGTAACGCGCCGCCGGCGCACCGGCAAACGCTTGCGCATCGTGTCGCTGCACTGCGGCGTGCTGCACCGCGTGGCGCGCCGCTAAGGTCATGGCCCAGCAAGAGGAACCCGGCCATGTCCAGTTCGCTGGCAGCCCTTAACCAATGGATCGAACAGGTCGCCGGCCGCACCCGACCGGCGCGCGTGTACTGGTGCGACGGCTCGCCGGCCGAGCACCACGCACTGCTCGAACAGATGCGGGCCAACGGTGATCTGCATGCGCTGAATGCACACACCCATCCGCGTTGTGACCTGCACCGCTCGCACCCCAGCGACGTGGCGCGCGTCGAGCACCTCACCTACGTCTGCACGCAGGTGCGTGAAGACGCCGGTCCCAACAACCACTGGCTGGCGCCGGCCGAGGCGCACGCCAGGATGGACGCCCTGTTCGCCGGCTGCATGCGCGGGCGCACCCTCTACGTGGTGCCCTACTGCATGGGGCCGATCGACTCGCCGTTGGCGCGTTGCGGCGTCGAGATCACCGACAGTCCCTACGTGGTGGCCAGCATGCGCCTGATGACACGCATGGGCGCGGCGGCGCTGGCGCGCATCGAGCGCGAGGGGTACTTCGTGCGCGGCCTGCATTCCACCGGCGAACTCGATCCCGAGCGCCGCTTCATCATGCATTTCCCCGAGGAACTGTCGATCCAGAGCTACGGCTCGGGCTACGGCGGCAACGCCCTGCTGGGCAAGAAGTGCCATGCCCTGCGCATCGCCTCGTGGCAGGCGCGGCAGGAAGGCTGGCTGGCCGAGCACATGCTGATCGTCGGCATCCAGAATCCCGAGGGACGCACGCACTACATCGCCGCGGCCTTCCCATCCGCCTGCGGCAAAACCAACCTAGCCATGTTGGTACCGCCGGAACCGATGCGCCGCGCCGGCTGGAAGGTATGGACAGTAGGCGACGACATCTGCTGGATGGCACCGGGCCGCGATGGCCGTCTGTGGGCCATCAATCCCGAGGCCGGATTTTTCGGCGTGGCGCCGGGCACCAGCGCCAGGACCAATCCCAACGCGCTGGCCATGCTCGACCACGACACCCTCTTCACCAACGTGGCCACCACCGTCGACGGCCAGCCGTGGTGGGAGGGCCTCGACGATCGCGTGCCGGCGCTGGATTGGCAGGGACGGCCATTCGACCCCGCGCGCGGCCCGGCGGCGCATCCCAATTCGCGCTTCACCGTCAGCGCGCGGCAGTGCCCGAGCCTCTCACCGCATGCCGAGGATGCGCAGGGCGTGCCGATCAGCGCCATCGTGTTCGGCGGCCGCCGCGAAGCGCTGCTGCCTCTGGTGTTCGAGGCACGCGACTGGGCGCACGGCGTACTGATGGGCGCGGCCATGGGCTCGGAAACTACCGCCGCGGCCACCGGCGCCGTCGGCGTGTTGCGCCGCGACCCCATGGCCATGAAGCCTTTCTGCGGCTACAACTTCGGCGACTACTTCGCGCACTGGCTGAGCTTCGACCAGCCCAACGCGAAGTTGCCCAGAATCTTCCACGTCAACTGGTTCCGCAAAGGCAGCGACGGCAGGTTCCTGTGGCCAGGCTTCGGCGACAACCTGCGCGTGCTGGACTGGGTCATCCGCCGCTGCGAACAGCGCACGGACGCCGTTGAAACGCCGATCGGCCTGTTGCCGGACGCGCGCGACCTCGATCTGGCGGGCCTCGATCTGCCTGCCGCCCACCTGCACGAACTGCTACGTGTCGACGCGGAGGGCTGGAGCCGCGAACTGGCAGAACTGGGCGAGGACTTCGCCGCCTA
>JAJYQO010000074.1 GCA_021794575.1 Pseudomonadota bacterium | reverse complement strand
GCGAGCGCCAGCGCGGCCGCGGCGTCCAGCGCGGCTGTCCCAGCCAGCGCGGCGACGGCCGGCTGAGCCCACGCCGTCCCGGCTGAGCGTGTCGTGCCTGCGCCGTACCCGCCCGTTGTCCACGGGCTGGTGCGGCGCTTTGCTGCGTGGCGGCGCCGCGTTGTGCTGCGGCCATGATTGAGGCCGAATCCCTGATACGCCGCTTCGGCGCGCGCCGCGCGGTCGAAGCGGTCAGCCTGCGCGTGCAGCCGGGCCAGATCCTGGGTCTGCTCGGCCCCAACGGAGCTGGCAAGACCACCACCTTGCGCATGCTGGCCGGCGTGCTCGAACCCGATGCCGGCGTGGCGCGCATCTGCGGCCACGACGTGCAGCGCCAGCCGCTGGCGGCGCGGCGCGCGCTGGGCTACCTGCCGGAAGGCGCGCCGCTGTACGGTGAGATGAGCGTGCACACGCTGCTGCTGTTCGTGGCACGCGTGCGCGGTCTGCGCCGCGCGCGCCTGGCGCAGCGTTACGACGAGGTCGTGCAGGTTCTGGACCTGGAGTCGTTGCTGGCGCAGCGCATCGATACGCTGTCCAAGGGGCAGCACCGCCGCGTCGGGCTGGCGCAGGCGATCCTGCACGATCCGCCCGTGCTGATTCTCGACGAGCCCACCGACGGCCTCGATCCAGGCCAGCAGGCCGGCGTGCGCACATTGCTACAGTCTCTGGCGCGCCAACGCGCGATCATTGTCTCCACGCACCAGCTCGAGGACGTGCCGCAAATGTGCCACCGGCTGGTGCTGCTGGTGCGCGGACGCGTGCTGGCCGACACCACCCCGGCGGCGTTCATCGCGCGCTCGCGCTACCGTGGTGCGGTCAGCTTCTGTGCGGCGGCGGCGGGACCGGCGCGTGCCGCGCTCGGCCTGCTGCCCGAGGTTGACACTGTAGAGATCGATCCGCTGAGCGGCCGCGTCACCGTGCTGCCCAAGCCGGGGCGTGAGTTGCTGCCCAGGGTGCAGGCCCTGTTGGTCAACTACCACGTGCAGCCCAGCGAGTTGATGCTGGAAGCGGGGCGCATGGAAGACGTGTTTCGCAGCCTGGCCGATGCGGAGCCCGTGGAGCAGACGCCATGAGCGGCCTGCGCGCGGTGTTGCGGCGCGAGCTCTACGCTAGCGCGGTCACCGCGCCCGCCTGGCTGTTCCTGATCGCGTTTCTGGTGCTTGCCGGCGTGTGCACGTTTTTTCTGGGCGACTTCTTCCCGCGCGGCCAGGCCGATCTGTCCGCGTTCTTCGATTTCGTACCCTGGCTGCTGCTGGTGCTGGTGCCGGCGGCCAGCATGCGGCTGTGGGCCGAGGAACGCGCCACTGGCACGCTCGAACTGCTGCTCGCGCTGCCGGTCACGCCGCTGGCGGCCCTGCTGGGCAAGTACCTTGCGGCTTGGCTGTGGCTGGCGCTGGCGCTGGCGCTGACGTTTCCGCTGTGGCTCACCGTCGTCTATCTGGGGCATCCCGACAACGGCGCCATCGCGACCGCGTATCTGGGCAGTCTGCTGCTGGGCGGCGCGCTGCTGGCGGTGGGCACCAGCGTGTCGGTGCTCGCGCGCAGTCAGGTGACGGCGTTCGTGCTGGCCCTGATGCTGGGGCTTGCCTACCTTCTGGTCGGCACATCGCAGGTGCAGAGCGCGCTGGCCGGGCTGTTGCCGCCGGCGCTGCTGCGGATGCTGGCGCAACTCGGCATGTTGACCCATTTCCAGCACATCGTGCGCGGCGTGCTCGATCTGGGCGATCTGGCGTTCTTCATGCTCACCATCATCGTCTGGCTGGGCGCGGGTGTGCTGCTGCTGCGCTGGCAGGGACAGGCGCGATGAGCGTGCGGGCGCATGGCCGTGGCTTGCGCATGCTGCTGGCGCTGCTGGCGCTCGCCGTGCTGTACGGTGCCCTGGTGCAGTTCGGCACGCGTGCGCTGGCCGGACACCGTTTCGACCTGACCGCCGATCATCTCTACACGCTGGCGCCCGGCACGGTCGAAATCGCGCGTTCGCCGCGCGAGCCGGTGCTGCTGACGCTGTATTTCTCGCGGCACGCGGCGCGCGCGTTGCCGCAGTTGCGCGCCTACGCGCAGCGCGTGCGCACATTGCTGGACGAGGTGGCCAGGATTTCCGGGGGACGCGTGCGCGTGCAGGTGCTCGATCCGCGCCCCTACTCGCAGATCGAGGACCGCGCGCTGGCGGCGGGGCTGAGCGCCCTGCCGGTGGGTCCCGATGGCGAACGCGTGATCTTCGGGCTGGTCGGCAGCAACGCCACCACCGGCATCGCCGTGATCCCGTTCCTGCAGCCCGACAAGCAGCCCTTCCTCGAATACGACGTGGCACGGCTGATCGATGAACTGATCACCACGCGCCGCCCACGCGTAGGACTGATCAGCGGGCTGCCTGTCGAAGGCACGCCGACATCTGCGGATGCGCCCGCGCAGCCGCCGTGGACGGCGTTTCAGCAGCTAAACCAGCTGTTTCGCATCCAGCCGCTGGACGGCCGTTCGCTGCGCGCGGTGCCGGCCGATTTGCGCGTGTTGCTGCTGGTGCAGCCGGACATGCTCTCCGCGCAGGCGGTGGCGGCGATCCACGCATTTCTGCTGCGCGGCGGCCACCTCGCAGTGTTCATCGATCCCGATCCGGAAACCCTGCCGCCCGCACAAGCGCTGGCCAGCGCCAGCGCCAGTTGGGCCGCGCTGCGCCCGCTGCTCGAGGACTGCGGCGTGGGCTTCGATCCGGATCGCGTGGTGATCGATCCAAGCCTGGCGCGCAGCGTGGCCGCCGTGCCCGGCGCCGCGCCGACGGCCGATCCGGCGCTGCTCGGGCTGGGTCGCGCCGAGCTCAGCCGCGATGACGTGATCACCGCCGGCCTGCACGACATCAACGTCTCGACGGCGGGCAGTTTCGAGCAGTCCGAGAGCGCACGCCTGCACATGACGCCGCTGCTGCAGTCCAGCGGCGATGCGCGCGCGCTGCCGGTGCAACGCGTACTGGATGCCGCGGTCGATCCGCAGCAGTTGCTGGATGGCGCCGACGCCGCGCGCGCGCGCTACGTGCTGGCGGCGCGGCTCACCGGCGCGCTGGCGCCCGGCGCGCGCCCTGCCGACATCGTGTTGGTGGCCGACACGGACATCCTCAGCAACCGGCTATGGGTGCAGTTGCTGCCGTTCTTCAACCAGAACCTGACCAGCCCGTTTGCCAACAACGCCGATTTCCTGCTCAACACCATCGACAACCTCAGCGGTTCGAGCGCGCTGATTTCGATTCGCGGGCGCGCCGAGGCCTCGCGGCCATTCACACGACTGCGTGCGATGCAGACTGCGGCCGAACAGGCTATCCGCGAGCGTCGCCTGGTGCTGCGCCAGAAGCTGGATGCCGCCGAGCAGCGCCTGCTGGAGATCGAGCAGGCACGCAGCGCGCCCGGCGCCGCGATGAATCTGGACGCCGGCGAATATCGCGCGGCGCGCCAGCAGCGCGCCGAGGTTCGCGATGATCTGCGCCGCAGCGAGCGCCAGTTGGATGCGCGCATCGAGCGCCTGCAGGCGCGTATCGAGGCGCTCGACATCCTGCTGGTTCCCGGCGTGTTGACGCTGGCCGCACTGCTGATTGCAGCATGGCGACGCCTGCGCGGAGGCGCACCGTGAGCTGGCGCGGGCTGTCCGTACTGATCGCCCTGGCACTGCTTGCCGTGCTCGCCGATCTCGCCGTGCGCGGTCCGGTCGGCTGGACGGCGCCCGGACAGCCGGTAGGGCGCGTGCTGCTGCCGCAGTTGGCGGCGGCGCGCGCCAGAGTCACCGCCATCACGGTGCAGCCCCCCGCAACCGCGCCGGTAGTGTTGCGACGCGCGGCTGATGGCTGGCGGGTGGAATCCACGCAGTCGCCCGCTGATCCCCAGATGGTCGAAGACTGGCTGGACCGCTTCGCGCGTGCGCGCATTCTGGAGACCAAGACGCGGCTGCCCGCGCAGTATCCGCAGCTGGGTGTGGCCGGGCCGGGGCGTGCGGGGGCCGGCATCATGCTCACGTTGGAGGGCGTACCCGGTCTGCCGCAGCTGCTGGTCGGGCACTATGACGCGCGCCAGGACGGCACCTTCATACGCCAGCGCGGGCAGGCACAGAGTCTGCTGGTCGGCGGTGACCTGACGCCGCCGGTGCGCGCGGTGGAGTGGATGCGCCATCCGCTGCTGTCGTTGCCGGCCAGCGCGGTGCTGCAGGTGGACGTGCTGGGCCGTGACGGCGCGCGCTTCCTGATCGATCGCAGTCTCGACGGCACGCCGCGGGTGCGCATCGCGGCGCCGCAGCTGCGCCAGCCGTTGGCGCTGGGCGTGTTGCTGCTCGGTTTGTTCGACGGTTTCGATTATGCCGGCGTGCTGCCGCGCAGCGCAGCGCCGCCGCAGGCGGTCCAGCTGCGCGCGCTGCTCAGCGATGGCAGCTTGCTGACGCTGCTGGCCTGGCGTGATGTCCGTGGGCGGCCGCTGGGTAATCTCGACATCCAGGCGCCGGCCGGCGGCCTGCCCGCGGATGCGGCGGCCGGCTTGGCGCGCACCGCTGCGCGCGTGCAGGCGCACACCTGGCAGCTGGCGCCGGGCACCTGGTCGCTGCTGCAGGATGCGCTGTATCCGGCGGCTGCGCCGGCGCGTGCCACGACGGTCGCGTCGTCGCCCGACATGCCTTCGGCAACCGCCGCGCGCCCGGCGCCGCGAGGCGCACGATGACATCCGGCGCTCCCGACGATGCTGCAGCCAGCCGCGGCGATGCCTGGCTGATCGCCGCATTCGGCGTCAGCGCCGTGGCCCTGGGCGCCGCCGGCGCGCATCTGCTGCAGGGCACATTGAGCACGGCCATGCTGGCGGTATGGCATACCGCCGTGCAATACCAGTTCTGGCACACGCTGGCGTTGACCCTGGTGGTCGTGGCACTGCCTCGCAGCCGCGCGCGGCGGGCGGCGCGCGCCGGTTTCGCCCTCGGCA
>JAJYQO010000023.1:2937-5081 GCA_021794575.1 Pseudomonadota bacterium | reverse complement strand
GAGCCGGGATCCAGCGCTCTGCAGACACTTGACGCAATGCACGCAGTGTGCGCCCGCGACTTGCCTCGCCCGCGCCTCGGGAGTAGGTTCGGACTGCCCAGGGCATTTCCCCTGCGGCGTCTGTCAGGCCCGTCATCATGCATTGCGCGCCCCGCCCACCAGCCGCCCCGCCGCATCGCCGGTCGGGTGGCGTGCAGGCCGCGCCCCCTGAAGCCACCCAACGACACCGCCGCGACGGGCGCGTGGTGCCGTGCGTCCCTTTGATCCATCAACCTTATGGAGGTCGCACGATGTTCGAAAATCATCCGCGTGAAGATGTCGAGGCCCTGATGAAGGCCAATATCGAATTCCGGCGCCTGTTCCTGCGCCACCGCGAGTTGGACAGCAAGGTGCACGACGCCGAAATCGGCGTGCTGCCGCTCGATGGCGACACGCTCAACGGCATGAAACGCGAGAAGCTCGTCGCCAAGGAACGCCTGTTGCGAATGTGGCAGGACGCGCGCACGCACTAGCCCGTCGGCACGCGCCCGGCGCGTGCCCTATCATCCCGGCCGCTGCGCGCGGCCGCCCGACGCCGCCGCGGCTTGCCCGCGGCGGTTTGTTTTCCGGCGCCGCGCCGCCCATCGCCACCTGCACAGGCCGCCCATGATCCAGAACTCCGTGCTCGAACTGATCGGCCGCACGCCGATGCTCAAGGCGCAGCGCCTCGACGCAGGCCGCTGCGAGCTGTTCCTCAAGCTCGAGTGCATGAATCCGGGCGGCTCCATCAAGGATCGCATTGGCCTGGTGATGATCGAGCGCGCCGAGCGAGCCGGACGCATCAAGCCTGGCGACACGCTGGTGGAGGGCACCGCCGGCAACACCGGCATCGGCCTGGCGCTGGTAGCGCAGCAGAAGGGCTACCGGCTGGTGCTGGTGGTGCCAGACAAGATGAGCCGCGAGAAGATCTTCAACCTCAAGGCCATGGGCGCCGAGGTCATCCTCACTCGCTCCGACGTAGCCAAGGGTCACCCCGAGTACTACCAGGATCTGGCCAAGAAGATTGCCGACGACACCCCAGGTGCGTACTTCATCAACCAGTTCGGCAACCCCGACAACCCCGCCGCGCACGAGGAGATCACCGGCCCGGAAATCCTCGCGCAGATGGACGGCCGCCTCGACACCATCGTGTTCGGCTGCGGCAGCTCGGGCACCATGACCGGACTCTCGCGCTTCCTGGCCAAGGCCTCGCCGCAGACCGAACTGGTGCTGGCCGACCCGGTGGGCTCGATCCTGGCGCAGTACATCAACGAAGGGACGCTCTCGACCAAATCGGCGAGTTGGATGGTCGAAGGCATCGGCGAGGACTTCCTGCCCTCGATCAGCGACTTCTCGCGGGTGAAGAAAGCCTATGCGATCAGCGACAAGGAGAGCTTCCTCACCGCGCGCCTGCTGCTGGAAAAGGAAGGCGTGCTGGGCGGCAGCTCCACCGGCACGCTGCTGGCAGCGGCGCTGAAATACTGCCGCGAGCAGACCCGCCCGAAACGCGTGGTGGTGTTCGTGTGCGACACCGGCAACAAGTACCTGTCCAAGCAATTCAACGACTACTGGATGCTGGACAACGGCTTCATCGAACGTCCGCAGCACGGCGACCTGCGCGACCTGATCCTGCGCCCCTACGCGCAGCGCGACACCGTGGTGATCGGCCCGCACGAGCCGCTCACCGTCGCCTACCAGCGCATGAAGTTGTACGACGTCTCGCAACTGCCGGTGATGGACGGCGAGCGCATCGTCGGCATCCTCGACGAGTCCGACCTGCTCATGCACGTGCACGCCGACAGCGCGCGCTTCGCCGATCCGGTGTCCACCGCCATGGTCAGCAAACTCGAATTCGTGGACATGCGCACCCCGGTCGCGCAACTGATGCCGGTGTTCGATCGCGGTCACATCGCCATCGTCATGGATGGACCGAAGTTCCTCGGCCTGATCACCCGCATCGACCTGCTCAACTACCTGCGGCGGCGCGTCAACTGAACCGCGCCGGATTCCGCCGGGACCGTCCCGGGATACGCATCGAGCGCACCGAATAGCGTCTTGAGATTCGGTGCGCACTCTGACCGATCCTGCCACCACGTCCATGGGGTGGCCGGTTTCGAATCGAACAG
>JAJYQO010000023.1:0-2837 GCA_021794575.1 Pseudomonadota bacterium | reverse complement strand
CGCCGGATTCCGCCGGGACCGTCCCGGGATACGCATCGAGCGCACCGAATAGCGTCTTGAGATTCGGTGCGCACTCTGACCGATCCTGCCACCACGTCCATGGGGTGGCCGGTTTCGAATCGAACAGATAGGGTGGGAAGAGCCTTCGTGGGGAGAGCACCGCTTTTTGCTGTCATCCCCGGGCGCGCAGCGCGAGCCGGGGATCCAGTGGCACTTGCGGGATGCCCGTCTGGATCCCGGCTCGGCCCTGCGGGCCGTCCGGGATGACGTCAAACAAATCAGCGCACCGTGCGGGATGACTGCAGAGTTCAGCCGCCGTAGCCGTCGGGGTTGGCCTGTTGCCAGCACCAGGTCGCGGCACATGGCATCGAGGTCGCGTTGCGTACGCCAGGGCGGCACCGGGGGTGGCGTCGGCCCAGCAGGCGGAAGCGGGGCGATGTCGCCGGGGCGGCGATCGGCCGTTATGCAGGGCAGGCTGCGGCCACTGGCCCGCTCGAAAGCATGCACCGACTCCTTCGCTGCGCTCGGAATGACGAAGCGCACTCGACTTGGACAGTATGTCCAATTTATTCATTATGTCTATATTGTTCGTTATGGCTAATCGGCGTATGGTGGATGTGCCGGGGCAAGCCCTCGGCGCACAACCTGATGAGGATGCCGCCATGACCATCCACCCCCCGCTGGACCGCCTGCCGACGATGGCCAGCAGCGATGCCAAGAACGGCTTCGCCGCGTTGTTGGAGCGCGTGCTGCGCAAGCCGGAGCCGGTGGTGATCACCCGCAACGCGCGGCCGACCGCGGTGATGCTGTCGATCGAGGCTTATGAGCGGCTGATCGAGGCGGTGCCCGATCCACTGGCCCGGCTGACGGCCGAATTCGACGCGTTGCTGGCGCGGATGCAGACGCCAGCGGCGAAGGCCGCCGTGGACGCGTTGTTCGCGGCGACACCTGCTGAATTGGGAGCGGCGGCCGTGCGCGGCGCCGGACGGCCGGGCCGCTGATGGCGCGGATCACCGTGCTGGCCGGGACCAACGGGGCAGGCAAGAGCAGCATCGCCGGTCAGGCGCTGCGTCAGGCTGGCGGCGCCTGCTTCGACCCGGATGAGGCGACCCGCTGGATCCTGGCCGCCAACCCCGGCCTGAGCGAGGATGCGGCCAACGCGCTCGCGTGGCAGGAGAGTGTGCGGCGCTTGCGCACGGCGATCGCCCGCCATACCGACTACGCGTTCGAAACCACGCTGGGCGGACGGACCGTCACCGGCCTGCTGCTGGAGGCGGCCGCTGCCGGCCACGAGCTGATGATCTGGTACTGCGGGCTGGACAGTCTCGAGCGCCACCTGGCCCGCGTGGCGGCGCGGGTCGCCGGCGGCGGCCATGACATTCCGGAGGCCAAGGTGCGCGCGCGGTACCAGGCCAGTCGCGCCAACCTGATCCGACTGATGCCCCACGTGACCAGGCTGCGCGTCTACGACAACAGTACCGAGGCCGATCCGGCGGCCGGACAACGACCCGTTCCAAAGCTGGTGCTTGCGGTAAACGATGGCACGCCAAACTATCCGCGCAGTGCGGTGGAGTGCGCCGCGACCCCGGCCTGGGCCAAGCCGCTGGTCGCCCGCGCCTTCCAATTGGATGCCGCCGCACCGGCGCGCCGCGAGGAGTAAGAAGTGGCCGGTTTCGAGTGGAAAATGCACCTTGGGGTGAATCGAGATATGCAGCCTTTTGCATGCGCGATCGGCGGTACCGATGCATGTCCATGACCTGGACTGACGCGCTCGCCTGGCGCATGCGCCGCCTGCTTGCGTTATCGCAACGCATGCGCGGCAGTCTCATGAGCCGCGGCTGGCGCGGCACCTGGCGGCGCATCCTGCAGGAATTCGAAGGCCGCCCGCCCGCTTCGTCACAACCGCATTTGCTGCCCCTGGACTGGACGTTCGCGCCGTTTGCGATGTCCGGCGCCGGCACCCCGGACGTCTCGGTGATCATTCCGGTGCATGGGCAACTGGCCCACACGCTGGCTTGTCTGCGCTCGATCGCAGCTTGTGGCGACAAGACCGCGTTCGAGGTCATCGTGGTGGACGATGCGTCACCCGATGCGAGCGCGGCGACGCTCGCGCAAATCCAGGGACTGCGCCTGCTCTGCCTGCCACGCAACCTCGGCTTTGTCGGTGCGTGCAACGCGGGCGCCGCAGCCGCGCGCGGACAGTTCCTGTGCTTCCTCAATAACGACACGCAAGTCACGCCGGGCTGGCTGGACGCGCTGCGCGCCTGCTTCGATGACGTACCCGATTGCGGCATCGCCGGCGCCCGCCTGTTGTATCCGGATGGTCGCCTGCAGGAATGCGGCGCGCTGGTGTTCGCCGATGGCAGCGCCTGGAATTGCGGGCGTTTCGAAAGCCCGGATCAGCTGCGCTATCTCTACCGTCGCGAGTGCGATTATGTGTCCGGCGCGGCGCTGATGATCCAGGCCGATCTGTTTCGCAAGGTCGGCGGATTCGACACGCGCTATGCGCCGGCCTACTACGAGGACACCGATCTCGCCTTCGCGGTGCGTGCCGCGGGACATTGCGTGCTGGTGCAGCCGGCGAGCACCGTGATCCACTGCGAGGGCGTGACCGCGGGCATCGATCCCGAGCGCGGCATCAAGCGCCATCAGGTGAAGAACAAGGCGCGATTCGCCGGCAAGTGGGCGACGGCACTGCTCAAGCAAGCCCAGCCGGGAACGCGTGAGGCCGAGGCCATCGCGCGCGCCGAAACGGGCAGGCCACGCCTGCTGGTGATCGAAAGCACGCTGCCAGACGCTTCCCGCGATTCCGGGTCACTGCGTCTTGTCGAACTGCT
>JAJYQO010000010.1 GCA_021794575.1 Pseudomonadota bacterium | reverse complement strand
ACCACCACGGTCACCACCAGCATCACCACGAACAGCGGCGTGGCCGTGGGCAGCGTGCCTGCCGAGGCCGGGACATGCTTCTTGCCCGCCAGCGAACCGGCGATGGCCAGCATGCCGATCGCCAGCGGATAGCGCGCGATGAACATGCAGATGCCCAGCAACGTGTTGTAGAACGCGGTGTTGGCATTGAGTCCGGCGAAGGCGCTGCCGTTGTTGTTCGAGGCCGAGGACACGGCGTACAGCACCTCGGTGAAGCCGTGCGCACCCGGATTGTCGATGCCCGCCAGACCTGCCGGCAGCAGCACTGCGATGGCGGTGCCGACCAGGACCAGCGCGCAGGGAATCAGCACGACCAGACTGGCCATCTTCATTTCGTAGGCCTCGATCTTCTTGCCTAGGTACTCGGGCGTGCGCCCGACCATCAGCCCGGCGATGAACACCGCCACGATCGCGAAGGCCAGCATGCCGTACAGGCCCGAGCCGACGCCGCCGTAGATGACCTCGCCCAGCTGCATCAGCCACAGCGGTATCAGGCCGCCCATCGGGGTGTACGAATCGAGCATCGAATTGACCGATCCGTTGGAGGCCGCCGTCGTCGCCGTGGACCAGATGCCCGAGTCGACGATGCCGAAGCGCACTTCCTTGCCTTCCATGTTGCCGCCGGCCTGCAGTGCCGAGGCGTGCTGATCGATGCCCAACGCATGCAGCGCGGGATTGCCGGCCTGCTCGGCGGCCACGCAGCCGATCATCAGCGGCACGAAGATCACCGTCATCGCCGCCAGCAGTGCCCAGCCCTGGCGGCGGTCGCCGACCATCTCGCCGAAGGTGTAGCAGAGCGCGGCCGGGATCAGCAGGATCGCCAGCATCTCCAGGAAGTTGCTCAGCGGGGTCGGATTCTCGAACGGATGCGCGGAATTGGCGTTGAAGAAGCCGCCGCCGTTGGTGCCAAGCTGCTTGATCGCCACCTGCGAGGCCGCCGGGCCCATCGGCAGGGTCTGCGTGCTCAGCGGCGCGGTGACGTTGCCGACGGTCTGCGTCGTGCTCTGCAGCAGGTGAGCCTCGACATACGGATGCAGATTCTGGATCACGCCCTGCGAAACCAGCGCCAGCGCCAGCAGCAGCGCCAACGGCAGCAGCACGTACAGGGTGGCGCGGGTGGTGTCCACCCAGAAGTTGCCCACGGTGCGCGCCGAGCGGCGGGTGAAACCGCGGATCACCGCCAGCAGGATGGCGATGCCGGTGGCCGCGGACAGGAAGTTCTGCACCGTCAGGCCCAGCATGTCGGTGAGGTAACTCATCGTCGATTCGCCGGCGTAGGCCTGCCAGTTGGTATTGCTGGCGAAGCTGATCGCGGTGTTCATCGCCAGGCCGGGCGCCACCGCGCCCAGGTGCTGCGGATTCAGCGGCAGCCAGCCCTGCACGCGCTGCAACAGGTACAGCGCCAGCAGCCCGGCCAGGTTGAACAGCAGCATGGCCATCGCGTAACGCTGCCAGGTCATCTCCTCGTCCGCGCGGATGCCGCACAGGCGGTACAGAGCGCGTTCGACCGGCGCGCCGAAGCGCGTCACCCGGTTGGGCTGCTCGGCGAAGACCTTGGCCATGTAGGCGCCGAGCGGCTTGACCAGCAGCAGCACCGCCGCCATGTAAAGCGTCATCTGCAGGACATCGTTGCCGGTCATTCGAACCACTCCGGTTTCAGCAGCGCCACGAACAGATAGCCGGCCAGCGCCAGGGCCAGCACCACGGCGACGACGTAGGTCGCGTTCACTTGCGTTCTCCCAGGCGCTCGCACAGCCACAGGAAACCCAACGTGGCCAGCGACAGGATGATCAGCAGGGCTAGGTAGGCGAGATCCATGGGCGGCTCCCGTGGGGTCTTGCGCACTGTCGCGCGGGCTGCATATGAGCGGCATACAAATCGCCATTACGCGCATAAGAAAGCCGTAAAAAACGCGGGCGCCGCCCGATTGCGCAGGCGTGCGCCGGGCCGATTCCACGGCGGCATTACAATGGCCGGACTGCGCGTCGCGCCGGCCGAGCGTGCCGGGCGCGCCCCCGCCTATCCCGAGCGATCCGCCGACGATGCCGACACTGCGCCTGGCCCTGGCCCAACACGATTTTCCGGTCGGCGCGGTGGCCGCCAACGCCGCGCGCGTCAGCGCGCTGATGCAGCAGGCGCGTGCCGGCGGCGCCGGACTACTGGTGTGTCCGGAGCTCACGCTCAGCGGCTATTCGCCGGAAGACCTGCTGCTGCGGCCGAGCTTTCTCGCGGCCTGCGAGCGGCAGTTGCAGGCGCTTGCGCAGTCATGCGTCGGACTGGCCGCGATCGTGGGCTTTCCGCACAGCGCCGGCGAGGTCTTCAACGCTGCCGCGCTGCTGCGGGACGGTGCCATCGCGGGTGTCGCGCACAAACAGGCGCTGCCCAATTACGGCGTGTTCGACGACCGCCGCTATTTCCGGCCCGGGCACACCAGTTGCGTGAACACAGCGGGCGGCGTGCGCCTGGGCGTGCTGATTTGCGAGGACATCTGGCAGCCCGAGCCCGCCGCGAGCGCGGCGCGCGATGGCGCCGAGCTGCTGGTGGTCATCAACGCCTCGCCCTGGGATGCCGGCAAGCACGCCGAGCGCGAACGGGTGCTGACGGCGCGCGCGCGAGAGACCGGCTGCGCCATTGCCTATCTCAACCTGGTCGGCGGCCAGGACGAGGTGATTTACGACGGCGGCAGCCTGCTGGTCGACGGCGATGGCCGCATCGCGGCGCAGGCTCCGGCTTTTCACGATGCGTTGCTGTACGCCGATTTCGATGCCGGTGCGCGCACGCTGCGCGCGCACGCCTGGCCGGCGCCGCAGCAAGACGATCTCGCCGTCCTTTACGCGGGACTGCTGCGCGGCATCCGCGACTATGTGCGCAAGAACGGCTTTTCCGATGTGCTGCTGGGCCTGTCCGGCGGCATCGACTCGGCGCTGACCCTGGCGCTGGCCGTGGACGCGCTTGGCGCGCAGCACGTGCGTGCTTGCATGCTGCCCTCGCGCTACACCTCGCAGCTCTCGCTGCGCGAGGCGCAGGCGCAGGCACATCTGCTTGGTGTGGACTGCGCGGAACTTTCGATCGAACCGGGCTACGCGGCGCTGATCGACACACTGGCGCCGCAGTTCGCCGGCCGCGCACCGGACAGTACCGAGGAAAACCTGCAATCGCGCATCCGCGGCGTGCTGCTGATGGCGCTGTCGAATAAACGCGGCGCGCTGCTGCTGACCACCGGCAACAAAAGCGAGATGGCGGTGGGCTACGCCACGTTGTACGGCGACATGTGCGGGGCCTATGCGCCGCTGAAGGACGTGTACAAGACCACGGTGTATGCGCTGGCGCGGTGGCGCAATGCGGTGCGACGCGGGGTCCTGGATTTGGAACTCGCAACGGCGGCAGGCGAGGTGATCCCGCGGGCGGTGATCGAACGCGCGCCGTCGGCGGAGCTGCGCGAGGATCAGACCGACCAGGATTCGCTGCCGCCCTACGAAGTGCTGGATGCCATTCTCGAGCGCTTCGTCGAGGGCGAGCAGTCGCAGGCAGAGATTGCTGCCGCCGGTTTCGATGCCGAGACCGTGCGCCGCGTGGCGCGGTTGGTGATGCGCAACGAATTCAAGCGCCGCCAAGCGGCGCCGGGGCCCAAGGTGACGCGGCGTGCGTTCGGGCGCGAGCGCCGCTACCCGATCACTTCTGGTTGGCGGCCGTGACGCCGGAGTCGGTGACGCCGAAGCCGCCCATGAACGGAATCAGCCGCCACAGGTTCGAGCGGTAGTGCGGCCAACTGTTGGGACTCTTGAAGTACGGATGATCGGGATAGTTGAGCTTCAGCACGCTGAGCGCCTGCTGCTCGAACGTGTCGTCGTGCAGCTTCTTGTAGCACTGCACCATCAGCGCCAGTGCGTCGCCGGTCTGCGGCGCCTGCTGGTAGTGATCGAGCACGTACTTGGCGCGGTTCAGCGCCGCCACGTAGGCCTGCCGGTCGTAGTAGTAGAAGGCGATGTTCATCTCGAACTGGGCCAGGCCGTTGCGCAGCCAGATCATGCGCTGGCGCGCATCGGACGCATAGCGGCTGGTGGGGTAGCGCTGCAGCAGTTGGCTGAAGTCGTCGAAGGACTGCACTGCATAGCCCTGGTCGCGTTTGGTCCGATTCATCGGGAACAGCCGCGAGAGGAGGCCGCCGGAACGGTTGAAGTTGATCAGGCCGCGCAGGTAGTAGGCGTAGGCGATGTCCTTGGACGCCGGGTAGGTCTTGATGTAGCTGTTGACCGTGGCGTAGGCGTCGTCGGGCTTGTCGTTCTTGAACTGCGCGTAGGCCAGGTTGATCTGCGCGTGTTCGGTGTAGTCCCCGTAGGGGAAGCGCGCGATCAGCTTGTTGTAGAGCTGTTCGGCAGCACCGTAGTTGCCGTTCTTGAGCGCCGTGTTGGCGCGTTCGTACAGCGCCTGGACCGACATCGTGTCGAGATTGTCGCGCTTGCCGTGAAACAATGAACACGCCGGCAACACCAGCACCAAGGCCAGAACAACCCATACTCGGATGGAACGCATGCAGACGACCCGCGGGCGTGACAAAGCACCAAGTGTAACGGAATCCGGTCTGAGCCCCGCGTTAAGCACGCGCGCCGGGTGGCGCCTCGCGCCGCGGCGCGTACCGGCATGACCACGACGTTGCACGCCGAAGTGCCGCTGGCGGCGGCGGGCCGGCGCCTGGACCAGACCCTGGCCGAGCTGTTTCCAGACTACTCGCGGGCACGTCTGGCCGCCTGGGTGCGAGGCGGGCGCGTGCGCGTGGACGCCAGTGCCTGCAACCCCAGCCAGCGTCTGCGCGGTGGCGAGCGAGTCGAACTCGACCTGCAGCCGGACGCGGCGGTGCCCGATGCGCCCGAGCCGATCGCGCTGCGCGTGCTGCACGCCGACGCCGACCTGCTGGTGCTGGACAAGCCGGCCGGTCTGGTGACGCATCCGGGCGCGGGTCGGCCGGCCGGCACGCTGCAGAACGCGCTGCTGCACTTCGACGCCGCGCTATGCGCGTTGCCGCGCGCCGGTATCGTGCACCGGCTGGACAAGGACACCTCCGGCCTGATGCTGGTGGCGCGCTCGCTGCGCGGGCACACCGCGCTGACGCAGATGATCGCCGCGCGCGCGGTGAGCCGGCAGTACCTGGCGCTGGTGCGCGGCGAGGTCATCGCCGGCGGCACCGTCGA
>JAJYQO010000028.1 GCA_021794575.1 Pseudomonadota bacterium | reverse complement strand
AGTCCCGAGTCCCGAGTCCCGAGTCCCGAGTCCCGAGTCCCGAGTCCCGAGTCCCGAGTCCCGAGTCCCGAGTCCCGAGTCCCGAGTCCCGAGTCCCGAGTCCCGAGTCCCGAGTCCCGAGTCCCGATCAGAACGGCAGTTTCAGATCGGCCTGCTGCGCCAGCAACTGGGCGCGAAAAGCCGCCTGGATGCGCGCCAGTGCCGCGGCGGAATCGGCGGCGAAGCGCAGTACCAGCACCGGCGTGGTGTTGGAGGCGCGCACCAGCCCGAAGCCGTCCGGCCAGTCCACGCGCACGCCATCGAGCAGGCTACTGCGGCCGCCCTCGAAACGCGCCTGCGCGCGGAAGCGCTCGATGAACGCGTAGTGCTCGCCTTCGGCCAGCGGGATCTTCAGCTCCGGCGTGCTGACATCCTGCGGCAGCGCGGCCAGCACTGCACCCGGCGCGCGCCGCTCGGCATCGGCGGCCAGGATCTCCAGTAGCCGGCAAGCCGCGTACATGCCGTCATCGAAGCCGTACCAGCGCTCGCGGAAGAAGAAATGGCCGCTCATCTCGCCGGCCAGCGCGGCCTCGGTTTCGCGCATCTTGGCCTTGATCAGCGAGTGCCCGGTGCGCCACATCAGCGGCACGCCGCCGTGGCGCAGGATGGCCGGCGCCAGGTGGCCGGTGCACTTCACGTCGTAGATCACCGTGGCGCCCGGATCGCGCGTCAGCACGTCGGCGGCGAACAGCATCAGCAGACGGTCTGGGAAGATGTTGTCGCCGGCCGGCGTGACCACGCCGAGGCGGTCGCCGTCACCGTCGAAGGCCAGGCCGAGGTCGGCGCCCATGCGTTTGACCGAAAGCATCAGGTCGGCGAGGTTGTGCGGATCGGACGGGTCGGGATGATGATTGGGGAAAGTGCCGTCCACCTCGCAGTACAGCGGAATCACCTCGGCGCCGATCGCCTGCAGCAACTGCGGCGCGAACGCGCCGGGGATGCCGTTGCCGCAATCGACCACCACCTTCAGCGGACGCTCCAGTTGCACGTCGCCGGCGATGCGGTCGATGTAGTCGTTGCCGAGATCCTGCCGGCGCAGGCTGCCGCCGGGCTCGCGCTTGAGGCGGCCCTCGCTGATGCGCGCGTACAGATCCTGGATGGCGTCTTCGCTCAGCGTCTCGCCGCCGACCACGATCTTGAAGCCGTTGTACTCGGGCGGATTGTGGCTGCCGGTCACCGCCACGCCGCAACCGGTGTTGAGCAGGTAGGTCGCGAAGTACACCAGCGGCGTCGGCACCGCACCGAGGTCGATCACCGCGCAGCCGGCATCGCGCAGGCCCTCGCCCAGCGCCGTGACCAGTTCGGCGCCGGACAGGCGTCCATCGCGGCCGACGGCGATCTCGCCGAGATTTTTCTCGCGCATCAGGTTGCCGATGGCCTGACCCAGCAGGCGCGCGACATCCTTGGTCAACTGCGTGCCGACCACGCCGCGGATGTCATAGGCGCGGAAGATGCTGCGGTCGAGCGCGATCGGGGCGGCGGCGGGTTTGGCGGCGGGTTTGGCGGCGGGCGCAGGCGCGGCGGGGCTTGCGGCGGGCGCGGACAGCGCTTGCTCGCGCAGGACATCGGTCAAGGTGGGTGCTCCGGAGTGGGTGTGTGCGGTGCCCAGCGCACGCCGGCGCAGCCAGAGCAGGATGATGCCGCCGCCCAGACCCAGCACGGTCCAAGTCAGTGTCGTGGTCAGCGAATCGCTGAGCACCACAAACCGGTCGGGCGGCAGCGCACGCACGCTCAGCGCGGTGCCGGGCACGGACAGGCCGGCATCCTGCGCGCCGGGCTGCCCGGCGCCGCCGCGCGCCATCAGCAGCAGACCCTGCTGGCGCAGCTCCAGGCGGCCGCCGTGCGCAATGTCCTGCGACTGGAAGCGCGCCGCCATGGCGGTGAACGGATAGTCGATCCAGACGTAACCGCGCAGGCGCCCCGCATCGTGCAGCGGGGCGGCCACGCCCAGCGTGCGCTGCGCGCCGCTGCCGCGCGCCTCCAGCGGCACCATCGCGTCGTTGCCCTGCGCGCGCATCAGCTGGGCCGCCTTGGCGTAGCCGAAGCGCGCGTAATCGGCATGCAGCACGTCGGTGAGATCCGGGCCGAACAGTTCGATGCGGCGCGCCTGCGGCAGCAGCGCGCGCAGGCGCGCCTGCGCGGCAGCGATGTTGCCGGCATCCAGATCGGTGCGCAGTTCGGGATCGGCCAGCGCCTTGACGATGTGCGCGCGCAGCGTGGTGGCGACCTCGCCCAGCGCCTGCGCCGCTGCCAGTCGCGTCGGTGTCAGCGCCGCCACCGCGCGCTGCACCTGCCATAGCTGCCAGCTTTGCCACGCGGCGAAGCCGCTAAACAGCAGCGCGACGGTGGCGCCAGCCAGCGGCAGCATGCGGTGCAGGTCGAACCTGTCCAGCGTCTTGCGCCAGCCGGTCCGGGGCCTGCCCGATGAATGCCGCGCCGCGTTCATGCGCACCGTCTCCGCGCCCAAGCGTTTGTCGAGAGAGTCACGCTGCTAGCCCAGACCCGTGGATCCGAAACCGCCCGTTCCGCGCGCGCTGGGCGTGAAGTCGCCCACCTGCACCAGCCGCGCCTGCGCCACCGGCAACAGCAGCAGTTGCGCGATGCGATCCCCCGGCGCAATGGTAAACGGCGCGCTGCCGCGGTTCCAGCACGAAATCATCAGCGGCCCCTGGTAATCGGCGTCGATCAGCCCGACCAGGTTGCCCAGCACCAGCCCGTGCCGGTGGCCGAGACCCGATCGCGGCAGCACCAGCGCGCACCAGCCGGAATCACCGATGTGCAACGCGAGGCCGGTGGGCACCAGCGCCGCCTCCCCGGGCGCCAGCGTCAGCGTCTGCTCGGGCGCGGCGCGCAGATCCATCGCCGCGCTGCCCGGCGTAGCGTAGGACGGCAGCGCGATCGAAGCGCCGATGCGCGCATCGAGCACGCGGTAGCGCACCTCGATCATTGCGCCGCCTGCGCGCGACGCTCGGCGATCAGCGCGACCAGTTGCCGCGCCAGCACGCGCTTGTCGGCGCGCGGCAGCGTGCGCACGCCACCCGCCCAGAACACGCTGAGCGCGTTGTCGACGGTTTCGATGCCGACGCCCGCGCCGACCTCATTAGCCGCGATCAGGTCGACACCCTTGGCGGCCAGCTTGGCGCGCGCGTGGGCTTCCAGGTTGTCGGTTTCCGCCGCGAAGCCGACCAGGAACGGGCGCGGGCGCAACGCGGCCAACTCGCGCAGGATGTCGGGATTCTCGACCAGCTCCAGCGTCAGCGGCCCGTCCTGCTTTTTCAGCTTGTTGGCGAAGACCTGCGCCGGCCGGTAGTCGGCCACCGCCGCGGTGGCGATGACGATGTCCGCCTGCCGGGCCTGCTCCAGCATCGCCTCGTACATCTGCCGCGCGCTGCGCACGTCGATGCGCCGCGTCACGCCGGCCGGCGTGTCCAGTGTCACCGGACCGGCGACCAGGGTCACCGTGGCGCCGGCCAGTGCCGCGGCTTCGGCCAGCGCGAAACCCATGCGCCCGGAACTGCGGTTGCCGATGTAGCGCACCGGATCGAGATCCTCGTGGGTGGGCCCGGCGCTGATCAGCACGCGGCACCCGGCCAGCACCGAGCCCGCAGTCTGCGCCAGCAGTTCGGCCACGATGGCCGCGGGCTCCAGCATGCGACCCTCGCCGATCTCGCCGCAGGCCTGCGCGCCGCTGCCCGGGCCCAGCAGGCGCGCGCCGCGCGTCAGCAGCGTGTCCCGGTTGGCCTGTGTGGCGGGATGCGCCCACATCAGTCGGTTCATGGCCGGTGCCAGCCACAGCGGGCGGTCGCTGGCCAGGCACAGCGTGGTCAGCAGATCGTCGGCCATGCCATGCGCCAGACGCGCCAGCAGGTTGGCGCTGGCCGGCGCGACCAGGATCAGATCGGCCCAGCGCGCCAGTTCGATATGGCCCATGGCGGCCTCGGCGCCGGCGTCCCACAGGCTTTCGCGCACCGGCTGGCCGGACAACGCCTGGAAGGTAGTCGCAGTGACGAAGCGCGCGGCGCCGGCAGTCAGCACCACGCGTACCTCGATGTCGCGCTCGCGCAACCGGCGCACCAGTTCGCAGGCCTTGTAGGCAGCGATGCCGCCGGCAACCCCTAGCAGCACGCGGCGCGGCGCGGCAGGGTTCATGGGCGACTCGCGCAAGGCGATGCAAGGCGCGGCATGTGGGTGCCATCCGACGGCAAGCGAAGCCAACAGCTTACCGGATGTGCACGGCCATGCTGCTGCGCCACGCCACCCGCGACTGCGATTTTGCGCACATGAGCATCCGCGACTGGCCCGAAGACTCCCGACCGCGCGAACGCCTGCTGCGCCAGGGCGTCGCCAGCCTGGCGCCGGCCGAGTTGATCGCCGTGCTGCTGGGCAGCGGCACGCGCGGCATCAGCGCCGTGGAACTGGGCCAGCGCCTGTTGGCGCGGGCCGGCAGCGTGTCGGCACTGCTCAACGCGCCCGAGAACTGCCGCGTGGGCGGCCTCGGCCCGGCCAAACGCGCGCGCCTGCTGGCCGCGCTGGAGCTGGCGCGGCGCAGCCTGGGCGAGACGCTGGCCGCGCGCCCGGCTCTGGGCAGCCCGGCCGAAAGCGCCGCCTTTCTGCGTGCGCAGTTGCGCGACCGCGCCTACGAAGTGTTCGCGGTGCTGTTTCTGGACAACCGCCATCACGTGCTGGCCTTCGAGGAACTGTTCCGCGGCACTCTCGATGGCGCCAGCGTACCGCCGCGCGAGGTGGTGCGCGCCTGCCTGCGCCACAACGCGGCGGCGGTGATCCTGGCCCACAATCATCCCTCCGGCGTGGCCGAACCCAGCCGCGCCGATGTGGCGCTGACGCAAACATTGAAACAGGCGCTGGAGCTGATCGGCGTGCGCGTCCTCGATCACCTGGTCATCGGCACCGGCGTACCTGTGTCGTTGTCGCAGCGCGGGCTGTGCTGATAAAGAAACGGCGCGGCAAGTGTGCCGCGCCGCGAGTGCCGCGCACTCGAGTTGCATGCCCCATGCTGGCCCGTGGAGGGACGGGATCAGCGCACCGCACTTTAGCCATGGCTCATGACGCCCTGGTGACGCACCTCGATGACTTGTGCACAGCGCGCAGACAAAGCGCATTGCCGCCGGATGTCAAAGCAATTTCATCGATCAACGACACAACACATTGTTCTATATCTATTTTTTATGTGCAATGCGCGTGAACAGCGCATTCAGGTTGCTGCGCACAGCCCCGTGTCGCGTCCAACGCACAGACTTATCCACAGCGCCAGTAGTCGGCAGACATGGCGGGGCACCTCTTCGCCGCTTGGTCAACGGGCGCGCATTGGCTCTACCGCGGCGCGGGCTACCGAAGCGTGGAAGTCCGTCTTGCCGCCGGCCGCCAACCGTT
>JAJYQO010000045.1 GCA_021794575.1 Pseudomonadota bacterium | reverse complement strand
TCCTTTCGCCAAGCCACCGGGCAAAGGGCTGTCCTCGTCTCGGGTGAATGTGCTGTGGGGCAGCTTCAATCTCGCGGTGGCCTACACGCTGCTCTGCCAGGTAGGAAGGTTCGAATTGCACAATCTGGCTGACGTGGCAGCGGCGGCCGCCGGTGGACTGCTCATGTCCTTCAATAGTGCCGGTCACTTTGGCCGGTTTCACGGCGGCAACGACCCGAAGTAGCGACGAACGCAGCGTGAACCGAGAAGCTAACCGCGACGGCTAGTAGATAAAAGGGCAAAAACCTCGCTCCTGCGGTTGTGAGAGCCGGCGGCCCCGCATATCAGAGCAGTCGCGCTTCGGCATGGTTGACTATGCCCTGCCCGTCACGATCGGGTGAGCGAGTGCGCGAATGTCGACGTGCTGAAGCGCCGCCGTCAGGTTCTGGGTGATCAACTCGTCCGCTGAACTGGGTTTCGCGACAGCGCTCGGATGTTAGGTGGATTTTCCGAGTGTCACCTGTGTGCTGGGCGCGATGTTCGCCCTGAACGCGCTGCTGCTGGCGGCGCTGCTGACGGTGCTGCTGGGCCTGGCGCCGACGCCGCAGTCGCTGTTGCGCGCGGGCGCCGGCACCGCCGGCGCTACATCAGTCGCCATCGTCCACCCGGCCCGAGGCATCCGGCATCGTCCGCCGGCGCCGGCAGGCCTGCGCCGACCGCATGGCGGAAGCATGCAGGGAACTTCACGGGTCGCGGCCAGTCTGCTTGCACTGGGTGTCGGCTGCGTGCCGCCCGTCGGCAGGCCGCGACAATTGGGTATTCCCTCGTCCTGAGCTGTCGGGAGATCGACGATGAGCGCACGGCTGCATGCATGGTCGCTGGCGTTGGTGTGGATGGTGCTGTTCGGATGCGCGCTGGACACTGCCCGCGCCGCCGGCACGCAACCGCTGCTGCTGCTGCGCTATCCGACGCTGTCGAAGACCGAGATCGCCTTCGAGTACGGCGGCGAACTGTGGGAAGTGCCGCGCGCGGGCGGCACCGCGCACGTGCTGGCCAGCGGCATGGACATGCTGACCACGCCCTTCTTCTCGCCCGACGGCTCGATGATCGCCTTCACCGGCACCTATGACGGCAACACCGACGTCTATGTGGTGCCGGCCAGCGGCGGCACGCCGCGGCGGCTCACCTACTATCCCGGCCCGGACGTGGCCGTGGGCTGGACCCCGGATGGCAAGCGCGTGCTGTTCCGCTCGCATCGCTACAGTTACTCCGATCCGGACCAGCTCTACACCGTGCCGGTGACCGGCGGCTTCCCGCAGGAGCTGCCGCTGCCGATGGCCGAGGAGGGCTCGTACTCGCCCGGCGGCAAGCACCTGGCCTACGTGCCCGAGTTCCAGTGGGAGCCGTTCTGGAAGGACTACAAGGGCGGCCAGCACACCCAGGTGTGGCTGGCGCGGCTGTCCGATTCCAGCGTGGTGCGCATTCCCGACGACAACGCCAACAACCGCGATCCGATGTGGGTCGGCGACACGGTGTACTTCCTCTCCGACCGCGACGGGCCGATCACGCTGTTCGCCTACGACACGCGCAGCGGCGCCGTGCGCAAGGTGATCGACAACACCGGTTTCGACATCACCTCGGCCAGCGCCGGGCCGGGTGGCATCGTCTATTCGCAGTTCGGCCAGATCCACGTCTACGACTTCGCGCGCGGCACTTCGCGTGCGGTGCCTATTACGGTGTCGGGCGACCTGCCGCAGCTGCGCCCGCGCTTCGTAAACGTGTCCAAGCAGATCGTGCGCGGCAGCATCTCGCCGCACGGCCTGCGCGTGGTGTTCGAGGCGCACGGCGACCTGCTTTCGGTGCCGGCCAAACACGGCAGCGCGGTCGATCTCACCCACAGCCCCGGCGTGATGGACCGCGACCCGGCCTACGCGCCCGACGGCCGCTGGGTGGCCTACTTCGCCGACCGCGACCATGAGTACGACCTGTACATCCGCGCCGAGGACGGCAGCGGCACGCCGCGGCGCATCGCGCTGGGGCAGAAGAGTGCGTTCTACGACAACCTCACCTGGTCGCCCGACAGCCGCAAGCTGGTGTTCGGCGACCAGAAGCTGGACCTGTGGCTGGTGAACCTGGACGCGCGCGATCCGCGGCCGCTGCGCATCGCCGTCAACAGTAATGCGACGCTGCAGCACTTCCATCCGGCGTGGTCGCCGGACAGCCGCTGGATCGCCTACACGCGCGTGCTGCGCAACGACCTGCATGCCATCGAGATCTACTCGCTGGCCGATGGCCGCAGCGTGCAGGTCACCGGCGGTGCCAGCGACGCGCGCAGTCCGGTGTTCGATCCCGACGGCAAGTACCTGTACTTCACCGCCAGCACCAACACCGGGCTGAGCGCCGGCTTGTGGGAGATGTCGGGCATGGAACGCCCGCTGACCGCGCACGTGTACGCCGCCACGCTGCGTGCGGCGGAGCCCTCGCCGCTGGCGCCCGACGCTGGCTTCGAACCCCCGCCCGCGCCGGCCAAGCGCGCCGCAGCCAAGGCCGCCGCGCCGGCGCCGGTGCGCATCGACTTCGCCGGCCTGGCGCGGCGCGCGGTGGCGCTGCCGATTCCCGCCGCGCGCTATACGCGCATCGCCGCCGCCGCACCCGGCGTGCTGATCCTGCAGCGGGCGCCGCGCGTGATCATGCAGTCGGACATCAGCCCCTACGGCGTGCCGGTGCGGGTGCTGCGCTTCGATCTGGCGCACAAGAAACTGCAGCCGCTACTGGCCGGCGTCACCGCTGTCGACGTCGCCGCCGCCGGCAAGGATTTGCTGTACCGCCGCGGCCGGCACTGGTTCATCGCCGCCGATACGCCCAAGGCCAAGCCCACCGCACTGCACACCGCCACGCTGCGCGTGTACGTGGTGCCGCGCGAGGAGTGGGCGGAGATGTACCGCGACGCCTGGCGCATCGAGCGCGCGTTCTTCTACAACCCCCACTTCGACGGCCTGAACGTGCGCGCCGCGCAGACCGAGTTCGCGCACTACCTGTCCGGGCTGGCCAGCCGCAGCGAGCTGAGCTTCCTGTTCCGCGAGATGACCGGCTACCTGTCGGTGGGCCACATGTTCATCTACGGCGGCTACCACCCCAAAATGGCCGACATCAAGGTCGGGCTGCTGGGCGCCGACTACGCCATCGAGCACGGGCGCTACCGCATCACCCGCATCTTCCGCGGCGGCAAGTGGAATCCGGGCGTGTACGCGCCGCTGGCGCAGCCCGGGCTGGCGGTGCGGACCGGCGACTACCTGCTGGCGGTGGACGGCCGCAACCTGCCCGGCAACGAAAGCATCTACCGCGCCTTCCAGAACCTGGCCGACAAGGACGTCACCCTCACCGTGGCGCCGCACGCCGACGGCCGCGGCGCGCACACCATCGTGGTCAAGACCATCCCCAGCGAGCGCACGCTGCGCAATATCGCCTGGATCGACCACAACGCGCGCCTGGTCAAGCGCCTATCGCACGGCAAGCTGGGCTACGTATACCTGCCCGACACCGAGTGGGGCGGCTACCGCAACTTCAACCGCATGTACTTCGCGCTGGTCGACAAGCAGGGCGTGATCCTGGACGAGCGCTTCAACCACGGCGGCGACATCTCCGACTACATCATCCAGAACCTGCTGAGCCGGCCGATGTCGCTGGTGGTGACCCGCTGGGGCCGCCCGCAGGTGACGCCGCCGATGGCCATCTACGGCCCCAAGGTGATGCTGATCAACCAGTTCTCCGGCTCCGGCGGCGATGCGCTGCCCTGGTACTTCAAGATGGACCACATCGGTACCCTGGTCGGCGAACGCACCTGGGGCGGGCTGGTGGGTATCGGCGGCTATCCGCGGCTGATGGACGGCGGCGGCATCACCGCGCCGCGTGTCGCGGTGGAGGGCCTGGACGGCCACTTCCCGGTGGAGAACCACGGCGTGGCGCCGGACGTGACCGTCTGGCAGAACCCGAAGCTGGTGCGCGAGGGGCAGGATCCGCAGCTCGAACGCGCGGTGCAGATCGCCCTGCAGCAACTGGCCGCGCATCCGCAGCCGCACTACGCGCACGCGCCGTGGCGCGACTACCACCCGCAGTTGCCGCCACTGCCGCCGCCGACCAGCGTTGGCGGCTGAGCGGCGGGGCTGCCCGGACCCCATGCTGCATATCGTCCTGCTGCATCCGGAGATCGCGCCCAACACCGGCAACGTGATGCGTCTGGCCGCCAACACCGGCTGCGCGCTGCATCTGGTCGAGCCGCTGGGCTTCCGGCTGGACGACGCCAAACTGCGCCGCGCCGGCCTGGACTACCGCGAGTACGCCGAGGTGCGCGTGCACGCCAGCCTCGACGCCTGCCTGGCTGCGCTGGGCCGGCCGCGCTGCCACGCGCTGAGCACGCGCGGCTCGACGCGGCCCGATGCGGCGGGTTTTGCGCAGGGCGACGCGCTGCTGTTCGGCAGCGAAAGCAAGGGCCTGCCGCAGGCGGTGCTGGACGCGCTGCCGCCCGAGCGTCGGCTGCGCCTGCCCATGGTGCCCGGCAGCCGCAGCCTGAATCTGTCCAACGCGGTGGCGGTGACGGTGTACGAGGCCTGGCGGCAGCTCGGCTACCGCGGCGCGGTGTGACGCCGCCGGCACGCGGCTGTACGCGTGCCGCCGCTACAATCGGCGCATGTCCGAGACCACTCTCGATGCGCTGCTGCCGGCGCCGATCAGACACCTGCTGGGACGCGCGCTGGAAGAAGCGCTCAACCGCGCGCTGGCGCTGGATCCCGAATGCACGGCCGCGCTGGCCGCGCTGGAAGGCCGCAGCGTGGCGGTGCACGTGACGCAGCCGCCGCTGGCGCTGCGCGTGCAGGTGCGCGGCGGCCGTCTGTGCGTGGGTCCGGGCGAGGCGGCCGAACTGGCGGTCAGCCTGCGCCCGGCGGGTGTCGCCGTGGCCGCGCTGAAGGGCGGCGGCGCGCTGCCGCCCGGCGCGGTGAACCTGTCTGGCGATGCCGAGCTGGCGCGCCGGCTGGAAAAGCTGGCGCGCGAGTACCGGCCCGATCTGGAAGCGGCCTTCGCCGCGCGCTTCGGCGAGGTGCTCGGCGTGCCGCTGGCGCAGGGCATCGTGGCCGCGCTGGGCCGCCTGCGCGTCGCGGCGGCGCAGGCCCTCGACGACGCCACCGCCTGGCTGCAGGACGAGGCACGGCTGACGCCGGCAGCCGAGGAACTGGAGGATTTCCACGACGAGGTGGACCGCCTGCGCGAGCGCGGCGAGCGCCTCGCCGCGCGCCTCGACGCCCTGCGCGCGCGCCTCGGCGGCGCGCGCCGATGAGCGCGCTGGGCACCGCGCCGCGGCTGGGCCGCGTCCTGGTCATCGCGCTGCGCTGGCGCCTGCACGTGTTCGCCGCCGGCACGCGCCTGCAGCGGCCGCTGGCGCTGCTGGCGGCGCTGCTGCCGCGTGCGCGCGGCTGCGATGCAGGCCTGCCAGATCG
>JAJYQO010000032.1 GCA_021794575.1 Pseudomonadota bacterium | reverse complement strand
GGTCAGCGTCAGTTCCCTGGCGATGATTTCGACCTTGGACAGCGTTTCGACACGGCCTTTCTTGTCGGTCTTTTGCGCGGCATAGCCATTTTGCGCACTGGCCTGAGACGCGGCCGCCTGCGCATGCAGGCAAGGCGAGAAAATAGTCATAAGCCCGGCACTCGCGAGGGCGACAAACAAGGGCGAAAACTGCAGTTTTTTCATTATCAAATCCTCCCAACGGTTAAATTGAAAGCTGCCGATTCGGGTTTATTTACTTGTAATCAGAGTCGCGTGCTCGAAATTGTGCGAATTTTAAAAGCGCCCATTGGCCTGTGAATTCACGGACATTTACCGTGCGCGCTGGAACTTTATCCCTGCATTGCGGCGGTCGATTGTTTGTTTTCGAGCTATTTCACTACCCTGCCATTGGCGCATGACGGAGCCATGACATGGGCGCTCACGAAAACGTGAGAAAACGTATATCTTTGGTAAAGATCCGCCCCCTCCGCCCCACCCGATCTGAAATGCCGGATATGCGGGTGACTGCCCCGTGCTTTCACTCTATTAGGCAATGGGTCCGGGAACAAGATCGGACTGCGCATTGGCTGAGCCGTTTGCGGCGGATCAAGGATCTGCCGAACCTTGGCGCAGTCCGATCGGCCCGGTGCGGCGGGCGTATCGTCAACCGGTCGTCGGCAGCGGCGTCCCCGCGCCGGAGGCAGGCATCGCACCAAAGCGCAGTGCCAGTGCCGGCAGGGCGAGCAGGTTGAACAGCAGGCTGGTGAGCAGCCCGCCGAGCAGGGCCACGGCCATCGGACCCTCGATTTCGCGCCCCGGCGCATGCAGGCCCAGCGCCAGCGGCAGCACGCCCAGCGCCGTCACCAGCGTGGTCATCACGATCGGTGCGAGGCGGTCGCCGACGGCGGCGCGCAGGGTTTCGGCGCTCCACGATCGGCCCTCGGTGCGCATCAGATGCTGGGTGTGGGCGAAGATGAGGATGGCGTTGCGCAAGCTGATGCCCATCAGCGCCAACAGGCCGATCACCGCACCCAGCGACAGCACGCCGCCCACCAGCCACGCCGCCAGCACGCCGCCGGCCCAGGCCGCCGGCAGGCTCAGCAGCACGAGCAGCACCTGGCGCGCGCTGCGCAGCGCCATTGCCAGCAGCAGCGCCAGGCTGGCGCCCAGACCCAGCAGCGACAGCGACAGCGCGTGCAGGGTCTGCGCGCGCTGCGCCGCCTCGCCGCTGAACTCCAGGGTGACGCCGGGCGGCAGCTGCACCTGCGCACGCACCGCCGCTTCGGCGCGCTGCACGAAGCCGGTGAGGTTGGACGATGTGGTGAGCGCCAGCACGGTCTGCACGCGCTGCCCGCCGATGTGTTCGATCAGGCTGCTGCCGCTGGACGGCGTGATGCTGGCCAGCTGTGCCAGCGGCACGAAACCAAGCGCGGGGCTGCGTATGAGCAGGTCGCCCAGTTGCCGCGGGCTGTCGCGCGCCGCCGCGGGCAGGACCACCCGCACCGGCACCGGCACCGCGCCGCGGTACACCGTGCCGGCGGTGCTGCCGGCGAAGGCGGTGCGGATGGCCGTCAGCACCGGCAGCGGCTGCAGGCCCCAGGCGCGCAGGGCGCCGGGCTTGAGATCGATGTCGAGCTGCGGCACGCCGGGCGGGGCCTGCACCTGCACGCCGCTGGCGCCCGGCAGCGCGGCGATCACGCCGGCCACGCGCTGCGCCACGCCGTCGATGTCGGCCAGATGGTTGCCGAATACCTGCACCGTCAGCGGCGCAGTGTTGCCGCCGGAGGCGGTCTCGTCCAGGCGTTCGGTGAAAAAGCTGTCGATGCGGAAGGTCGCTCCGGCGAAGCCGGCCACCACATGGCGGATGTCGGCCAGCGCCCGCGCCGAGTTCGCCCCGGGCTTGAGGTCGACGTCGATTTCGCTGGACTGGGTTCCCGCCGCGTCGGGCGACAGCGTGGCGCGGCCGACGTGCTGCGCCACCACGCGCACCTCGGGCAGCTTTTCGAGCGCCGCGCCGATCCGTGCGCCCAGGGCGAGCGAGGCGTCGAGCGAGGCACCCGGTGCCAGGTGCATGTGCACGATGTACTGCCCCTCCTGCAGCGGCGGCAGGAAACTGCCGCCCATGCCGGTGGCCAGCCAGGCCGCCCCGCCGGTGAGCAGGGCGGTGGCCAGGATGGCCGGCACCCAATGCGGCAGCAGCACGCGCAGCAGCGCGTCGTAGCCGCGCCGCGCGAGCCGGATCAGCGGCGGCGCGTGCGCCCGCCCGGTATGCCGGGCCAGCAGCAGCGCAGCGAGCGCCGGAGTGACGGTGAGCGCCACCGCCAGCGAGGCCAGCACCGCCAGGGCGTAGGCCTGCGCCAGCGGCGCGAACAGACGTCCGGCCAGGCCGGGCAGCAGCAGCACGGGCACCACCACCAGCAGCACGGCCGCGGTGGCGTAGACCACCGCGCCGCGCACCTCCAGGCAGGCGTCGAGCACGACGCGCAGCGGGGCACGGGGCGCGGACTGCGCACGGTTGTCGCGCAGCCGGCGCAGGATGTTCTCCACGTCGATCACGGCGTCGTCGACCACCACCCCGATGGCGATCGCCAGCCCGCCCAGGGTCATGACGTTGAGGGTCACGCTCGTCTGCACCAGCACCGTCACCGCCGCCAGCAGCGACAGTGGGATGGCCAGGCTGGAGATCAGCGCGGCGCGCCAGTCGAGCAGGAACAGCACGATCACCAGCACCACCAGCAGGCCGCCGAGCAGCAGCGAGTCGCGCACGTTGCGCACCGCGACGTCGATGAAATCGGCCGGGCGGAACAGAGTCGGGTGCAAGGTCACGCCCTGCTGCGCAAGGCCAGGTCGCAGTTGCGCCAGCCGCGCCTGCACCGCACGCGTGACCTGCAGGGTGTTGGCGCCGTACTGGGCATTGACCACCAGGATCACGCCCTCCTGCCCGCGCACGCTGGCGGCGCCCACCGCCGGCAGCGGCGCGAAGGCCACATGCGCCACGTCGCCCAGGGTCACCACGCCTTGCGGCGTGGCGCGCAGCACCGCGCCGGCAAGCGCCGGCGCGTCCGCGGCCAGGCCCTGGCTCTGCAGCAGCAGGCGCTGCTCGGGCGTGTCGATGTAGCCGGCGCCCAGCAGGCCGGTGGCGCGCCGGGCCGCGGCCAGCACTGCATCCAGTCCGATATGAAAACGCAGCAGCGCGGCCGGCTCGACCTGCACCTGCAGCGCGCGCGCGCGCCCGCCGAACACCAGCACGTCGGACACGCCGGGAACGGCCAGCAATTGCTGGCGAACCTGCCATTGCGCGATGGTGTTGAGGTCCATCAGGCTGCGGGTGTCGGACGTCAGGCCGGCGATCAGCACCGTGCCGGTGCTCGATGTCAGCGGCGTCAGGCGCGGCGGATTCACGCCCGGCGGCAGGCGCACCGCCGCCAGGCGCTGCGCGACGCGCCAGCGGTCGGCCTCCAGCGCGGTGCCGGCGCGGAAATGGATTTTCAGCACCGAGATGCCGGCCATGCTCTTGGACAGCACCTGCTTGACCCCCAGCATGCCGTTGGCGGCGGCCTCCAGCGGCTGCGTCACCAGACTTTCGACCTGCAGGGGAGTCAGCCCGGGCGCCTCGGTCTGCACCGTCACCAGCTTGGGAGCGAACTCGGGAAAGACATCGGTGGCGGCATGCCGGGAGATGTTCACGGCCAGCAGCGAGAGCAGCGCGGCCAGCGCCGCCACCACGCCGCGACGACGAATGCTGGCTGCGATCAGCGCCGCCTGGATGCCACGGACGCGGGCCATCAGTCGTCGTCGCCGTCGGCGGTCGTATCTTGCTTGGCCTGCGGCTTGGGCGGCGGCGTCAGGAGCAGGCCGGCGCCTCGCGTCACCACATCGACCGCGTCCCAGCCGGGCTGCACATAGCCGCCGTCCAGGGGCCAGGCGGTGGACACCGGGCGCGGGGTGAAGGTCCGTGCCGGCTTGCCGGCGACAGGCACCGCGGCCACGAACACCAGCGCGCGCTGGCCGGCCCAGACCACGCTCGACGCCGGCACCAACACACCGCGCACCGGTGCGGCGGCCCGCACCTCGGCCGCCAGATGCAGTCCCGGCATCAGGCCGCCGGCGGCGGCAACCGTGCCCGCGTCGCGCAGACCCTGGATCCCGCTGCTGGCGGTGGCCGCGGGGCCGACGATGGACACAGGCACCCAGCCGTCAGGCGTTTGCGTGCCGGGCGCCGTGGCCGGCAGGCGCATGCGCGCGTGCGCCGCCGGCGGCCATTGCGCACCGGGCGGCAGGGTCAGATCGACGATCAGCATGCGTCCCGTGGCGATCGCCCGGCGCAAAGCCGGATCGTGCCGCAGCCGCACCTCCAGCGCCGGACCCAGCGCCGCGAGCCGCCTGACGCGCGCGGCATCGAGCGCGGCCCGGGCCGCCAGCACTCCGGCCCGGGCCTCGTCGGCTGCCGCCTGGTCCTGCTGCACTTCGGCCAGCGCCACGTTCTGGCCATGCGCGTACAGGCCCTGGGCGCGCTGAGCGCGCAATCGCGCCAGTTGCAGGCGCGCCTGCGCGGCGCGCCACGCCGCAGCGGCGCTGGCCACGGCCGCCTGCGCTTGCAGCAACGGCGCGGGGTTCTGCACGCTGGCCGTCGCGGCAAGTGTCCGGACGTACGCGACCGGAGTCAGGCGTTGTACCCGGAGCCCTGAACTGGACTGCTGCGCAGCGGTCCATTGCACAGCCTGGATGCGCCCGGCCTGCGCCAGGGCGGCGCCTGGACAGAGGGCGCAGGACAGGACCAGCGCAAGCCATGCCAGGGGCTGGCGCAACTCGTGGAGGGCACGGGGAAAGTCGAATCGATGCATGGCGAACAGATCATGGCGAGCAGAGGTTGAGCGGTTTGCAAAACCGCTCCGGCACCTGGATGTGCCGCCGCGACGAGCACGCAAGTGCTGGTCGCGACAAAAGTGGCGCGGCTTTGCCGCGCCCATTTGCTTGCATGCAGCCGCTTTGAATCGGGCGGCAGGATGCCCGGTTTTGCAAATCGATTTAGGGGTGTGCGGGATCGGCTGCGGATGCACGATGGGTCCAGGCGATGGGTTCGGCTGATGACGATGGCGTGTGAGGATGCGTGGACAAATCGGGGATGGCGCTTTCATGCCCAGCCATACCCTCGGTCGACAGGGGCTGTTGCACCGCATTCTCGATCCGGGCCAGCGCCCGCCACTGCGCCGCGCGGGCCTGCAGCACGGCGCGCCCGGCGGTGAGGGTGCGCAGCCGGGCGAGCGCCACAGCGAGCGGGCCGGTCCAACCGTCCTGCTGTGCGTGCTCGGCGCCGCGCAGCAGGGTCTGGTCGGCCCGCAGCAGGGTTTGCGCTTCCTGCTGCGCCGCGTTCGCGGTGCGCAAGCCGGCTGCGGCCTGCTCCAGCTGTTTCAGCACGCCCGCCTGCATCTGCTGCAGCTCGGCGCGCCGCAGCGCGAGCCGGGCGCGGGCCGCGGCGATCTGGCCCTGATGCTGGTTGAACAG
>JAJYQO010000085.1 GCA_021794575.1 Pseudomonadota bacterium | reverse complement strand
CGGCCGCAACGTACTCGCCGCGCTGCGCGCGCGCGGCATCGATGCGCATGCCATCGACGGCATCCCGGCGCTGCTGGATGCGGTGCGCGCCGGGCATTTCGCGCGCGTGTTCAACATTTTGCATGGCCAGCACGGAGGCGGCGAGGATGGCGTACTGCAGGGCGCACTAGAGTCCTTGCGCGTGCCGTACACGGGTTCCGGGGTGCTGGGTGCGGCGCTGTCGATGGACAAGATCCGCAGCAAGTGGGTGTGGCGTGCGTTGGACCTGCCCACACCCGATTTCCTGCCGTTGCGCAAGGGCGAGGACGCGCACGCGGCGGTGCGCGCGCTGGGTCTGCCGGTGATCGTCAAACCGTCCAGCGAGGGTTCCAGCGTGGGCGTCAGTCGCGTGCTCGCGGACGCGGACGTGGATGCTGCGGCCGCACTGGCCGCGCGCTACCCCGGCGATTTGATGGTCGAGCGCATGGTGATCGGCGCCGAATACACGGTCTCCGTCCTGGGCGCGCGCGCGCTGCCCTCGATCCGCATCGTGCCCAAGGGCGCGTATTACGACTACCACGCCAAGTATGTGGCCGAGGACACGCAGTACGTCTGCCCCGGCCTCGAGGCGGCCGACGAGCAGACGCTGGGCGAACTGGCCCTGCGCGCCTTCCGCGCGCTGGATTGCGGTGGTTGGGGCCGCGTGGACGTGATGCGCGATGCGAGCAGCGGCCGGTTCTACCTGCTGGAGGTCAACACCGCGCCCGGCATGACCAGCCATTCACTGGTGCCCAAGGCCGCGGCGGCCATCGGCATGGATTTCCAGACGCTGTGCTGGCACATCTTGGAAACCAGCTTCGATCGGGAGGCCGCGTGACGCGGGCCAACGCCATTCGCCTGACCGGCTGGCTGCTGGCGCTGGCGGTGCTGGCGTTGCCGGTGCTGGCCGTCCTGCGCGGCTGGCTGGCGGCCGGGCAATGGCCGTTCAAGTTCGTCACCGTCGACGCGCCGGATGTGCACGTACCGGCGACCGCCGTGGTGCAGGTCGTGCAGCCGCTGCTGCAGAAGGGGTTCTTCGCCGTCGATCTGGAACGGGTGCGGGCTGCGGTCGCGGCACTGCCATGGGTGGCGCAGGTCGAGGTGCGCAAGCGCTGGCCGGACACGCTGGTCGTGCATTTGCGCGAGCACCAACCTTGGGCGCGCTGGACCGGCGACCGCTTGATCGGCAGCAGCGGAGATCTGTTCGCGGTGCCGCCGGCGCAGCTGCCGCAGAGCCTGCCGCAACTCGACGGCCCACCCGGCAGCCTGTCGGAAGTGGTCGCGTTCTACCGTTTCGCCAGCACCACTTGCGCGCAGCGTGGCCTGCGCGTCTCCGCGGTGCAGTTGACCGCGCGCGGCAGCTACACGCTGGGCCTGGCCGACGGTGCGCGCATCGTGATCGGGCGCGAGCACTCGCAGCAGCGCCTGGCGCGCTTCCTGACGGTGTGGCCGCAACTCGCCGCGCGCCACGCGCAAATGTTCGTCTACGCCGATTTGCGCTACGCCAATGGCTTCGCGGTGCACTGGCCGCAGCCCGCCATCCCCGCCGCCGCGCCCCCTTCCACGCCCAGCGCAGGAAACGCCTGACATGAATCGACGCAGCGACAAGCAACTGCTGGTGGGACTGGATATCGGCACCTCGAAGGTGATGGCGGTGGTCGGTGAATACGCGCGCGGCGAGCCGCTGGAGGTGATCGGCATCGGCTCGCACGTGTCGCGCGGCATGAAGCGCGGCGCAGTGGTGGACATCGAATCGACCATGCACGCCATCCGCGGTGCGGTCGAGGAAGCCGAACTGATGGCCGGCTGCGAGATCCGTTCGGTGCACGCGTCGATCTCCGGCAGTCATCTGGAAACCCTGAACTCGCACGGCACCGCCGCCATCCGCGAGCGCGAGGTCACCGCCAGCGACATCGAGGCGGTGCTGGCCGCCGCCAGCGCAGTGGCCATTCCGGCGGACCGTAAGGTGCTCTACAAGGAGCCGCAGGAATTCCGCATCGACGGCCAGGATGGCATCCGACACCCGGTGGGCATGAACGGCGTGCGCCTCGAGGCCAACGTGCACCTGGTCACCGGCGCCGCCAGCGCGGTACAGAACCTGGTCAAGTGCATCGAGCGCTGCGGCATTCAGGTCGATGCCCTGATCCCGGCCGCCACCGCCAGTGCACGCGCCGTGCTCACCGACGACGAGCGCGAGCTGGGCGTGTGCCTGGTCGACATCGGTGCCGGCACCACCGACATCGCCATCTACGCGCAGGGGGCGGTGCGCTACACGCGCGCGCTGCCGGTTGGGGGCGACCAGGTCACCAACGACATCGCCTTCGGCATCCACACGCCGACCGGTAATGCCGAGGAGATCAAGATCAAGTACGCCTGTGCGCTGCCGCAGTTGGCGCACAGCGACGAAACGGTGCAGGTGCCCAGCGTCGGCGACCGCCCGCCGCGGCGCCTGGCACGGCAGGCGCTGGCGCAGTGCGTGCACGACCGTTACGAGGAAATTTTCGAGATGGTGCAGGACGAGCTGCGCCGCTCCGGGTTGGACAACCTGATCAGTGCCGGCGTGGTGCTGACCGGCGGCGCCGCGCCCATGGAAGGCGCGCTGGAACTGGCCGAAGAGGTATTCCACAAGATGGTGCGCATCGGTGCGCCGCAACTGACCGGCGGCCGTGCCGAGGCCGTGGCCGCGCCGGTGCATGCCACCGCCGTGGGGCTGCTGCTGCACGCGGCACGCAACGAAGTGGCCATGCCCGCCGGCAACCTCGATCGCATGATCGGCCGCCTCAAGGGCTGGCTGGGGAAGAACTTTTGACTACGCGGATACAGGCGCGCCCCGACACCGGCGGCGCGCGCGGAACACGGTGGCACAGGAGCGCCACCGGCGGCGGCAACGCCGCAACCCGGGCTAACGCCGGATGCGTGCCCCCGGACCAGTGAAACCAAACGTTGTGTATCGGAGGACGGGACATGTTTGAAATGATCGAAAGGGCTACGCCCAACGCAATCATCAAGGTCATCGGCGTGGGCGGCGGCGGCGGCAACGCCGTGGCCCACATGCTGCATTGCGACATCGAAGGCGTGGAGTTCATCTGCGCCAACACCGATGCCCAGGCGCTGAAGAACTCCGGCGCGCGCCAGGTGCTGCAGCTCGGCGCCAACGTCACCAAGGGTCTGGGCGCCGGCGCCAACCCCGAGGTCGGCCGCCAGGCCGCGCTGGAGGATCGCGAGCGCATCGACGAGGCGCTGGCCGGCGCCGACATGGTGTTCATCACCGCCGGCATGGGTGGCGGCACCGGCACCGGCGCCGCACCGGTGCTGGCGCAACTGGCCAAGGAACGCGGCATCCTGACCGTGGCCGTCGTCACCAAGCCGTTCCCCTTCGAGGGACGGCGTCGCATGCAGGTGGCGCTGAAGGGCATCGAGGATCTGGCTCAGTACGTCGATTCGCTGATCACCGTGCCCAACGAGAAGCTGCTCAGCGTGCTGGGCCGCGAGGCCACCATGCTCAGCGCCTTCAAGGCCGCCAACGAGGTGCTGGTGGGTGCGGTGCGCGGCATTGCCGACCTGATCACCCGCCCCGGTCTGATCAACGTGGACTTCGCCGACGTGCGCACGGTGATGAGCGAAATGGGCATGGCCATGATGGGCAGCGGCACCGCCCGTGGTGACGACCGCGCGCAGGCTGCCGCCGAGGCCGCCATCAGCAACCCGCTGCTGGACGACGTGAACCTGAACGGCGCCAGCGGCATTCTGGTCAACATCACCGCCGGTCCCAACATGACCATGCGCGAGTTCGACGAGATCGGTCGCGTGGTGCACGACTTCGCCGCCGACGACGCCACCGTGGTGATCGGCACCACGCTGGATGCCGAAATGCAGGATGACGTGCGGGTCACGGTGGTCGCCACCGGTTTGAACCGCAATGCTGCCGCCCGTGCGGTGCCGCCGCGTGCCGCTGCGCGCGAGGAGGCCATCGTGCCGCAGCCGCGCCCGCGCCCGGTGATGCTGCGTACCGGCACCGGCCCGGCCATGGTGGCCGCGCCGGCTCCATTGCGCGCCAGTGCCAGCGTCCCCCGCGTGCGTGCGGACGAGGCGGCGGAGGCCGCCACCGCACCGGCCGCGGCAGCACCGGCGGGATTCGACTACATCGATATCCCGGCGTTCTTGCGCAAACAGGCCGACTGACCCGGCGACCGCAGGAAGCGGCCGTCCACCTGCCGCCGCTACCGCTCCCGTCCGCGGTAGCGGCGGCAGCGCGTCCCTGCCGGATTGTGACCTGAATTACAGTACGCAAAGGTTTACTTTATCCCCCGTAAACCCTGTGTTACATTCCGGGCCACTTTGGCTGCTGCCCCGTCAGGCAAATAAGAATGATCAAGCAGCGCACCCTCAAAAACGCGATCCGCGCCACCGGCGTCGGGCTGCACACCGGGGACAAGGTCTACATGACCCTGCGTCCGGCCGCGCCGGATACCGGCATCGTGTTCCGCCGCACCGATTTGCCGGCGCCGGTGGACATCCCCTCCCGATGCGAGTTCGTCGGCGATACCCGCCTGTCCAGCACCCTGGTGCGAGACGGTGCGCGCGTGGGTACCGTTGAACATCTGCTCTCGGCTATGGCCGGGCTCGGCATCGACAACGCCTACGTCGACCTATCCGCGCCGGAAGTGCCGATCATGGACGGCAGCGCCGGTCCGTTCGTGTTCCTCCTGCAGTCGGCGGGCATCGAGGAGCAGGCCGTCGCCAAGCGCTTCATCCGCATCAAGAAGCCGATCAAGGTCGAGGATGGCGACAAATGGGCCCGCTTCGAGCCTTTCAGTGGCTTCAAAGTGGGGTTCTCGATCGAATTCAAGCATCCGATCTTCAGTGCGCGAACCTCGCGCGCGGAGATCGACTTTTCCACCACCTCGTTCGTTAAGGAAGTCAGCCGCGCCCGCACCTTCGGGTTCATGCGCGATATCGAGATGCTGCGCGAGCGCAATCTGGCCATGGGCGGCTCGATGGACAACGCCATCGTGCTTGATGACTACCGAGTGCTGAACGAAGACGGCCTGCGCTACGAGGACGAGTTCGTCAAGCACAAGATCCTCGATGCGATCGGCGATCTCTATTTACTGGGTCACAGCCTGATCGGTGCCTTCTACGGGCACAAATCCGGGCACGAACTCAACAACCGTCTGCTGCGCACGCTGATGGCCGACGCTGCAGCCTGGGAAGAGGTCAGCTTCGACGACGCCGAGCGGGCACCGATTTCCTATGCCCATCCGGCGCAGGCGATTTGAGCGCGGTGAAAGTTAAAATTTGTTGACGCGGTACCGGTAAATTGCCGCGCGGGACTCTACGATCCGGCCAAGGATGCCAAGGCTAGAAACTGTTCCCGCAGTTCGGGGTCGGACAGCGCCCCCGCTGCTACGCGCAGGTGATGTGCCGCAGTCGCGGAGAGCGCGGCTGCAGCGGCGGGCTCCTGGGGAGGGGCCGTCAGCGGGACAATTTTGATGGTCAGCATCCGCGCAGGCACCCCCAAGGTGCGTGCGAGGCGCAGGATCGTCGTCTGCTCCATGCGCAGGCGCGAAGCCCACGTCGCACTGCTGGCCACGAAAACGATGCGCTCGCCGCGCACGTTGCCGAGGCGGACCTGCTCGGCCAGCGTGGGCGGCAGGCGCTGGCGCAACTGCCGGTCGAGATCCTGCAGGATCTTGGAGCGGTCCAGCAGTGCGCCGAGGCTGCCGCAGTCCGTGATGTTGCGCGGACCGTGCGGCCGCTGCGATGGAGACGACGATTGCATGGATCAACCATTCTCACGCGGTCTGACATGAACATCATACTGGTCTCCGATTCACGCACCACGCCGCGCATGATCGATCTGCGCCAGCCTCGCCGCCGGCTGCTGGCCGGCATGGTGCTGGCCGGCGCGGCGTTGACCCTGATGCTGGCTGGCGCGACGCTGACCTGGCTGTTGTGGAGCCCGCGCGACCAGGCACTGCAGCGGGTGCGCGCGCTGCACGCGCAGGTGCTTGCACAGCAGGTCGACCTGGCCGAGATCCGGCGCGCCGCGCAGCGCGATCTGAACGCGCTGGCGGTCAAGCTGGGGCAGTTGCAGGCGCAGTCGTTGCGCCTGGGTGCACTGGGCGAGCGCCTGGCGCGCGCCGGCAAGCTCGAGGGCGGCGAGTTCGACTTCGACACCAGCCCGGCCGTGGGCGGTCCCGAACTACCGCTGCAGCAGGCGCGGGCGCAGCCGCATGAAATCGAGGCCGGCATGCAGGCACTGGGTCTGCGCTTCGACGCGCAGCAGCAGCAGCTTGCGCTGCTCGAGCGCCTGCTGCTGGATCGTAAGGTCGACGCGGCCGCGCAGCCCAGCGGCATGCCGGTGGCGGACGGTTTCATCGATTCATACTTCGGTCCGCGCACCGATCCGTTCACCGGCGGCAGCGAGTTCCACACCGGCCTGGACATCGATGCGCCGGCCGGCACCCCGATCACCGCGGTGGCACGCGGCATCGTCAGCTACGCCGGTGTGCGCGGCGGCTACGGCAACGTGGTCGAGATCGACCACGGCAACGGCTACATGACCCGCTACGCGCATGCCGAAAAGCTGCTGGTGCACGTGGGCGAACCGGTGCAGGCCGGACAGGCCATCGCGTTGGTCGGTTCCACGGGCCGCTCCACCGGCCCGCACGTGCATTTCGAGGTGTGGCATCGCGGCAAGGTGATCAACCCGCTGGCGTTCGTGCGCGGCAAGCGCGCTCTTTGACCGGTGCGATCCGGTCCCCATCGCGGCGCGGTGGCGCGCCGCCGCCTCCGGTGCACGTGCGTACATCGGTGATGCTATTCGCCGCAGTTGCCTGTGCGCAGGCTCCGGGCATGCGAGGCCTGGTCAGGCCGATCCCTTGAATTCGCGCCGCGCGCCGCCATCCGAAGGCGGGTGCCGGCATAGTATCCTTGGCGTTTTGCGCGGGTCTACCGCGCCACCGCAGCGAGCGAGTCCACGATGTTGAACCGAGTCCTGACCGGCGTATTCGGTAGCCGCAATGAACGTGTGGTGCGCCAGCTGCAGCGCAAGGTGGCCCGCATCAATGCGCTGGAACCCGACTGGCAGAAGCTTGGCGACGAGGAACTCAAGGCCAAGACCGCCGAATTCCGCGCACGCATAGACAAGGGCGAGACGGTGGACGACCTGCTGCCCGAGGCTTTCGCCACCGTGCGCGAGGCCGCGCGGCGGGTGATCGGCATGCGTCATTACGACGTGCAGTTGATCGGCGGCATGATCCTGCACATGGGACGTATCGCCGAGATGCGCACCGGCGAGGGCAAGACCCTGGTGGCGACCCTGCCGGTGTACCTCAACGCCCTGGAAGGCAAGGGCGTGCACGTGGTCACCGTCAACGACTATCTGGCCAAGCGCGACTCGGCCTGGATGGGCAAGGTCTACGGCTTCCTGGGCATGAGCGTCGGCGTGGTCTTCCCGGGCATGGAGAACGCCGACAAAAGCACCGCCTACGCCGCCGACATCACCTATGGCACCAACAACGAGTTCGGATTCGACTATCTGCGCGACAACATGGCGCTCAGCAAGGAACAGCGCTTCCAGCGCGGCCTGCACTACGCCATCGTCGACGAGGTGGACTCGATCCTGATCGACGAGGCGCGCACGCCGCTGATCATCTCCGGTCCGGCCGAGGACTCGCCCGATCTGTACATTAAGGTCAACCGCGTGGTGCCTGCCCTGAAGCGCCAGGAGAAGGAGGAATCCGAGGGCGACTACTGGGTCGACGAGAAGCAGAAGCAGGTGTACCTCTCCGAGGAGGGCATGGAGAACGCCGAGCAGTTGTTGCGCAAGGCCGGCGTGATCACCGAGGACACCAGCCTGTACGACACCCGCAATCTGGGCGCGGTGCACCACCTCAACGCGGCGCTGCGCGCGCATGCGCTGTATCACCGCGACGTGGATTACATCGTGCGCGACGGCGAAGTGATCATCGTCGATGAGTTCACCGGGCGCACGCTGCCGGGTCGACGCTGGTCCGAGGGCCTGCATCAGGCAGTCGAGGCCAAGGAGTCCGTGCCCATCCAGCGCGAAAACCAGACCCTCGCCACCATCACCTTCCAGAACCTGTTCCGCATGTACCGCAAGCTCTCGGGCATGACCGGCACAGCGGATACCGAAGCCTACGAGTTCCAGAGCATCTACGGCCTGGAAGTGGTGGTGATCCCGACCCACCGGCCGATGGTGCGCAAGGACCACCACGACCTGGTGTTCCTCAACCGAGAAGCCAAGTACAACGCGGTGATCGCCGACATCAAGGACTGCCACCAACGGCGCCAGCCGGTGCTGGTGGGCACCACCTCGATCGAAGTCTCGGAGCTCCTATCCCAGCGCTTGCGCAAGGAAGGCATTCCGCATGAAGTGCTCAACGCCAAGCAGCATGAGCGCGAGGCGCAGATCGTGGCGCAGGCGGGTCGGCCGGGTGCCGTGACCATCGCCACCAACATGGCCGGCCGCGGCACCGATATCGTGCTGGGCGGCTCACTCGATGCCGAGTTGGCCGCGTTGCCGGCGGATGCCGGAGATGCCGAGCGCCAGCGCGTCAAGGCCGAATGGCAGAAGCGCCACGACGAGGCCATCGCCGCCGGCGGCCTGCACATCATCGGCACCGAGCGCCACGAGTCGCGGCGCATCGACAACCAGTTGCGCGGCCGCTCCGGCCGCCAGGGCGATCCGGGTTCCTCGCGCTTCTACATCGCGCTCGAGGACAACCTGATGCGCATCTTCGGCGGCGAGGCGGTGGCGCGCTGGATGCGCGCCTTCGGCATGAAGGAGGACGACGCCATCGAGGAGCGCATGGTCAGCCGCCAGATCGAAAAGGCGCAGCGCAAGGTGGAGCAGCACAATTTCGACATCCGCAAGAACCTGCTCGAATACGACGACACCGCCAACGACCAGCGCAAGGTGATCTATGAGCAGCGCAATCTGCTGCTCGATGCGGAGCATGTGGGCGAGTCGATCCACGACATTCGCGCCGATGTCATCAGCGAACTCGTGAACCGCTTCGTGCCGCCGGATAGCGTCGACGAGCAATGGGATATCGAGTCGCTGGATCACGCGCTGACGGGTGATTTCGGCCTGGAGCTGGGTCTGCCGGCGTGGGTCGAGGCGCAGAAGGAGATCGACCACGCGCGCATCCTGCGCCACGTGCAGGAGGCCGCCGACGCGCAGTTCGCCGAGAAGGAGGCCGCGTTAGGCCCCGAGAGCATGCGCCAGCTCGAAAAGCAGGTCATGCTGACCGTGCTCGACAATGCCTGGAAAGAGCACCTCTCCAGCATGGATTACCTGCGTCAGGGTATCTATCTGCGCGGCTATGCGCAGAAACAGCCCAAGCAGGAGTACAAGCGCGAGTCGCTGCTGCTGTTCTCCGACATGCTCGACCACGTGAAGGCCGAGGTTACCCAGATCCTGGCGCGCATCCATATCCAGAGCGAAGCCGAAATCGCCGCCATGGAAGCCGATCGCCGGCGCATGGCGGCGCGCGCCGCGCTGGAGTTTCAACATGCCGATGCCAGCGGCTATGCCGCCACCCCGGATGGCGAAGAGGCCGCCGCGCATTCCGGCGCTGCCGCCATGGCTGCGGCAGCACCGACCACGGTAGTGCGCGATGGTCCGAAAGTGGGCCGCAACGACCCATGTCCCTGCGGTTCGGGCAAGAAGTACAAGCATTGCCACGGTCGTTTGGGCTGACGCCAGTACTGACGCTTGCATGCGCCGCGCGCAGTGCGCGCGATAACGCCAGCGCCGCGCCGACTATTCCTCGCCGCGCGGGTCGCGCCGGCGCGAAGGTTCGGCGGCGACGCTGACGAATTCGGGTTCGCTGCTGTCCAAACGCATCGCGGTCAGCCGGCCGCCCCAGACGCAGCCGGTGTCCAGCCCGTATACGCCCATGCCCGCGAAACGACCCAGCGCGGACCAGTGGCCGAACACGATGCGTGCCTCGCGGCGTGCCAGGCCGGGCACTTCGAACCACGGATACAGGCCCGCCGTCTGGCTGCCGGGTGCACTCTTGGTTTCGAAATCCATGCGCCCGCGCACATCGACGAAACGAATGCGCGTGAACACGTTGATGCCGGCGCGCAGGCGATCGAGGCCTTTCAGGCCGGGGTGCCACAGCGCCGGCCGATTGCCGAACAGGTGCTGCAGAAGGCGACCGTGCTGCGGTCCGCGCAGTTCGCGTTCGATCTCGGTGGCGATTCGCTGCGCCTGCTTGAGATTCCAGCGCGGCGCGAAGCCGGCGTGCACCAGCGTGTAGCCCAGCGCGGCATCGTGATGCAGCAGCCGGCGCATGCGCAGCCAGTCGAGCAGTTCGACGCGGTCGGGCGCGAACAGTACCGCGCGCAGCTCGGGATTGACGCGTGCCTGCGCGGCCTCGTCGCGCTGCGCCACGGCCAGCAGGCTGAGGTCGTGATTGCCGAGCGTGACCGTAGCGCGATCGCCGAGCCCGCGGACCAGGCGCAACACTTCCAGCGATTGTCCGCCGCGGTTGACTAGATCGCCGCAGAACCAGAGCCGGTCATGTGCCGGATCGAAGCGTAGCGTCTCGATCAGCCGCTGTAACTCCGGCAGGCATCCCTGCACGTCACCGATCGCCCAGGTGGCCATCAGTGCGTGCGACGCTGCGGATGAACGCTGCGGCCGCTTGCCGTGAGATTCCGCATGCTCAATGCAGCACGCGCGGAACGCTGAGCACGAAGGCCGGGATCTTGGCCGCGAAGCGCGTGCCGTCGATCGCCTGCATCAGATAGCTGCCCTGCATGGTGCCCAGGCTGGTTTTCAGCACCGCGCCCGAGGTGTACTCATAGCGCTCGCCAGGCTGCAGCAGCGGCTGCACACCGACCACGCCGTCGCCGCGGACTTCCTCGGTGCGGCCCTCGGCATCGGTGATTAGCCAGTGCCGCGTCAGCAGGCGCGCCGCCACCGCGCCGGCATTGTGCAGACGCACCGTGTAGGCGAAGGCGTAGCGTTGCGCATCGGGTTCGGATTGTTCCGGCAGGTAGCGGCTTTGCACCTGCACGGCAACACGGTATGACGTGCGTTCGGACATGCGCGGATTGTGTGCCAGGCGTGCGGCCAGCGGCAAGGGCGTTTCAGTCATTGCCGCGCGCGGCCAACGCCTGCGCCAGGCGCACGAAGTCCTGCGGCGGCAGGCGCTCGGCGCGTTGCGCCGGATCGATGGCGCAAGCGCGGATGGCGCCGGCGTCAAGCACGCCGCGCAAGGCGTTGCCCAGTGTCTTGCGGCGCTGGCCGAAAGCCGCGCGCACCACCTGCTGCAGCGCCGCGCCGTCCACCGGCGGCAGCGCATCGGTGGCGTGCGGAAGCAGTCGGACCACGGCCGAATCCACCTTCGGCGGCGGCCGGAACGCGCCGGGCGGGACGTGCAGCAGCGGCTGTACGGCACAGGCCAGCTGCAGCATTACGCTGAGCCGCCCGTAGTCCTTGCCGCCCGGTGTCGCCGCCATGCGCTCTACCACTTCACGCTGCAGCATGAAATGCATATCCTGGATATGTGCGGCGTAGTGCAGGCAGTGAAACAGGATCGGACTGGAGATGTAGTACGGCAGGTTGCCGACGATGCGCAGCTTGCGCCCCGCTGGCGCGAGGGCGCCCAGATCCACCTGCAGCACGTCGGTCTGCAGCAGCGTCAACGCGCCCAGCCCGGCCGCGCGCGTCTGCAACGGCTCGATCAGGTCGCGGTCCAGTTCGATGGCGGTCAGCCGTCCGGCGGCACGCAGCAGCGGCAGGGTCAGTACGCCCTCGCCGGGGCCGATCTCGAGCAGCATGTCCCCCGGTTGCGGCGCGATGGCGGCGACGATGCGCTCGATGACGCCGCGTTCATGCAGGAAATGCTGGCCGAAGTGCTTCTTCGGCCGCGCTGCCGCGCTCATGCACGGGTCGCGCGGCGCGCGACGAGATCGAGCGCCATGTCCGCGGCGGCGATCAGGCTGGAGGCATCGGCGCGTCCCAGGCCTGCGATGTCCAGCGCGGTGCCGTGGTCAACCGAAGTGCGCACGTAAGGCAGCCCGAGGGTGACGTTGACACCGGTATCGAAGGCTTCGCTCTTCAACACGGGCAGGGCTTGGTCGTGGTACATGGCCAGCACCGCGTCATAGCGCGCGCGCGCGTCGGGCGTGAATGCGGTGTCAGCCGGGAGCGGACCCAGCAGATGCATGCCTTGGCCGCGCAGCGCATCCAGCAGGGGCGCGATCACCTCCAACTCCTCGCGCCCGAGATGCCCGTTCTCGCCCGCGTGCGGGTTCAAGCCCAGCACGGCGATGCGCGGTTGCGCGATGCCGAAGTCTTGACGCAGCCCGGCATGCAGCACGCTCAGCGCGCGTCGCAATCGTTCGGGTGTGATTGCGGCCGGCACGGCGGCCAGCGGCAGGTGGGTGGTGGCCAGGGCCACGCGCAGCCGCGACCCAACCAGCAGCATCAGCACGTCACTGGCTGTGCGTGCCGCGAAAAACTCGGTGTGGCCGGTGAAGGCAAAGCCGGCATCGTTGATCACGGCCTTGTGCACGGGTCCGGTCACCAGCGCGGCATGGTCGCCGCGCGCGCAGGCATCGCTGGCGCGCGCCAGTGTTTCGAGCACGTAACCTGCATTGCGCGGATCGAGCCGTCCGGGGGTCTCGGGATGCGCCAGATGCACCGGCAATAGGCGCAACCGGCCAGACTCGCGGCGCGCGATGGGCCGGCCGTCGTCAGTCACCAGTTCGAGGTCAAACCCGAGCCGCTGCGCCGCGCGCCGCAGCAGATCGGGATCGGCGCAGGCCACTAGATCGGCGGCGAGCGGGTAATGCGCCAGCCGCACCAGCAACTCGGGGCCGACGCCGGCGGGTTCGCCAGGCGTCAGCAGCAGGCGCGGCAGGCCTGCTGGCATGGCTCAGCCGGCTTGCTTGGCGTCCGCTTCGGCGCCCGGCAGCAGGATGCGCACGTAGGCGGTGGAACGCAGGTCGCGCAGGAAATTGTTGTATGCATCTTCGGCTTTGCGATTGCCGATGGCCATGCGCGCCTGATCGCGTTGCACCTGCTCGGTACGGTCGACCTTGCGTTCGCCCAGGCGCTGCACCAGCAGCCAGCCTTCGGGCACTTGCAGCGGCGCGCTGATCTCGTTGTCCTTGAGCTCGGGCAATGCCGCTGCCACCACCGAGCCCCACTGTTGCGGCTGGAACCAGCCCATGTTACCGCCGTCGTTGGCGGTGCTCTCGTCCTGCGAATCCTTGCGTGCCAGGTCGGCGAACTGGGCTTTGCCATCGACGATCTGCTTGCGCAGCGCCTCGATCTTGGCCTGCGCCTGGGCGCTGTCCAGCGTCGGCGAGGTGCGGATCAGCAGGTCGCGGGCGTGGAACTCGGTGACGATCACCGGCGGCGCGGGGCGCTTGCCCTCCAGCTTGAGGATGTAGAAGCCCTCGGGTGCGCGCAGCGGCGGTGTGACCTGGCCGGGCTGCATCTTGACGGCCAGGTCGGCCAGCGCCGGCGGTAGTTCATCGACGCGGCGCCAGCCCACTACACCGCCGTCCAGCGCATTGGGCGCCTGCGAATAGCGGATGGCGGCCGCCTTGAAATCCATGCCGCCGACGATCTGCTTTTCAACCTCGTCGGCCTTGGCTTTGGCCGCGCTGACCTGATCCGGCGAAGCGCCCTCGGGCACGGCGATCAGGATCTGCGCGATGTTGACCTCGCCAGCCTTGAACAGCGGGCTGTTGATCAGATTGTTGACCTCGGCATCGGTGACATGCACGTCGCCCTGGATCACGTTGTCGCGCAGCTTCTGCACCATGAGCTGCTCGGCGATCTGCTTGCGGAAAGCCGCGTAGTCGATGCCCTGCTGCGCGAGCGACTGGCGCAGTTGCGCGATATCGATGTGGTTGTTCTGGGCGATGGTCTGCAATGCGGCATCGATTTCCTGGTCGCTGGCGCGGATGCCGTTTTCTTCGGCGCGCTGCACCTGCAGCTTCATCAGGATCAGGCGCTCCAGCACCTGCCGCTCCAGTACGGGCGTGGGCGGCAGCGCCTGCGGATTCTGTGCGAACTGTTGGCGCACCTGCGCCAGCGCGGCATCCAGCTCGCTTTGCAGCACCACGCCGTCGTTGACCACGGCCACGATGCGGTCCAGTGGCTGCATCGGTTGCAGCAGTTGCGCATGGGCGATCAGCGGCACGGCAAGAGCCAGCGCCAGCACGAGGGGGGCGGAAATTCGCTTCATTGGAAATGGGCTCGCGGACGCGATGCAGCGGAAATCATTGATAGCCAAGGATAGCATGCGAGAGGAAGCTGCCCGTGCGCGAACCCAGCCCGCCGATGCCCTTGAACACCACCTCGAGCATGATGGCGTTGGCCATGTTGCCCTGGTAGTCGCGCACGTAGCGGCGCACCACGCCGCGCACCGATACGCAGCAGCTGTCCCACTCGACGCCGCCGAAGGCTTCCAGCGTCCGGTGGTCGCGCACCGAGTAGTCCCAGCGTCCCACCAGACTCCAGCTGCCGTCGACCGGCCACAGCGTGGACACGTCGTACTGGTCGAGCAGTCCGTTGCGGTAGCGGTAGGCCAGGTTCAGCACGCCGTCATCGTCCAGTCGACGCTGGATGGCGATGGTCGAGACCGTGGTGCGGTGCTGGCTGGGGTCGTACTGCTGCGTCCACTGCAGGCTCCAGTTGCGCGACAGGCCCAGGCTGAGCATGCCCACGTAGGCCGAGCCGCTCTCGTAGGTGACCGGATAGCCCGGTAGCTGCACCCGCTGCGGGGTGAAGTAGCGGATTTGGCCGATGCCGGCGGAAAAACGCTCGATGCCCGAACTGTCGATGAGGCGTGTGCTCAGTGCCAGGGTGAGGTTGTTGGCGTTCACCTGGCGGTCGGCGCCGGTGTATTGGTTGCTGCTGAACAGACTCCACCAGTCGAAGGTCAGCGGCGCCGTGTCGAAGATCGGCAGGTTGTTCTGGTTGCGGTAGGGCACGTACAGGTAATAGGCACGCGGTTCGAGCGTTTGCGTATAGCTGTGGCCGAACAGATTCACGCTGCGGTCGAAGTAGAGTCCGCTGTCGATGGAGGCGATCGGCAGCGCGCGGTCCGGGGTGCCGTTGTTGCCCTGCAGCCAGTATTGCGTGTAGCGGTAACCCAGGCGTGGGCGCAGGAACCAGGCCGCGCCCTGCAGTGGCGCTTCCAGATACGGATACAGGTCGAGGCGGTTGCCCTCCAGCGCGTTGCTCTTGCGAAACGCCACCGCCTCGCTGCGCAGGCCGAAGATGAAGGGGCCGGTCAGCGGGATGTCCAGGTTCAGCGTGCCGCGCGGCAGGCGCGAGTAGGGCTGCACGCTTTGCGGCAGGGTCGGATCGGTGAGCTGATAGGTATCCACGCCCAGTGACGCGTTCCACCAGTTGCCGCCGCCGTTGATGTAGGCGCTGGAGCCCAGCAGGCTGGTGGCGGCCTGGGTCAGGCTGTTGCCGAAATCCTCGAAATAGGTGTTGTCGCTGACGCGGTTGATGTTGGCGTTGAAGCTCCAGCCGGGCGCCAGGTAGGTGTAGTCCTGGTACTGCAGCGACCAGCGCCTGGCGCCGTACAACTGGTCGTGCGGCATGTAGTTGAAATTGAGTTCGCCCGTGCCGATGCCGAACAGATAGCGGAACTGTCCGCCCAGCATCGCGCCGCGCTTGCTGTAGTAGGCCGGTTCCAGCGTGGCGTCGTAGTTGGGCGCGAGGTTGAGGTAATAGGGCACGCGCAGGTAGGTGCCGCTGTTGCTGGAGCCGCCGAAACTGGGAGCCAGGAAGCCGCTCAGGCGCTGGCCGTTGACCGGAAAGCGCATCCATGGCAACCACAGGAACGGCACGCCCATGAAGCGCATGCTCACGTCGTGGGCGATGCCGATGCCGGTGCCGTGATTGATGTCGAACTGGCGGCCTTGCAGATACCACAGCCGGCTGCCCGGATCGCAGGTGCTGAAGGTGGCGTCCTGGTAGCGGCTGCGCTCGGCGTCCAGCACCTGTGCGCTGCGCGCCGCGCCGTTGCCGCGTGCTGCCAGAAGCTGGTAGCGCACGTCCTGCGCCTCGGCACGCTGTGGCGTGGTGGTGCCGCTGATGCTGTGCGCGGCCAGCAGCAGGCTCTGGTCCTGGTAGGTGACTTGCCGCGCGCCGCTGCCCGACGCGCGATAGGCCGTCGAACCGCGCGTGTAATCGATGCTGGGCGCCTGCAGCAGTTGGTCGCCGCGTTGCAGCCGCACTTGGCCGCGCAGGGCGAAGTGCTCGCCATCGGTGCTGTGGGCGTGTGCGGCATGCACCTGCACCGGCAGATGCGCGCTCTGCGCGCGCGACAGCCGTGGCAGACCGGGCGTGAAGAAGTCGAGCAGGTCGTTGCGGCGGCACTGGCTGTAGTTGTAGCGCGGCGTGCGGCAACCCAACGTGCCGGGCGTGCAGGCCGGCGCGGCGAGGCTTTGCGCGTGCGCCGCACCACCGGCATCGAGCAGGACGAGGATGAGCGCGCAGCTGAGCAATCGCAGGCGCGGCAGCGGACGCTGGCAGGTCACGCGGGGCATCCACGGTGGAGAGGCGCGTAAACTAGCAGATGGCTTTCGCGATCGGGAACGGGGCGATGAACGATACCGCCGCTTACGACGACGCGCAGATGCGCGCGCGGCTCACCCCTGAGCAGTATGCCGTGTGCCGCTGCTCGGCCACCGAGGCGCCGTTCAGTGGGCGCTGGTACCGGCATCATGCCGATGGCACCTATCTGTGCGTGGCCTGCCGCGCGCCGCTTTTCGACTCCGCCGCCAAATACGACTCCGGCTCGGGCTGGCCCAGCTTCTGGCAGCCCGTCGCCGCCGGCGCGGTATCCGAACATGAGGACGCCAGCCTGGGCATGCGCCGGATCGAGGTGCGCTGCGCGCGCTGTGGTTCGCACCTGGGCCACGTGTTCCCCGACGGTCCGCGGCCGACCGGATTGCGCTATTGCATCAACTCGCTGGCGCTGGACTTCGCACCGCGTGCCGTGGCCGCGCGCTGAGCACCCGCAGGCTCAGGCCAGCTGTGGCTGCAGGTAGGCGGGCACCGCGTCCGCGAGCGCGCTGAGGCTGTAGCCGCCCTCCAGCGCCGAGACCAGTCGCCCGGCACTGTGCGTGTCGGCCAGTTGCGTCAAGCGCGCGCCCAGCCAGGCGTAGTCGTCGCTGACCAGATCCAGATCGGCCAGCGGATCCAGTCGATGCGCGTCGAAGCCGGCGGAAGCCAGGATCAATTGCGGCCGGAACGCGGCGAGGCGCGGCAGCAACCGTTCGTCCCAGACCGCTCGAAACGCCGCACTGCCGCTGCCCGGCGGCAGCGGCGCGTTGAGCACGTTGCCGATACCGTGTTCGCCGGCCGCGCCGGTGCCCGGGTACAGCGGGCTCTGGTGGCTGGAAAGGTACAGCACGCGCGGTTCGCCCGCGGCGTAGTCCTGGCTGCCGTTGCCGTGGTGTACGTCGAAGTCCACGATCGCCACACGCGCCAGGCCGTGCGCAGCCAGTGCGTGGGCGGCACCGACCGCGACGCTGTTGAACAGGCAGAATCCCATGGCTTGCGTGGGGGTGGCGTGGTGGCCGGGGGGACGCACGGCGCAGAACGCGCGCCGGCAAGCACCGCCGAGCACGGCATCGACCGCCGCGACCACCGCGCCGGCCGCATGCAGTGCGGCGTCCAGGCTGCCCGGGCCAAGCACGGTATCGGCGTCGATCGCCACTTGCCGCCCGTCGCGCGCGATCGCGGCGCCGGCGGCCAGCATGCGCTCGATATGCGCCGCGTCGTGTACGCGCCGCAGTTGTGCGGGCGTGGCGGCGGGCGCAGCGTGGCGCTCGAGTCCTGCGCAGCGTGCGTCGTCCAGCGCGCGCAGCACGGCTTCCAGCCGCGCGGGCGATTCCGGGTGGCCGGGCCCCGGCTGGTGCCGCAGGCAGGCGGCGTGGGTGTACAGGCGCAGCATCGCGCTCAGTCGCGCCGCTGCTGACGCTGCCACAGCACCTCGCCGGCGCCGCTGGCGCGCGCCAGCACGCGCGCCAGCACGAACAGCAGATCGGAGAGCCGGTTGAGGTAGCGCAATGTCTCGGCGCGCACCGTCTCGTGACGCGCCAGCGTCACCACTTCGCGCTCGGCGCGCCGGCACACGGTACGCGCCAGATGGCAGGCCGCCGCCGCCGGACCGCCGCCGGGCAGGATGAAATCCTTGAGCGGTGGCAGATCGGCGTTGTGCGCGTCCAGCGTCCGTTCCAGCCAGTCGATGTCGGACTGCTCGATCAGCGCCGTGCCGGGGATGCACAGCTCGCCGCCGAGATCGAACAGTGTGTGCTGGATGCGCGTCAGTTCGGCGGCCATGCCGGTGGGCACGCCGGGCGCGGCCAGCAGCAGGCCCAGCACGCTGTTGAGTTCGTCCACGCTGCCGTAGGCCGCGACGCGCGCCGAGTCCTTGGACGTGCGCGTGCCGTCACCGAGGCCGGTGCTGCCGTCATCGCCGGTGCGCGTATAGATCTTCGAGAGGCGATGGCCCACGGGTCGCGCTCAGCGCGCGGCGTGCGCCGCCGCCGGCCGCGCCAGCACCGGCCAACGCCGCGCCAGCAGTGCATAACCGCCGAACAGCACGCCGCTCCACAGCAGCGTGCCGGCCAGAGTGGCCGGATAGAACGGCACGCCGGCCACGTAGCAGGCGATCAGTCCGGCCAGCGTGTGCGGATACATGCCCGACGCCGCCCACACGCCGAAGTTGGTGACCACGTAGAAACCCGTGCTGCTGGCGATCGCCGCGACGGTGATGCGCAGCGTGCTGCGCCGCGTGCGCAGGCGGAAGCCCAGCAGCACGCTGCCGGCGATGCACGCGTACACCAGCGGCAGCAGCGGGTACAGGCCGATGACCAGATCGGAGACGGCCATGGCCGCCAGCGGCACGATGAAGGCGCTGCGCCGGTCGGCGAACCAGGCACCTCCGAACAGCCCCAGGGCCTCGACCGGCGTGAAGTTGTAGGGGATCACGCCGGGGAAGAAAAAGATCACCAGGCGCGTGGCCACGGCCAGCGCGATCAGTGCGCAGAGCGTCAGCGCGCGTGGCGTCAACAAGCGGTTAACCGCATCGGGCATGGCGAATTCCGGCATCGGTGAGTCAGGGCGGCAGAAACTGCGGCGCGTTCAAATAGGATACTTCAAAGTGCCCGCCCTCCAGGCGCAGCGCGCTGGCGCAGGCCGGGTCGAAGCGCAGCCGCCGCGCCGCCTGCGGTGCCAGTTCCAACACTTCGGCCAGCAGCGCACGCAGCGTATTCTCGTGGGTCAGTGCCACCACGCGCTGCTCGCCCGCGTCCCGGGTATCGCTCTGGCCAAGCCCGGCCAGCCAGTTGCGTGCGCGCGCCGCCAGATCGATCCAGCGCTCGCCGCCCGGCGGCGCGGTGCCCACCCAGTCGTCGTTCCAGCGCGTCCAGGCGGCGGGCTGCCGCAGGCTGATGGTGCCGAAATTGGCGCCGTTCCAGGCTCCGAGATCGAGCGCGCGCAGCCGTGCGTCGGGCAGGGCATCCAGCGCAAACCGCGCGGCCAGCACCTGCGCACCCTGCAGCGTGCGGCGCAGATCCGAGCAAAACAGCAGCCGCGGCGGTGGGCCGATCCAACTGGCGGCAAGGCGCTCCAGTGCCGCAAAGCCGCGCGCGCTCAGCGGCAGCGGCGCCTGCCCGGGCAGCGTGCCCGGCGCGGCATCGGCTTCGCCGCCGCGCACCAGCACCAGTTCCATCGGTCTGCACCTCATGGTTTTGCACCGCCGCGTATCATGCACGCATGAGCGGAATGCGGCGCACGCACGCAACGGTGGCGATCGTCGGCGGCGGCCTGGTCGGCAGCAGCCTGGCACTGGCGCTGGATCGCGCCGGCATCGGCAGCGTGTTGATCGAGGCCGCGCCGCCGCGCGCGGACGCGCCGCCTCACGAGGAGCGCAACCTGGCGCTGGCGCGGGCCACGGCCAACGGCCTGCGCGCCATCGGCGTCTGGCCGCTGCTGGCGGGCGAGGCGCAACCCATCCGCAGTATCCGCGTCAGCCGCGCCGGCGCATTCGGCAGCACGCATCTGCGCGCGCACGAAGCGGGTCTGGATGCATTGGGCTGGACGGTTCCGGCGCGCGCGCTGGGCGCGGCGCTGGAGCAGGCGCTGGCCGCCGCGACACGGGTCGAGCGCCGGCTGTCCGCACGCGTGGTCGGCATCGGGCCGGCGACCGTTGGGCACACGTTGCGCGTCGAGACGCGCGCCGGCACCGAACAACTGGATGCGGCGCTGCTGGTGGGTGCGGACGGTAGCGCCTCCGGCGTACGTGCCATGTTGGGCATCGGCATGCAAGCGCACGATTACCGGCAAAGCCTGATCGTCGGCCAGGTGCGCTGCGCACGCCCGCTCGATGGCTGCGCCCACGAGCGCCTGACCGATGCCGGTCCGGTGGCCTTGTTGCCGCTGCGCGATGACCGCGCCGGGCTGGTGCTGAGCGTTGCCGCCGATCAGGTCGATGCGGTGATGGCGCTGGACGAGAGCGATTATCTCGCCTGCGCGCAGGCGCGGCTGGGCTGGCACGCAGGTCGGCTGCTTGCTGCCGCACCGCGCCAGGCGTGGCCGATTCGGCGCGTGCTCAGCGATGCGCTTACCGCGCCACGCGCGGTGCTGGTGGGCAATGCCGCGCAGACCGTGCATCCGATCGGCGCGCAGGGCTTCAATCTGGGCCTGCGCGACGCGCTGACGCTGGCCGAATCGCTGACCAGCGCCGCCGATCCCGGCGATCCCGGGCTGCTGGCGCACTACGCCGCGCGGCGCGCCCCCGATCGCGAGGGCGTGCTGCGCATGACCCATACCCTGGCGACGCTGGGCTGCGCGCCGCTGCCGGCACTGTTGCCGACGCTGGCGTTGCTGGTGATCGATGCGCTGCCGCCTTTGCGTAAACACCTGTTGCGCTACGGCATGGGTTGGCGCGCCGCGCCGCCGCGCGCCGCGCTGGAGGCGCTGCCGTGAGCCGGCGTGCCGAGACCGGGATCGTCGTGGTCGGCGGCGGCATGGTCGGCGCCACTGCGGCGCTGGCACTGGCACGCGCGGGCTTCGGCGTGCGCCTGCTGGATGCGGGTGCGCCGCCGCAACGTCCGGGCGCTGAACTCGATTTGCGCGTGGTGGCGCTGGCCCCGTCCAGCGCGCGCCTGCTGGATGATCTCGGCGTTTGGACGCAGATCGATGCCGCGCGCGTCTGCGCTTATCGCGCCATGCACGTCTGGGATGCCGGCGGCGGCGCGGAACTGGATTTCGATGCTGCGCTGCTGGATGCGCAGTGCCTGGGCTGGATCGTCGAGAATCGCCTGCTGAGCTGGGTGCTGTGGCAGGCACTGGCCGCGGCCGGCGTGCGCGTGCACAGCGCGGTGACGGCGCGCAGCTGCGTGGCGGCGGACGGGCAGGCGCGGATCGAGCTGGATGATGGCGAGAGCCTGCGTGCGCGGCTGGTGCTGGCCGCCGATGGCCGCGACTCGCCGCTGCGCCGGGCCGCCGGCATCGACGTGGACGGCCGCGACTATGGCCAGCGCGCGGTGGTGGCGCATCTGCACTGCGAGCGCCCGCACCGGCACACCGCTTGGCAGCGTTTTCTGGATACCGGCCCGCTGGCGCTGCTGCCGCTGGCCGACGGGCGCGTGTCGCTGGTGTGGTCGCTGCCCGATGCCGAGGCGCAGCGCATGCTGGCACTGGACGACGCTGCGTTCGCCCGGGCGGTGGGCGCGGCCAGCGATTTTCGCCTCGGTGCGCTGCGGCCGGCATCGCCGCGTGCCGCCTTTCCGCTCAAGCTGGCGCTGGCCAGGCGCTTCGCGGCGCCGCGCCTGGCGCTGCTGGGCGATGCCGCGCATGCCGTGCATCCGCTGGCCGGGCAGGGCGTCAACCTCGGGCTGCGCGACGTGCGCGAACTGGTCGACGTGCTGCGCGCGGCGCACGCGCGCGGCCAGGACATCGGTGCCGAGCCGGTGCTGGCGCGCTATGCGCGACGCCGGCGCAGCGGCGATGCGCGCGATGCCTATGCGTTCGATGCCATCGAGCGGCTGTTCAAGCAGCGCGCGCCGGCGGTTGTCGCCGCGCGCACGCTGGGCATGCGCGTGATTCAGCGCACGCCGGCACTGAAGCGCCTGCTCGCCGGGCACGCCGCGGGCTGGCCGGTCTGAACCCGATCCGTCGGCGCCGGCTCATTCCCGGCGGTATTTGTCGTGGCAGGACTTGCAGGTGGCCACGGTCTGCCGGAAGGCTTCCTTGCTGGCGCCCTCGTTGCCGGCCCTGGCGACCGCGGCCAGCTTCGCCGATGCGTCCTCGAAGTTTTTCATCTTGGCGCTGAAGTCGGCCCAGTTCTGCCAGATTTCCGGCTTGGCTTCGCTGCGCGGGGTGATCGAGCCCGGCGTGAAGCCCTGCAACAGTTGCGTGCTGTAGAACGCGATGCTGGTGGCGTTGCCGGCGAACGCGGCCTGGTTCCAGGGCTCGCGCCCCTGCACCATCCGCGCCATCGGGACAAAGTTCCACAGAATGGCGTGGTACAGACCCTGGCGGTAGGCCACAGCGGTGCCGGGTTTGACCGGCACGGCCAAGGCAACGCCGCCCAGGCCGATGCCCAGCGCGGCGACGGCGATCAGAAACGGACGCATACGACTCCTGACGGATTTGAACAGCCTGCGGTTATACCCGATCCGTGTCCGATGCTTCGTGTGCCATCGCACCGCGAGCGCAGTGCGCGGCGGCAAACCTTGATCAGTTTGCAAAACCGGGCATCCTGCCGCCTGATTCAGAGCGGTTGCATGCAAGCAAACGGGTGCGGCGAAGTCACGCTAGCTTTGCCGCGACCAGCGCTTGCGTGCTCGTCGCGGCGGCATATCCAGGCGCCGGAGCGGTTTTGCAAACCGCTCCGATCAGTGATCGCGCTCGATCGCATAGTCGACGAGTGCGGCCAGCGCATCGCGCTGTACGCTGGCCGGCAGCGCGTGCAGCGCCGCGCGGGCCTGCGCGGCATGCGCCTCGGCGCGCGCGCGCACCTGCGCCAGCACTCCGCAGTCGCGGATGATCGCCAGCACCTGGTCGAGCGGGCCGTGACCCTGGCGGATGGCCGCGCGCAACAGATCGGCCGCGGCCGGCGCGGCGGCGCGCAGCGCGTAGATCAGCGGCAGCGTGACCTTGCCCTCGGCCAGATCGTCGCCGATGTTCTTGCCCAGGGTGTGCGCGTCGGAGGTGTAGTCCAGCAGGTCGTCGGCGATCTGGAAGGCGAAGCCCAGTTCCAGTCCGTAGCGTCGCAGCGCATCGCACTGTGCCGGCGGCGCGCCAGCCAGTTCGCCGCCCAGCCGGCAGGCGGCCGCGAACAGCACGGCGGTCTTGCGCTCGATCACGCGGTCGTAGGCGGCCTCGTCGGTGTCCGGGTTGCCCACGCACAGCAACTGCAGCACCTCGCCCTCGGCGATGGCGTTGGTGGTGTCGGCCAGGATGCGCATCACTACCATGCGATCCAACTCGACCATGAGCTGGAAGGCGCGCGAGTACAGGAAATCGCCAACCAGCACGCTGGCCGCGTTGCCCCAAAGCGCGTTGGCGGTGCGGCGGCCGCGGCGCAGTTCGGAGGCATCGACCACGTCATCGTGCAGCAGGGTCGCGGTGTGGATGAACTCGATCACCGCGGCCAGTTGCAGGTGTACGTCGCCGGTGTAACCCGCCGCGCGCGCGGCCAGCACGTGCAGCATCGGCCGCAGTCGCTTGCCGCCGCCGCCGATGATGTGCTCGGCGATCTGGTTGACCAGCGCCACGTCCGAATGCAGGCGCGCGCGGATCAGCAGGTCGACGCCGTCCATGTCGGCGGCGGCCAGCGCGCGCAGGGCGTCGAAGCGCGAGGGAACCAGATCGGAGGTTGCCGCACTCATGCGTTAGAGGTCACGTAACGTTCGGGCGGGATTATAGGCAGGTGCGGCGTTGCGGGCGGGTCAAGTCGCGCCTGAACAGCGCGGTCCTGCCGCGACAGGAAGCCGCATGCGCCTGCCCGGTCAGCGTCCATGCCGGCTTACGCGCTGGCGTATCCACGCACCGTGAACCGCACGGATGAACTCGCGCGCCGCGCCGCGGTCATAGCGCACATGACCCGGACGGAATTGCGCGGCGCGCTGGCGCTGGCGCTGGTGGTGGGCCTGCGCATGTTCGGCTTGTTTCTGGTGCTGCCGGTGTTGGCGCTGGATCTGAGCCGCATGCCCGGCGGCACGCCGTTGCTGATCGGCGTGGCGCTGGGCGTCTACGGCGTGGGCCATCTGTTGCTGCAGGTGCCGCTGGGGTTGCTGTCCGACCGCATCGGTCGCAAGCCGGTGATCACCATGGGCCTGGCGCTGTTCGCGGCCGGCAGCCTGATCGCCGCGCTCGCGCATGGCGTATGGGGCATCGTGCTGGGGCGCGCGCTGCAGGGTGCCGGCGCGGTCACCGGCGCCAGCCAGGCGCTGGCCGCCGACCTCACCAGCGAGCACGGCCGCAACGCGGTGATGGGCATCCTCGGCGCGGCGGTGGGCCTGGCCTTCCTGCTCGCTCTGCTGCTGGGCTCGACACTGGCCGCGCATCTGGGCGGCCTGCAGGGTCTGTTCGGACTGACCTGCGCGCTGGCGCTGCTGGCGATCGCGGCGCTGTGGCTGTTGGTGCCGCGCACGCCGGCGCCGCGCGGGCACGGCGCCGGCATCGGCGCCATCATGGTCACGTTGCGCGATGCGCGGCTGCTGGTGCTGAACCTCTCCGCGCTGGTTCTGCACGCCGTGCTGACGCTGTTTTTCGTGGCCATGCCGCTGCTGCTGGCGCATGGCTTGCGCCTGCCGGTGGCCGGGCAGTGGCGCGTGTACGTGCCGGCGCTGCTGGCGGCCGCCCTGGCGATGGTCCTCGTGCTGCCGCGCGTGCGTGCGCAGGCCGCCAGCGTCGTCGCCGTGCAGGCGAGCGTGCTGCTGCTGGCGCTGGGTCTGGTGCTGCTGGCGCTGACGCGGCATGCGCTGGCGCCGTGCGTGGCCGGGGCAGTGTCGTATTTCGTGGCCTTCAGCATGCTCGAGGCCAACCTGCCGGGCCTGGTCTCGCGGCTGGCGCGCACGACACAGCGCGGCGCGGCGCTGGGCGCTTATTCCGCCGCGCAGTTCATGGGTGTGATCGCGGGCGGCGCATCCGGCGGCGCGCTGCTGGGCCATGCCGGCGTGCGCGGCGTGTTCGCGCTGGCCGCACTGCTGGCGGTACTGTGGCTGCTGCTGTTGCTGGCTGCCGGCACGCGTCTGCGCCAGACGGCGCCGACTCCATCCGCGGGCAGCGCCTGACCATCGCGCGCGCCAATGCGCCGCGCACCGCGTGCTAGCCTATCGGGCCTGTCAAAAGTGTGGGGACAACCATGGCCCGTGGCGTCAACAAAGTGATCCTCATTGGCAACCTGGGCGCCGATCCGGAGCGGCGTGCGACCGCCGGCGGCAACTCCATCACCACGCTGCGCATCGCCACCAGCGAAAGCTGGAAGGACAAGAACACCGGCGAGATGCAGGAGCGCACCGAATGGCACCGCGTCAAGATGTTCGGCCGCCTCGCCGACATCGCCGCCGAATACCTGCGCAAGGGCCGGCAGGTGTACATCGAAGGCTCGCTGCGCACGGACAAATACACCGACAAGGACGGCGTCGAGCGCTACACCACCGACATCATCGCCGACCAGATGCAGATGCTGGGCAGCCAGGGCGGTGCTGAGGGCGGTGCGCGCGAAGGCGGCGAGGGCGGCGGCTATCGCCGCGGTGGCGGTGGCGGTGGCGGTGGCGGTGGCGGTGGCGGTGGCGGTGGCGCTGCGCGCGGCGCGGCGCCCG
>JAJYQO010000047.1 GCA_021794575.1 Pseudomonadota bacterium | reverse complement strand
GCTGGCTGAACTGCAGGCGGTGCGCCCGCAACTCGCGGGCGGTGAGCGGCCGCAGGCGGTGCTGGCGCTGCTGCGCGGCCTGGGCCGCGGCAGTGCGCGGCGGCGGCTCAACCGGCCGTTCGTGGAGGCGGGCGTGGCGCTGCTGCCGCCGTGGGCGCGGGCGCTGTACGGCCTGCCCGCCGTGGACCGCCGCCGCGACGCCCTGCTGCTGGCCGCGGTGCGGCCCGGCGTGCCGCTGCTGCGCTGGGCGCTGCACGGGGGCGTGGCCGCGCAGGCGGCGCGGCGTCTCGCCGGTCTCGATCCACCGCGCCGGCTTGACCGCGATCAAGGCCGGCGGCGGCGGGTCGTCCGATGATGATCGCGGCGGCCTGTCGCGCCGCGCCGCAAGGAGACGATCCATGGCAACGCAAACGCCTCTGCTGGTGGCGTGGGATGGTTCCGCGCCGGCCCAGCGCGCTTTCGAATACGCCCTCGAGTTGGCGCGCCTACGCGGTCTGCCGCTGCATATGTTGAGCGTGCTGGAATTGCCGGAGGTTTACGGCGGCATCGGCGCCGGCGAGATCGACCCGCAGGAACTGGCCGGCGCGAACGCGCGCGTGGCCGCGTTGTGCGAGCGCGCGCGCGCCGCCGGCGTGAACTGCAGCAGCGCAGTGCGTGTGGGCGTGGCCACCGAGCTGATCCTGGCCGAACTGCGCGACAGCAGGGCCGTGGGCCTGGTGCTGGGGCGCAGCGACAAAGGCGTGCTGATGCGCTGGCTGGTGGGCTCGGTTTCGCGCGGCGTCATCGCACAGGCGTCGGTGCCGGTCACGCTGGTGCCCTGAGGCGCTCCATGCAAAACCCCGCGGGCGGGCCCGCGGGGTTCGTTGCTGCCGCAACGTGCCGCGATCAGCGTCCGGATTTGCCGGCCTTGACGGCGAGCTTGCGGCCCAGGCCGGCGGCCTCGCGCAGGGCTTCGGCGCGGTCGGTCTTCTCCCACGAGAACGCGGTGAATTGCGCGGACTTCCTGACGTCCTTGCCGTTCTCGCGCTGCGTCCAGTGGTAGCTGTGCTGGCGCGGCGTGCGGCCGAAGTGGCCGTAGCTGGCGGTGGCCTGGTACATCGGGTGCAGCAGGTCGAGCATCTTGACGATGCCGTAGGGGCGCAGGTCGAAGTGCGCGCGGATGAGCTTTTCGATGCGCGCGTCCTCGATCACGCCGGTGCCGAAGGTGGTCACCGAGATCGAGGTGGGGTGCGCCACGCCGATCGCGTAGGAGATCTGGATCTCGCAGCGCTCGGCCAGGCCGGCGGCGACGATGTTCTTGGCGACATAGCGCGCGGCGTAAGCCGCCGAACGGTCGACCTTGGACGGGTCCTTGCCGGAGAACGCGCCGCCGCCGTGGCGCGCCCAGCCGCCGTAGCTGTCGACGATGATCTTGCGCCCGGTCAGGCCGCAGTCGCCTACCGGCCCGCCGATGACGAACTTGCCGGTGGGGTTGATGTGCACTTTGCCGGCCGGCAGTTTGTCCAGCCAGGCCTTGGGCAGCACCGGCTTGAGGATGTGCTCGCGCACCGCCTCGACCAGATCCTTGTGCTTGATCTCCGGATCGTGCTGGGTGGACAGCACCACGGCGTCGAGGCCGGCGATCTTCTGGTCGTCATAGCGCAGCGTGACCTGGCTCTTGGCATCGGGGCGCAGCCACTTCAGCTTGCCGGCCTTGCGCACCTTGGCCTGCTGCTCGACCAGGCGATGCGCGTAGTGGATGGGTGCCGGCATCAGCTCGGCGGTTTCGCGGCAGGCGAAGCCGAACATCAGGCCCTGGTCGCCGGCGCCCTGATCCTCGGGTTTTTTGCGATCGACGCCCTGCGCGATGTCCGGCGACTGCTTGCCGATCAGGTTCAGCACGCCGCAGGTGTAGCCGTCGAAGCCGACGTTGGAGTGGGTGTAGCCGATCTCGTTGATGACCTTGCGCGCCAGTGCCTCGATGTCCACCCAGGCGTTGGTGGTGATCTCGCCGCCGACGATGGCAACGCCGGTCTTGACCATGGTCTCGCAGGCCACGCGTGCGGCCTGGTCCTGGGCCAAGATGGCGTCCAGCACGGCGTCGGAGATCTGGTCGGCGATCTTGTCCGGGTGGCCCTCGGAGACCGATTCCGAGGTGAAGAGGTAGCTACTCATCAAGAGATCCTTCGATCGGGATGGAGAGATGAAACCACGCGCATTGTAGCCGCTGGCAGCGGCTGCGTGGTGAAGACCGGCGGCAGCGCGGATCGTGGACGTCTAGACATCCAGACGTCCAGACGTTCATGCCGCGCGTGGTTGCACGTCGGCCAGCGCCATGAAGTAGTCGCGGGTCAACCGCAGTTGCACGGCCGCGTCGACGGCGGCGTTGGCCACGTCGCGGAACGCCGCGTTCTCGGGCCGGTCCTTGGCGTACCAGCCCAGATGCTTGCGCGCGATGCGCACGCCCGCTTCCTCGCCGTAGAAGTCGTACAGCGCCCGCAAGTGTCCGCAGAGGATGGCGCAGACTTCCTCCGGGCCGGGCTCGGGCAGCAGCGTGCCGTCGGCCAGGTAACGCGCGATCTGACGGAAGATCCACGGCCGGCCCTGCGCGCCGCGGCCGATCATCAGCGCGTCGGCGCCGGTGGCGGCCAGCACTGCGCGCGCCTGTTGCGGCGTGGCGATGTCGCCGTTGGCGATCACCGGGATGCGCGCGGCGGCCTTGACCGCGGCGATCGTCTCGTACTCGGCCGCGCCCTCGTACTTGTCGGCGCGGGTGCGGCCGTGCACGGCCAGCGCGGCGATGCCGGCATCTTCGGCGATGCGCGCGATGCGCAGGGCGTTGCGGTGCTCGCGGTCCCAGCCGGTGCGGATCTTCAGCGTTACCGGCACGTCCACCGCCGCCACCACGGCGGCGAGGATGCGCGCCACCAGCGGCTCGTCCTGCAGCAGCGCCGAGCCGGCCCAGGCGTTGCACACTTTCTTGGCCGGGCAGCCCATGTTGATGTCGATGATCTGTGCGCCCTGCGCCGCGTTGTGGCGTGCGGCCTCGGCCAGCAGGCGCGTGTCGCTGCCGGCGATTTGCACGCTGACCGGCTCGGGTTCGCCGGCATGGTCCATGCGCGCGCGCGACTTGGCGCTGCGCCACAGGCGCGCGTCGCTGGTGGTCATCTCGGAGACGGCCAGCCCGGCGCCCATGCGCTTGCACAGCAGCCGGAACGGCTTGTCGGTGACGCCGGCCATGGGCGCCAGCACCAGCGGCGGGTCGATGCGGTAGGGGCCGATCTGCATTAACGGATTGTAGGGGGCGTCGGGCTCAGGACGGCATCCGGTCCTCGCGCAGCGCGATGTGCAGTGCGGCGGCGGCGGCGCGATAGTGCGTGGCCCCGCGCGCATCGAACGGACACAGCACTACCGCGAGAGCAGTGCCCGCCAGCGACTCGCGCAGCGTGGCCAGTGCCACGTGTGCCGCCTCGGCGTAGGGATAGCCATACACGCCGCAGCTGATGGCGGGAAACGCCACGCTACACGTCCGCATCCGCAGCGCCAGCGCGATGCTGCGGCGGTAGCAGGCGGCCAGCAGCGCGGGCTCGCCCTGCGTGCCGCCGCGCCACACCGGACCCACGGTGTGGATGACCGCGCGCGCCGGCAGATCGAAGCCCGGCGTGTTGCGTACTTCACCCGGCGGACAGCGCACGCCGGGCGCCACCTCCGGCAAGGCGCGGCAGGCGGCCAGCAAGCGCGGTCCGGCCGCGCGATGGATGGCGCCGTCGACACCGCCGCCGCCCAGCAGCGTCGGGTTGGCGGCATTGACGATGGCGTCCACGGGCAGCGTGGTGAGATCGGCGACGCGCAGAATCAGCTCGGTCATGGCGTGATGTTCGAAGTGCCCGATTCGCCCCGCGAAGAACGCAAAGACAGCAGTGGCAGCAGAGTGTGATCCGAGCGATTTCTCCGCGCGCTTCGCGTCCTTGGCGGACCCGCGCTATTGCCTGGAACGTCCGCAGCAGCCAAGTCGGCGCCACTATAATCCGCGCATGCCGATGCCTCCTTCCGATCCGCGTCGCCCGGCGCCGCAGGCTACCGCGCGCGCGACGGAACAACGCCTGGTGGGGTTGAACGCCTGTCGCGCCGCATTCGCGCGGCGACCGCAGGATTTGCGCAAGCTGTGGCTCACCGCAACGCGCCAGCGCGAGCTGCGCGACATGCTGGCCTGGTGCGTCCGGCAGCGCATCGGCTACCGCATCGTGGAGCCGTCGGAGCTGGAGAAGCTGTCCGGCAGCGCGCACCACGAGGGCGTATGCGCGGCGTTCCGCAAGCCGGCCGCACCCTCGCTGGATGCACTGCTGGCGGCGCTGCCGGCCGGCCCGGCGCTGCTGCTGTGGCTGGAGGGTGTGGGCAACCCGCACAACCTGGGCGCGGTGCTGCGCAGCGCCGCGCACTTCGGCGCGGCCGGCGTGCTGGTGCCGGCGGACGAGGGCGCAAGCCTCTCGCCCGCCGTGTTGCGCGTAGCCGAAGGCGGTGCCGAGGCGGTGCCGGTGCTGACCATCGCGGATCGTGCGCGCGCGCTGACCATGCTGCGCGCCGCCGGCTTCGTGCTGGCGGCCAGCACGCCACATCGCGCGCAGTCGCTGTATGCAGCGGCTCTGCCGCAGCGGCTGGCGTTGGCGCTGGGCGCCGAGGGCGGTGGCCTGCCCGAGACGTTTCTGGCGCAGGCCGAACTGCGCCTGCGCATTCCCGGCAGCGGCGCCGTGGAAAGTCTCAACGTGTCGGCCGCGGCGGCGGTGCTGGCGGCCGACTGGTTTAGGCGCTACGCGCCGACGGCGACTGATTGAAGCCGCCGCTGCCTACCTCTGCTTGAGCAGATCGCGGATTTCGGTCAGCAGTTGCACGTCGGCAGGCGGTGGTGGCGGTGGACCGGCCTCGGCCGGCTTGGGCTTCACCAGCCTGTTGAGCCCGCGCACCATCAAAAAGATCGCCGCCGCAATGATGACGAACTGGATGATGGTGTTGATGAACACGCCGATGGCGATGGCGACCTCGGGGTGACCCGGTTCGGCCGCGCGCAACACCCACTTCCATGCTGAAAAGTCCACCCCGCCGATGATCAGTCCGATCGGCGGCATGATCACGTTGTCGACCAGCGCGGTGACGATCTTGCCGAAGGCCGCACCGATCACCACGCCGACGGCAAGATCCATCACGTTGCCGCGCATGGCGAACTGCCTGAACTCGCCGAGCATTCCCATGGTTGGTCTCCCCGAGGCCCATGCCCCGCGCCATTATGCCGGGCGTCAGGCCAGCACGAACGACAGCACTAGCACCAGCAGCACGAACAGCGTCACCAGCACCATCGGCGGGTCGCGCTCGTAGACGAACGACAGCACCGAGACCGCCACGCGCAGCACCGGCGTGAAGATCAGCAGCAGCACGCCCAGCACCACCACGCCGCTGCCGCGGCCGGCGGCCAGCGCCGCGTGCAGTTGCGCCAGATTGTGCGGGAAATCGGCGCCGGGACGCACCAGCGCGCGGTAGTTGCTGCCGTCATCCAGCAGCCGTGCCTGCTGCGGATGGTGCAGGAACATCAGCAGCAGGCCGACGGCGATCACCAGCACCGACACCAGCACGCCGATGCGCAGTACCCAACTGATCGCCAGCTCCACCTGGCGCACGCGTCGCGCCAGTTCGGCGTCCTGCAGCGGCGCCGCCCCCGGTCCGTGATGTCCCGCATTCATCCCGCCAGTCCCCGCTGCAGCATTTCCGCGGCCACCGCGATCAGCACGATCACGAACAGCAGGCGCACGGTCCGGTTGGTGGCGCGCCCCAGGTAGCGCGCGCCGAACATCGAACCCAGCAGCACGCCGATGGCCACCGGCGCGGCGATGACCGGATTGATCTGGCCGCGCTCGAAATACATTCCCGCGCTGGCCGCGGCGGTGACGCCGATCATGAAATTGCTGGTGGCGGTGGAGACTTTCATCGGCATGCGCATGGCCAGGTCCATGGCCGGCACCTTGAGCGCGCCCGAGCCGATGCCCAGCAGCGCGCTGACCATGCCGGCGACGTACATCATCGCCAGGCCCACGCCGGTGTGCCGCACTTTGTAGTCGTAGTCGCGGCCTTCGGCCTGGTCGTGGTAGCGGCCGTGCAGTTTGAAGTAATCGGCCAGGCGGTCGTGCGAGACCGTCAGCGGCGCGGTGATGCTGCGGTGACGGTAGGTGGCCAGCGCCGAGTAGGTCAGCACCACGCCGAACAGCACGTAGAGATCGCGCGCGGGCAGCAGCGTGGTGAGGTAGGCGCCGCTGACCGCGCCCAGCGTGGTGGCGATTTCCAGAAACATGCCGGCGCGCAGGTTGGTCATCTCGTCGCGCACGTAGGCGGCGGCCGCGCCGCTGGAGGTGGCGATCACCGAGACGATGCTGGCGCCGATGGCCAGGCGGATGTCGACGCCGTAGAAGCGCACCAGCACCGGCACGATCAGCACGCCGCCGCCGAGTCCGACCAGCGAGCCCAGCGCGCCGGCGGCGATCGAGACCACGCCCAGAGAAAGCACGAAAGCCAGCAGCGTCATGGCTTGTGTTGCACGCGGACCCGGCGGCGTGCGTGCCGCTCAGGTCTGGCCGCGCAGGCGCGCCGCCGGACGACAGGATGGCCGCGCATGCTCAGACCAGACGCCCTTCCAAGGTGGCGATGGCGCCGAGCGCGGCGCGCCAGCGGTCGCCGCGCGCCAGTGGACCGACGCCGGCCGGCGTGCCGGTGAAGATCACGTCCCCGGGCTGCAGCGTCCACAGCCTGGACAGCTCGTGGATGATCTCCGGCAGCGTCCAGATCATCTGCGCGATGTCGGCCTGCTGGCGCAGCGCGCCGTTGACCTCCAGCGTCAGCGCGGCTTGGCGCGGATGCCCGCAGACGCCGGCCGGTACCAGCGCCGAGACCGGCGCCGAGGCGTCGAAGCCCTTGGCGCTGTCCCAGGGCGCGCCGTCGGCCTTGGCGCGGTTCTGCAGGTCGCGGCGGGTGAGATCCAGGCCCACGCCGTAGCCGTAGACGTGATCGAGTGCATCGCCAGCGGCGATGTCGCGGCCGCCGCGGTGCAGAGCCGCCACCATCTCCACCTCGTGGTGCAGATCGCTGGTGGCGCCGGGGTGGGGCACGTCGCTTTCCAGCCACAGCGCGTCGGCCGGCTTCATGAAGAACACCGGCGTCGAGCGTGCAGTGTCGCCGCCCATCTCGCGCACGTGCTCGCCGTAGTTGCGTCCGATGCAGTACACGCGGTGCACGGGAAAACGCCGTGCTTCGCCCCGGATGGGCAGGCTGGCGGGCACGGGCGGGGCGAACGGGAAGTCCATGACGGATTCATCGGACGGCAGGAGGGGCACGATGGTAGTACACGGACGCACGGGGATCGGCGCCCGGCGCATCACTCTTCTGATGTCATCCCGGACGGCCCGCAGGGCCGAGCCGGTACGTCATCCCGGACGGCGCGCAGCGCCGAGCCGGGATCCAGACGGGCGCCGCGCAGGAGCCACTGGATCCCCGCCTGCGCTTATGCGGGTGCAGGCTTTCCGGCGGGGATGACGGCAAGAACGCGTAGCCGCCACTTCTGTTCCTGGTCGTCATTCCGGGATCACCGCGGACGGAACCCGGAATCCGGCGGCGCGGCAGCCGGCCCAGGCTCCACGCAGGCGGCACCGCAGGCTGACAGCTGTCAGCGCGGATGGCTGACCACGAGGACTGTCCGCTACCGTACGCCCACGGCACACTGCCGGTCGTGGCGAGGGGTTCCCGGAGTCCGCAGCGATGAGTCAACCGCAGGAGGATCTGCTGGCGCAGCTGCGCATCGGCCGCGAGGCGCGCGACCTGCCGGCGCCGCGGCGGCGCTGGCCGTGGGTCGCCGGCGCGGCGGTATTGCTGCTGGCGGTGCTGGGTGCGGCACTGGCCTACGCGCTGTCGCGTCCGCCGCAGGTGCGGGTGGCCACGGTGCAGGCGCCGGCGGCAGCGGGCGGCGGCTCGGTGCTGCAGGCCACCGGCTACGTCACCGCGCGGCGCGCGGCCACGGTGTCGGCGCAGATCACCGGCCGCCTCACCGAGGTACACGTCGAGGAGGGCGAGCACGTCGAGGCAGGGCAACTGCTGGCGCGGCTGGACGACGGCCAAGCCAAGGCGCAGCTGCTGCTGGCCGAAGCCGGCGAGGCCGCCGCGCGCGCGGCGCTGGGGCAATACGCGGCCGACGCGCGCCTCGCGGAACTGACGCTGCGCCGCGAGCGCACGCTGGTGGGCAAGGGCCTGGCACCGCAGCAGTCGCTGGACCAGGCGCGGGCCAGCGCCGAGGCCGCGCGGGCCGCGCTGGCCAATGCGCGCGACCAGATCGCGGTGGCCGTGGCACAGCACCGCGCGGCGCAGGTCAACTACGACTACACCTTCGTGCGTGCGCCGTTCGCCGGGGTGATCACCGACAAGGCCGCGCAGGTGGGCGAGATTGTCTCGCCGCTGTCGGCCGGCGGCGGCTTCACGCGCACCGGCGTGGCCACCATCGTCGATATGAACTCGCTGGAGGTCGACGTCGACGTCAACGAGTCCTACATCCACCGCGTATATCCCAGCCAGCCCGCCGAGGCGGTGCTGGATGCCTATCCAGACTGGCGCATCCCGGCGCGCGTGATCGCCATCGTGCCCACCGCCGATAAGGCCAAGGCCACGGTGAAGGTGCGCGTCGCACTGCTGCAGAAGAGCCCGCGCATCCTGCCCGACATGGGTGTGCGGGTGAATTTTCTGGAGCGCGCGGCCACCTCCAGCGCGGCGCCCGAAGGCGTGCTGATCCCCGCCGCCGCGCTGATCGACGTCGCCGCCGGCAAGGCCGCATGGCGTGTACGTGATGGCCGCGTCGAGCGCGTACCGGTGCGCGTGCTGGCCAGCCTCGGCGATCTGCGTCGGGTCACCGGCGCGCTGGCGCCGGGCCAGCAAGTGGTGATCAAGCCCGGTGCGCATCTGCGCGCCGGCATGGCGGTGCGCGTGGCCGCGACCGGAGGAGAGTGAGGCGATGAACACGACGAATGCGACGGGCGGCAACCTGATCGAGATTCGCGACCTGGCCAAGGCCTACACGCGCGGCAAACAGCGCGTGCCGGTGCTGCAGGGCGTGAACCTGGACGTGGCAGCGGGTGATTTCTTCGCGCTGATGGGCCCCTCGGGTTCGGGCAAGACCACACTGCTGAACCTGATCGGCGGGCTGGATACGCCCAGCGCCGGCAGCATCGTCATCGGCGGTCAGCGCGTCGATCGGCTGGGCGGCGCCGCGCTGGCGCGCTGGCGCGCGGCGCACGTGGGCTTCGTGTTCCAGTTCTACAACCTGCTGCCGATGCTCAGCGCACAGAAGAACGTGGAGCTGCCGCTGCTGCTGACCAAGCTGCCCGCGGGCGAGCGGCGTAAGCGCGCGGCCATTGCGCTGCAGCTGGTGGGCCTGGCCGATCGCGCCGGCCACAAGCCCAGCGAGCTCTCCGGCGGCCAGCAGCAGCGCGTGGCCATCGCCCGCGCCATCGTCACCGACCCCACCCTGCTGGTGTGCGACGAGCCCACCGGCGATCTCGACCGCGCCTCGGCCGAGGAGGTGCTGACTCTGCTGCAGCGGCTCAATCGCGAGTACGGCAAGACCATCGTCATGGTCACCCACGATCCGCGCGCGGCGGAGCACGCCAGCCACATGGTGCACCTGGACAAGGGCGAACTGGTGGGCGCCGCGCGCGTGGCGCAGCCGGCCTGAGGAGCGTGGCCATGAAATACTTTTCGCTGATCTGGGCAGCGCTGTGGCGGCGCAAGACGCGCACGCTGTTCACGCTGTTCTCGGTGCTCACCGCATTTCTGCTGTTCGGCATGCTCGATGCGGTGCGCACGGCGTTCAATGTCGGCGATCAACTGTCCTCGGGGCGCATGATCGTCAGCTCCAAGCTGTCGATCACGCAGGCGTTGCCGATCTCGCTGCTCAATTCCATCCAGCGCGTACCCGGCGTCAAGCAGGTGGGCTGGGCCAACTGGTTCGGCGGTTACTACCAGCACCCGACGCCGTTCTTCCCCAACTTCGCCGTCAGCAGCAACTACCTGGGCCTGTTCCGTAATCGCTACGAATTGCCGCCGGCGCAGGCCAAGGCCTTTGCCGACACACGCGATGGCGCGGTGGTGGGCGCGGCGCTGGCCAAACAGTTCGGCTGGAAGCTGGGCCAGCGCGTGCCGCTGATCGCCGGCATCTTTCCGCGCAACGACGGCAGCAACGACTGGAATTTCCAGATTGTCGGCATTTTCACCGCCAAGAATCCCAAACTGAAGGGGGCCGAACAGCAGTTCCTGTTCCACTGGAAATACTTCGACGAGGGCAACGCCTACATGAAGAACATGGTCGGCTGGTACGTGGTGAACCTGGCCAGCCCGGCGGACGCTAATCGCGTGGCGCAGGCCATTGACGCGCTCAGCCAGAACTCCGACCACGAGACCAAGACGCAGACCGAGCAGGCCTTCCAGGCGGCCTTCGCCAAGCAGATCGGCGACATCGGCCTGATCGCCGGCGGCATCATGGCAGCGGTGTTCTTCACCCTGCTGCTGCTGACCGGCAACACCATGGCGCAGGCAGTGCGCGAGCGCATCCCCGAACTGGCGGTGCTGAAGACGCTGGGTTTTCAGGATCGCACCGTGCTGGCGCTGGTGCTGGCCGAGTCGGTTCTGCTGATCGCGCTGGGCGGCGTGCTGGGCATGGGCCTGGCGGAGCTGGTCATCCCCGGCCTCAACACCACGCTGGCCGGCGCGTTTCCCGCGTTGCCGAGCCTCGGCTGGCACGGCTGGCTGACCGGGCTGGGGCTGATGCTGCTGATCGGCCTCGTGGTGGGCGCGCTGCCGGCACTGCGCGGCATGCGCCTGAAGATCGTCGACGCGTTGGCCGGGCGCTGAGGGGGATCCATGAGCTTCGTTGAGCGATTTCTCGCGGTACTTCTGCGCAGTGCGCGCCGACTGGGCCGCGTGCTCAGCATACCGGCCCTGATCGTCGCGCTGCTGGCGGGACTCGCGCTGTGGGTGGCGCTGCCGTGGTGGCTGCTACTGAGTCTGGTCGTGCTGGGCGCGCTGCTGCTGACACTGACGCGGCGCGGCCGCCAGGCGCTGGCGGTGGCGCGCACCGGCATCGCCACCTTGCCGCAGCGGATCGGCGCCAGCTCGGTGATCCTGGTCGGCATCGCCGGCGTGGTCGGTGTGCTGGTGGCGCTGCTGGCCATGGGTGGCGGGCTGGCGCAGACGCTGCGCGCCACCGGCAGCAACGACACCGCCATCGTGCTGCGCGCCGGCGCCACCGGCGAGCTGGCCTCGGGCATGACCCGCGGCGATGCCACGTTGGTCGCGCAGGCGCCGGGTATTGCGCACGACGCCAAGGGCGTGCCGTTGGCCTCACCCGAGCTGGTCGTGGTGGCCAATCTGCGCAAGCGTGGCAGCAGCAGCGACGCCAACGTCGAGCTGCGCGGCGTCGGGCCGCTGGCGCGCGCGGCGCACGGCAAGGTCAAGCTGGTGCAGGGACGCTGGTTCACGACCGGCCTGCGCGAACTGGTGGTGGGCGTCGGCGCCGAGCGCGAGTTCTCCGGCGTGAAGCTGGGCGATACGGTGCGCCTGGGCAGCCAGCCGTGGAAAGTCGTCGGCGTGTTCAAGGCCGGCGACGCGCACGATTCCGAGCTGTGGGCCGATGCCGACACCGTGTCCAGCACCTACCGCCGTGCCGGATTTTCATCGGTGATCGTGCGCCTGGCCAAACCCGCCGATTTCGCCATGCTCAAGGCCGCGCTGCTGTCCAACCCGCAACTGCACGTGATGGTGCAGACCACGCGCGCCTATTACGCAGCGCAGTCCGAAGGCGTGACCAAGGTGATCCGCATCGTCGGCATCAGCGTGGGCGTGATCATGGCGCTGGGCGCCATCTTCGGCGCGCTCAACACCATGTATGCGGCGATCAGCGCACGCGGTCGCGAGATCGCTACGCTGCGCGCCATCGGCTTCGGCGGCCTGCCGGTGGTACTGGCGGTGCTGCTGGAGACGCTGCTGCTGGCGCTGCTGGGCGGCGTGCTGGGCGGCGCCATCGCCTGGCTGCTGTTCAACGGCTATACCGTCAGCACGCTGGGCGCCGACTTCAGCCAGGTGGTGTTCCAGTTCCACGTCAGCCCGGTGCTGCTGGTGCAGGGCCTGAAGTGGGCGCTGGCCATCGGCTTCATCGGCGGCATCTTCCCCGCACTGCGCGCCGCGCGCGTGCCGGTCAGCGTGGCGCTGCGCGAGTTGTGAGCGGCGCGGCATGCCGGGATCCGGATGGGCGTTGCGCAAGAGCCGCTGGATCCCCGCCGCCGCGGGGATGACAGCAAAAAAGCGATGTCCTCCCCGAGGGTGCGCTGAATTGTTTGATGTCATCCCGGCGGGCGCACCCCTTACTCTCGATGTCATCCCGGACGGCCCGCAGGGCCGAGCCGGTACGTCATCCCGGACAGCGCGCAGCGCCGAGCCGGGATCCAGGCGGGCGCCGCGCAGGAGCCACTGGATCCCCGCCTGCGCGGGGATGACAGCAGAAAGGGCGGTGCATCTCTCTTCACGATGTCATCCCGGACGGCCCGCAGGGCCGAGCCGGTACGTCATCCCGGACGGCGCGCAGGGCCGAGCCGGGATCCAGCGGTGCGGGCGGTCGCGATCGTCGCGATCTAATTCATCGCGCCGTCGATCTCCTCGGCGCGGCGCTTGGCGGGCCGCGCTTCCAGCCCGGCCCAGTAGCGCGTGAAGGCGGGGCGTTTGTCGATCATGCCGAACTGCATGCCGAATCCCAGTTGCGAACCCACATAGACGTCGGCGGCGCTGAAGCGGTCGCCCGCCAGATAGGTGCGCTCGCCGATGGCGGCCTCGAGCGTGTCCAGCACCTGCTCGAACGAGCCGTAGCCGACCATGACGCTGCGCTCCGGCGGCACCGCCACGCCCAGCGCGCGGTTGGTCCAGGCCGCTTCCAGCGGACCGGCGGCGAAAAACAGCCAGCGGTAGTAGGGGCCGCGCGCGGCACTGTGCGGCGGCGGCGCCAGCCCGGCCTGCGGGAAGGCATCGGCGAGATACGCGCAGATCGCCGCGCACTCGGTGACCACGGTGTCGCCATGCCGGATGGCTGGCACCTTGCCCATGGGGTTGATCGCCAGATACGGCGCGGCCTTCATGCTGGTGCCGTACTCCAGAATCTCAGTGGTGTAAGGCGCTCCGGTTTCCTCCAGCATCCAACGCACGATGCGGCCACGCGACTTTGGGTTGGTGTAGAAAGTCAGCTCGGACGTGGGCATGGCGACGCGCTCAGGATGGATGGTTTGCGCATGCTACGCCGGCACCGTGGCGCCTGGCGGGTTTCAGCCGGGCTGCGGGGCGAGTGCATCGGCGATGAAGCGTGCCCACACCGCATCCGGTTGCCAGGTGTCCCGCTGCAGCGCGAAAGCCGCGTCCGTCGGTACGCCGCGGCGCAGGTGCAACCACAGGCCCACGAACACCGATACGCGCTTGTTGGCCGCGCAGTGCACCCAGATCTTCCTGCCGGCGTTCGCGTCCATCACCGCGAAAAAGTTGCGCAGGTCTTCCGGCGTCGGCGCTGCGAAATCCACCGAGATATGTTCGTAGTCCATGCCCAGTGCGCGCACGCTGGCAGCTTCGTCGGGTAGCGCGTACTCCGCGTCGTGCAGGGCGAGGTTGACGACCAGCCGGTAGCCCGCCGTGGCGATGGCAGCCAACTCGTCCGCGTCGGGCTGGCCCGAGGTGGCGAGATCGGGCATCAGCGGACGGTAGTTGAGGATTTGCTCCAACATGCCGAACAGACTACCCCGCGCGCTCGCCCTCGCGGTGCGCAAGCCAGGCGCCGATCAGGGCAGCGAAGTAGGGAATGGACTGCGCGACCAGGATCGCGATCCACATCTTGCCCTCCTCGTAGCGCCCGCCGAACAGCAGCACCATGCCGGTGATGGCGGCAGCCAGGCCGATCACCATGAACAGTTCCTCGCGCACCGAGGCGAAGGCGCTGGGACGGCGGTCCAGGCGGCGGCGCTTGGCGGTGCGCACGAACTCGCCCTTCTTCTTGACCAGGCCCCGCCAGATGCCGCGCGCGATGGCGTGACTGAGGCCCATGCTGGCGATGGCGGCCATCAGCGTGTCGCGCCACGAACAGGGCACGCGCTTGCGGTACAGCCAGATGCCGAACACCGCCTTGGCCACGAAAAAGCCCAACACCGGGATCAGGAACAATTTCAGCGGCAGGCTGAAGTACTGCGGGAACAGCAGCATCAGCGCGGTCCACAGCAGCGCCATCAGGGTGAACACCAGGTGCAGCGCGTCGGCGAACCAGCTGAACCAGCCGGTGAGGAAGTGAAAGCGCTGCCCCGGCGTCAACGGCCCCGGCTGAGTCATCCAGTTCCAGCGCGCCTTGAGGATCTGCATGGCGCCGAACGCCCAGCGGTAGCGCTGCGACTTGTAGGCGGTGAAATCGGCCGGGGTCAGGCCCTTGCCCATCAACTCGTCCACGTACACGAGGTCGTAGCCGGCGTGCATCAGGCGCAGTCCCAGTTCGGCGTCCTCGCAGATGGTCCACTCCGACCATCCGCCATCGCCCTCCAGCGCGCTGCGCCGGACCAGGGTCATGGTGCCGTGCTGGATGATCGCGTTGCGTTCGTTGCGGTGGTGCATGCCGATGCGGAAGAAACCGTCGAACTCCCATGCGGTCATGCGCCGGAACGCGTTGTGCTCGAAGTCGCGATGCGCTTGCGGGCACTGCACCACGGCCACCTTGGGGTCGTCGAAGTAGCCGGTGAGGCGTGACAGCCAGTCGTTGCGCACCACGTAGTCGGCATCGACCACGGCAATCACGTCGCTGCGCGGATCGGTTTCCTTGAGGCCGAAGTTGAGCGCGCCGGCCTTGAAGCCCGGCCATGGATCGAGATGGTAGAAGCGGAAGCGCGGGCCGAGCTTTTCGCAGTGCGCCCGCACCGGCTTCCACACGGCATCGTCCTTGGTGTTGTTGTCGATCACCAGCACCTCGAAATGCGCGTAGTCGAGCGCGGCCAGCGAGTCGAGCGTGGCGATCACCATCTCCGGCGGCTCGTTGTAGCAGGCCAGGTGCACCGATACGAACGGCTGGCGCTCGGGCGGCAGGGGCTCCAGCAGCGGGAAATGACGCTGCCAGCGCCGGTGGTACAGCACCTCGACGAACTCGAAGCCGTTGATCAGCAGCACCGCCAGGATGGCCAGCTGCGCCGGGAACAGGATCACCAGCATGGCCCAGTCGACGGGGTCGAGATAGAAGGCGAACGGCACCGTCACCGACCACGCGATCAGCCCGGCGGCGAGCTGGATCAGCGCCAGGAACAGCAGCCGCCCGCGTACGCGGAAGCGCTCGAAGTAGCGCGCGAACAGCAACATCGGCAGCATCGCCAGCAGGGATGCCGCCAGTGCCTTCAACGGCCAGTGCGGGTCTTCGAGGATGGGGCCGGTGAGCGGGAACTTCAGCTTGCGATCGGCGCCGAACATGCCCCAGTAGGCGCCGACGCGGCCTTCGCCCAGGTTCTCCTTCCAGGGCTGGTCGAAGGCTTCCATGATGTAGTAGTCGATGTGGTTGGCCTTGGCCACGTTGAACCACTGGCGCAGAAACAGCGCCTCGTTGGCCAGGCTGGGCTCGGCGTACTTGTAGCGGTCGCCGTTGCTGGGCCAGCCCACCTCGCCGACCACGATCGGCTTGCCCGGGAACAGCCGTTGCAACTGGTGGTATCGCATCAGCACGTCGCCCACCGCGTCCTTGCGCGGGATGCCTTCCCAGTAGGGCAGCAGGTGCACGGTGAGGAAGTCCACGTGGTCGGCCAGTTCCGGGTTGGTTTCCCAGATGTGCCAGGGTTCGGCGGTGGACACCGGCTGGCGGATGGCGGCGCGCGCGCGGTCGAGGTACTTCATCAGCTCGGTAGGCGCCATGTCCCTGCGCAGCAGCACCTCGTTGCCCACGATCACGCGGGTGATGGTGTGCGGATAGCGGTGCGCCAGCGCGATCAGCGCCTTCAGTTCCTGCTCGTTGTGGCGCTTGTCGCGATCCAGCCAGGCGCCGGCCATCACGTGCATGCCGTAATTGCGCGCCAGCCGCGGAATCTCCGGTGTCTGCAGCGCGGAGTAGGTGCGGATGCGGTGCGTGTAATGCGACAGCATGGCCAGGTCGGCGCTGATCTCCGCCGGCGTCGGATAGTCCCCGGTCAGCGGGCTCTGGAAGCGGCGATAGGCGCTGTAGGCGAAGCCATGGATGGGCCCGGTCCAGGCCGGCGCGTTGGCAGGCCGGTTGGCCCAGGCCCACAGGCCGAAGTTGGCGGCGGCCACCAGTAGCGCCAGCAGCAGGGCGCGCGACCAGGAGCGTGCGGGGGAGGCGGAGGTGGGGGACAAGCGCCGGACTCAACGCGCCGCGCCAGGCGCGGCCCAAGCGCGCAAGCGTAGCGGAGGCCGCGGCGCCGGCCAACGTGGCTGGCACCGCGGTTTCATCGCATGCTCAGGTCATCACTTCAGCAACGAGCGCAGCATCCAGGCGGTTTTCTCGTGGTATTCCATGCGCTGCGTGGCGAGGTCCGCGGTGGGCTGGTCGTCGGCCTTGTCGGCCAGCTTGAACGTGCCGCGCGCGGTGCGCACGCAGGCCTCGTGGCCTTCCACCAGCTGCTGCGTCATGCCCTTCCAGTCAGGGATGCCGGTTTCCTCCCGGATGGAGGTGAGCTTGCCGAACTGGCTGTACGAGCCCGGCGCGTACACGTCCAGCGCGCGGATGCGCTCGGCGATCAGGTCGGCGGCGGTCCACAGCTCGTTGTACTGCGTCTCGAACATCAGATGCAGCGTGTTGAACATCGGCCCGGTGACGTTCCAGTGGAAGCCATGGGTCTTCAGATACAGCGAGTAGGTGTCGGCCAGCAGCGCCGAGAGGCTCTTGGCGATGGCTTCGCGGTCTTTCTTGCCGATGCCGATATCGACGGCCATGGTGCACTCCTTCAGGCTGGGGCTCCACGCGGAGCATGAGTGGAAAGGGGCGGGCGGCTATCATGCCGCGCCCTCTCGAGATGGCGCCACCGCGCGCGAATTGCAAGCCGATGGAATCGATCAGCGCCCTGCGCGACGCGCTGGACAACGTGCTGTCGCGCGACCGCGCGCGACTACTGTCGCGGCTGCGCGCGCTGGGCGCGGCGCCCGCGCCGGAAGCCCTGCGCCAGCTCGCCGCGCAGATCGACGCCTCGGCGCGCCGCCGCGCCGCGCGGGCGGCCAGCGTGCCGCGGGTGGCGGTGGATGAGGCCCTGCCCATCGCGGGCCAGGGCGCGGCGATCATCGCAGCCATCCGGCAGCATCAAGTGTTGATCCTGGCCGGCGAAACCGGCTCGGGCAAGACCACGCAATTGCCCAAGCTGTGCCTGGCCGCCGGACGCGGCGTCGCCGGCCTGATCGGTTGCACGCAGCCGCGCCGGCTGGCCGCGCGCGCGGTGGCGCGGCGCGTGGCGGAGGAACTGGGCACCACGGTCGGCGATCGCGTCGGCTTCCAGGTGCGTTTCGACGAGCGCGTCGGCGATGCGGCGCTGGTGAAGTTCATGACCGACGGCATCCTGCTGGCCGAAACGCAGGGCGACCGCGCGCTCGCCGCCTACGACACGCTGGTGCTGGACGAGGCGCACGAGCGCAGCCTCAACATCGATTTCCTGCTGGGCTACCTCAAGCGTCTGCTGCCGCGGCGGCCGGATCTCAAGCTGATCGTCACCTCGGCCACGCTCGATACCGCGCGTTTCGCCGAGTTCTTCGGCGGCGCACCGGTGATCGCGGTGCAGGGGCGCGGCCATCCGGTCGACGTGCGCTGGCGCCCGCCCGAGAATCGCGGCGAGGCCGACCTGCCGGCACAGGTGGCAACGGCGCTGGATGAAATCACCCACGCCGATCCGCGCGGCGACGTGCTGGTATTCCTGCCCGGCGAGCGCGAGATTCGCGAGGTGCATCTGGCGCTGGAGCGCCGCCGCTACCGGCACACGCGCATCCTGCCGCTGTACGCGCGGCTGCCGACCGCCGAACAGGACCGCGTGTTTCATCCCGGCCCCGAGCGTCACGTGGTGCTGACCACCAACGTGGCGGAAACTTCGCTGACCGTGCCGCGCATCCGCTACGTGATCGACAGCGGCCTGGCGCGCGTCAAGCGCTACAGCGCGCGCAGCCAGATCGAGCGGCTGCACATCGAGCCGATCGCGCAGGCCGCCGCCGAGCAGCGCATGGGCCGCTGCGGGCGCGTCGGCCCCGGCGTGTGCGTGCGTCTGTATGCCGAGGACGATTTCGCGCAGCGGCCGCGTTACGGCGATCCGGAACTCAAGCGCAGCGCGCTGGCCGGCGTGATTCTGCGCATGCTGGCGCTGGACCTGGGCGAGGTGGAGCACTTTCCCTTCCTGGACGCACCGGAACCGCGCGCCTGGTCCGAAGGCTGGCGGCGTCTGGCCGAGATCGGTGCCGTGGACGACCAGCACCGCCTCACCGGCATCGGCCGGCGCATCGCCGCGCTGCCCATCGACGTGGGCCTGGCGCGCATGCTGATCGAAGGCGCAGCGCTGGGCGCGACCGAGTCGCTGCGCGTGCTGGTGGCCTTCCTCAGCGTCCAGGATCCGCGCGAGCGCCCGGTCGACGCGCGCGCCGCGGCGGATGCCGCGCATGCCGCGTTCGCCGACAAGCATTCGGATTTCATCGGCGTGCTGCGCTTGTGGGACGCCTACCAGCAAGCGCACGAAGAACTCACGCAATCCAAGCTGCGCGACTGGTGCGCGCGGCATTTCCTGAGTTTCCTGCGTATGCGCGAGTGGCGCGAATTGCATCGGCAGTTGCGCGTGCTCGATGACGGCCGGGATTCGGGACTCGGGACTGCGAACTCGGAAAATCCAGCGCGAACTCGCACGGATGAAGGGCCGCGACTACCTTCTCGCGCTGAAGCGGCATCAGCAGTGGCAGCACGTCGCCCCACTCCCGAGTCCCGAGTCCCGAGTCCGGAGTCCCGCAAAGATGAAGCCATCCACTGCGCGCTGCTCTCCGGTCTGCCCACGCAGGTCGCACGCAAGGACGAAAAAGGCGGCTACCTAGGCACGCGCGCGCGGCGCTGGCAGATCTTCCCCGGTTCGGCGTTGGTCAAGGCGCCGCCGCAGTGGTTGTTCTCGGCGCAGGTATTGGATCTCTCCGGCCGCGTGTACGGGCTGATGAACGCGCGTGTCGAGCCGGCCTGGATCGAGCGGCAAGCCGCGCATCTGATCCGTCGCGCCTGGTTCGATCCGCACTGGTCGCGCACGCGCGGCGCGGTACTGGCCTACGAGCAGGTCAGCCTGTTCGGGCTGAACCTGGCCGAGCGCCGGCTGGTGCAGTTTCAGCGTCAGGACGCGGCGCAGGCGCACGCGATCTTTCTCGAACAGGCGCTGGCCGAGTGCGCGATCGATGCCGGGCTCGACGTGCTTGCCGCTAACCGTCGCGTGCTGCGCGATGCCGAGCGCGTGGAGGCGCAGCAGCGCCGCAGCGGTCTGCTGAAGACGCCGGCGCAGCGTGCGGCCTTCTTCGCCGGCAAACTGCCCGAGTCCATCGCCAGCGCGCAGGCGCTGGCGCACTGGTACCGGCAGGCCGGCGCCGCGCAGCGCGCCGCGCTGCATTGGTCGCTGGATGATCTGCTGGACACGCCGCCGGGCGTCGCCGGCCAGTATCCGGCCGCCCTGGAGCTGGCCGGCCAGCGTCTGCCGCTGACCTACCGCTACACGCCGGGCAGCGTGGACGACGGCATCACCGTGCGCGTGCCGCTGGCACTGCTCAACGCGCTGCCGGACACCGCGCTGGACTGGCTGGTGCCCGGTCTGCTGCCGGAGAAAGTGGCCGAGTTGATCCGCGGCTTGCCCAAGGCGCTGCGCCGGCACTTCGTGCCTGCGCCGGATTTCGCGCGCGCCTTCTGCGCGGCCGAGGCGCCGCGCGCACAACCGCTCGCGCAGGTGCTGGCGCAGTATCTGGCGCGCATCACCGGTGTGGCCGTGAGCGCCGCCGATTTCGCCGCGATCGAGTTGCCGCCGCACGTGCGCATGCGCATCGAGCTGTGCGACGAGCACGGCGGCGTGCTGGCGGCGGGGCGCGACCCCGGCGCGCTGCGCGCGCAGTGGTCGGATGCCGCGCGCAGCGCGTTCACGCAGCGCAGCGCCACAGATATGCAGCGCGAGGACGTGGCGAATTTCGATTTCGAGGACATCCCCGCGCGCGTCGCCGGCCCGGGCGGACTGGATGCGTTTCCGGCCCTGGTCGATCAGGGTCAGAGCGTGGCGTTGCGCGTGTTCGAGCGCGGCGACGAGGCGCAGGCGGCGCATCGCCTGGGCGTGGCGCGGCTGCTGCGCCTGGCGCTGGCCGGCGAGATCAAGCGCGCCGCGCGCCAATTGCCGCTGGCACAGGCCGGGGCGCTGCTTTGGGCAGGGCTGGGTGACGTGCAGGTGCTGCGTGCCGATATCGTCGAGGGCGCGTTGCGCGAGTTGCTGGCCGGGGCCGATCTGGACGTGCGCCAGCGCAGCGCGTTCGAGCCGTTGCGCGCGGCACTGGCGCGCGGACTGTTCGGTGCAGCCATGCTGCGCTTCGAGCGCGCCGAAGCCGTCGTCACCGCGCAGTCCGAGCTGCGTCCCTGGCTGCAACCGTCGCTAATCGGCTATGCGCGCGCCAGCTACGACGATCTGCGCGAACAGCTCGAACTGCTGCTGGCGCCCGGCTTTCTGGCCGAGCGCAGCCGCGATGAACTGGTCGAACTGCCGCGCTATCTCAAGGCCATGCGTCTGCGCGCCGAGCGCCTGCGCCAGGACGCCGCACGCGACCAGCGGCGCATGCTCGAAGTGCTGCCGTACTGGCGCAGGCTGCTGGCGCTGCGCGCGCAGGGTCGCGACGATGCCGCGTGGTGGTCGCTGCGCTGGCTGCTCGAGGAATGGCGTGTGTCGCTGTTCGCGCAGGAGCTGGGCACCGCGCAACCGGTGTCGGTCAAGCGCCTGCAGCGCGTGCTGGCGGAAGCGGAGTCGGTCGCCGACACGGCGGCCGCCGGCCGCTAGCCACGCGCATCACGCGGCGCGCCGCGATGCCCGGCAATGCACGGCGATGACGGCGCGCGGATACGCGCCGGAGACGGCGATCCACGCGCGGCGGTTCAGCGCACGCGCTCGACGCGAACCGAGTTCGAGCACCCCTGGATGTAGGCCAGCCAACTGCCCAGCAGCATCGGCTTGATGGTGACCTTGGGGTCTTTCAACGACTGGCAGCTCCAGCTGCTGGACTCGGAAACCTGCCAGATCTGACCGTTGGCCAAGGCCAGCCGCGTGTGGCTGTCCCAGCCGCTGAAGTTGCCGACCAGGGTCGACGCGACCGTGCCGCGCGACTGGTCCGCAGGCGCGCGATAGCCGAACCGGTTGGCCGGGCCGACCACGACCGGTGCCGTGCCGGCGCCGCCGTTGCCGGCGCCGCCCATGTGCGTGCGCAGCCACGCGTTGAGAAAGTGCAACTGCTCGGGCGTGAGCTTGTCGAGACCGGCTTTCTGGAAGTCGGCGGCGGACATGCGCTCCTGCAGCGACGAGAAACTCTGGGCATGGGCGAGGCCGCAGGCGGTCAGGGCCAGCAGCAGGGGCAGGATGCGCAAGGAGGTTTTCATGGCGCGCATGCTAGCAGTTTGCCGGCAGAACACCGTGGGATCTGGCGGGCTGGGCTAAGCTGGCGCCATGCGCGCGCAGTCCGCCACCGCCCTTGACGCGCGCTGGTGCGACGTCGCCGCACCGGCGCCGCTGGCGGCCGCCTGCGCGGCCTGGCGCGCACAGGGCGGACTACCGGCCGGCAGCGACGCGACGTTGCGCATTCTGGCGCAACTCGACGGCGATGCCGAAACCCTGGCCGCGGCGCTGTGGTTCGACCTGGCGTGCGTCGCGCCGGAGGTCTGGGCTGCCGCGTCCGTCGCTCACAGCGAGACTCTGCGGCGTCTGGTCGAAGGCCAGCAGGCCGCCGAAAGGGTGTTCTCCCTGCATGCCGATGCGCCGGCGCACGAACGTACCGAGGGCCTGCGCCGGCTGCTGCTGGCCATGGTGCGCGACCTGCGCGTGGTGTTCATCCTGCTGGCGCGCCAGTTGGCGCGGTTGCGCGCGGCGGCGCGGCTACCGGAAGACGAGCGCCACCGGCTTGCACAGCAGACCGCCGACCTGCATGCACCGCTGGCCAACCGGCTGGGCATCTGGCAGGTGAAGTGGGAGCTGGAGGATCTGGCCTTCCGCTACCTGCAACCCGAGGTCTACCGGCGCGTCGCCGCACTGCTGGACGAGCGCCGCGACGACCGCGAACAGTGGATCGCGCAGGCGCGCACGCAGCTGGAAGAAGCCCTGCGCGCCGCCGGCATCGACGCCGAGGTGGCCGGCCGGCCCAAGCACATCTATTCGATCTGGAAAAAGATGCAGCGCAAGGCGGCGGATTTTTCCGATCTCTACGACATCCGCGCGCTGCGCGTGATGGTGGCCGACGTGGCGGCCTGCTACGCCGCGCTGGGCGTGGTGCACCAGTTGTGGACGCCGATCCCCAACGAGTTCGACGACTACGTCGCACGGCCCAAGCCCAACGGCTATCGTTCGCTGCACACCGCGGTGGTCGGGCCGCAGGGCCGCGCGCTGGAGGTGCAGATCCGCACGCGCGAGATGCACCAATCCGCCGAGCTGGGCGTAGCCGCGCACTGGCGCTACAAGGAAGGCGGCGGCGGCGATGCCGCCTTCGAGGCGCGCATCGCCTGGATGCGGCGCCTGCTGGAGAACCGCAGCGCGGACGACGGTGCACTGGTCGAGGCGTTCCGCACCGATTTGCTGGAAGACCGCATCTACGTGCTGACGCCCAAGGGCGAGGTGGTCGACCTACCGCACGGCGCCAGCGTGCTGGATTTCGCCTACCACGTGCACACCGAGGTCGGGCACCGTTGCCGCGGCGCCAAGGTCAACGGCCGCATCGTGCCGCTGACGCACGTGCCCGCGTCGGGCGACCGCATCGAGATCCTCACCGGCAAGCAGGCACAGCCCAGCCGCGACTGGCTATCGCCACAGCATGGCTATCTGCACACCGGGCGTGCGCGGGAGAAGGTGCGCGCGTGGTTCCGCCGCGTCGAACACGCCGCCAACCTGGAAGCAGGCCGCATCATCCTCGAGCGCGAGCTGCGCCGGCTGGCGTTGCCCGGCAGTCATCTGGATGGATTGCCCGTGCGGCTGGGTTTGAAATCGCAGGACGAACTGCTCGAGGCGCTGGCGCTGGGTGAAGTCGGCGCCGGCCAACTGGCGCGTGCGCTGCACGAGTTGCACGCGCCGCCGGTGATGGCGGAGCCGGATGCGCCGCCCGCCGCACCTGCGCGGCCACGGCTGCGCAGCGAGCCCGGCGCGCTGACCATCGAGGGCGTGGGCAACTTGCTGTTGCAATTGGCGCGTTGCTGTCAGCCGCTGCCGGGCGACGCGGTGCAGGGCTATGTCACGCGCGGCCGCGGCGTGTCCGTGCACCGCGCCGACTGCGCGGCGTTGGCGCGGCTGGCTGCGCGCGAGCCCGAGCGCGTCATCCAGGTGGCCTGGGGCCAGGCCAACGCGGCGGCCTACCAGACCGACATCGCGGTGCTGGGCTACGAGCGCAAGGATCTGCTGAAGGATGTCACCAGCACCATCACTCAGTCCGGCGTGGGCATAATCGCTTCCAGCTCGCAGCGCCTGGCCGATAGCGGCGAACTGCACATGCGCTACAGCCTGCGCGTGCGCGATTTCGAGCAGCTCGGGCAATTGCTGGCCCGGCTTTCGGCGCTGCCCAACGTGCGCGAGGCGCGGCGACTGGCCGCCGCCTGAATCCGCGCAGCGGCACGCGCATGCCGCGCACGGCCCGGTGCTAGATTGCGCGCAGCCCGCCCGTCGCCGCCATGCCCTCACGCGATCAACGCTCCACTGTCACGCCGCGCATCGAGCCGCAACTGGGTTCACTGGATGCGCCGAAGCCCGTGCCGCCGCCGGCCGACGGGCTGCCGCATTTTCGCGCCGAGCCACGGACGCCGCGGGCCGCGCGGCGTGCACCGGAACATGCGCCGCGCGCGGCATCGCGGCATCTGGGCGCGGCCGCGCCGCGCTGGCGGCTGTGGCTGCTGCTGGCCGTTCTGCTGCTGTCCGGCACGCTGCTGGTGGCGCAGCATCGCGACTGGTTCGCGCAGTTGCTGCCGACGCCGCAGCTCGACCATCTTCTGGATCAGGGCGACCGCGCTCTGGCGCAGGGCCAACTCGAGGCCGCGCGCGGCTATTACATGCAGGCCGCGACGATCAGCGGCGACAACGGCCGCGCACAGAACGGCCTGCAGGCGGTAGGTCAGGCCGAATTGGCGCGCGCCAGAGCGGCGCTGGCCGCGCACCGGCTCGAAGCCGCCGGACAGGCGCTGCAGCAAGCACGCGCGCTGCTGGGCGGCGGCATGGCGCTGCAGACGCTGGAGCAGCAGTTGGCGCGTCAGCGTGCGCGCGGCGTCGAGCTTAGCGACCTGGTGACGCGCGCGCGGCAGGCATTCGCGGCGGGCAACCTGGACGGCGCGCGGGGCGCCGCCAGCCTGTATCAACAAATGCTGCAGATCGATCCCGGCAATGCCGTCGCGCGGCATGGCCTGGATCGGGTGGGCGCGGCGCTGGCGCAGCAGGTGCGCGTCAGTCTGGACAATGGCGATCTGCATGCCGCGCAGCAGCAAATCCGGCGGCTTGCCGGCCTGCTGCCCGCGCAGGCCGATCTGCCTGAACTCAGCGCCGATCTGGCCAGCCGCGAACGGGCCGCCGCGCAGGCCGACACGCAAACCCTGCACGCCGCCGCGCGGCTGCTCGCGCAGGGGCACATCACCACCCCGCCCACGCGCAACGCGCTGCTGCTGTACCAACAGGTGCTGGCTTCCGATCCCGGCAATACGCAGGCGCAGGCCGGCCTGGCGCGCGTGGCCACGGCGCTGATCGTGCAAGCGCACGCGCAAACCGATGCCGGGGATTTTTCCGCCGCGCGCGCGCTGCTCGACCAGGCCGCCACCTTGACGCCGCACTCCGCCGAACTGGCCGCGGCACTTGCGCGGCTGGCCCGCGCCAGGCAGCAGCATCAGGCCCAGCCGCAGGTTCCGTCCGCGCAGCGCGCGCAGGCACAGGCGCTGGTGCAGCGCGCGCAGGCGGCCGCGGCGCGCGGCGATTTCCTGACCCCACCGGGCAGCAGCGCCTTCGACCTGTACCGGCAGGCGCTGGCGCTGGATGGCGAGAGTCGCGCCGCCAATGACGGCCTGCGCGCCTTGCCGCAGCAGGCCGAGCAGGCCGCCGGGCAGGCGCTGCGCGCGGGGCGTCTGCATCACGCCGGCGATCTGCTGCAGAGCTATGCGCAGTTGGCGCCGGGTGCCGCCGGGGTGGACGCACTGCGGCAACAACTGGGCGCAGCCTGGCTGCAGCTGGCCAACCGCGATCTGGCGCGCGGCAACCGTGGCGCCGCGCGCCAGGCGCTGGCGCAGGCGCAGCGCTGGGTGCCGTCCGATCCGCGCGTGCAGGCGCTGGCGCAGGGCCTGGGCGGTGCCTGAGCGGCGCGGGCCGGGCGCGCCCGCATGACGACGCTGGTGATTGGCGCCAGCAGCCAGGTCGGGCATTTTCTGCTGCCGCTGCTGGCCGCGCAGGAAACCGAAGTGCTGGCGCTGAGCCGCCGCGCACCCGCCGAAGACGCGCCGGCCGCGCGCTGGCTGCGCGGCGGTTTGCCGGATGCGCCGCCGCTGCCGCCACTGCGCCATGTATTCAGCGCCGGTCCGCTGGATGCGCTGGCCGCCTGGCTGGCGCGTGCGCCGCTGGCGTTGGGCGCGCGCGTGCTGGCCATAAGCTCGATGAGCGCGGCCAGCAAGCGGGATTCGCCGCTGGTCGCGGAGCGCGCGCTGGCTGCGCGCCTGCGCGCCGCGGAGCAGACCCTGGGCGAGGTGTGCGCGCGGCGCGGCGTCGGTTGGACCATCCTGCGACCGACCCTGATCTACGGCGCCGGGCGCGACCGTAGCCTGACGCCGCTGGCACGCCGCGCGCGCCGCGTGCGTCTGTTCGCGTTGCCGGCCGGACGCGGTCTGCGCCAGCCGGTGCACGCCGAGGACGTGGCGCTGGCGTTGCGCGCCGCCGCGGTGCGCGCGACGCCGCTGAACGCGGTGCTCGAACTGGGTGGCGGCGAGCGGCTGCCGGCCGCGCAGATGTTTGCGCGCGTGCGCGCCAGCCTGCCGTTCGCCACACTGGGCGTGCCGTTGCCGCGCGCGCTGTTGCGCGTGGCTGCGCTGCATCCGGCACTGCGCGGTCCGATCGCGCGGCTGGATGCCGACCTGGTCGCCGACAATGCGACCGCGGTCGCGCTGCTTGCCGTGACGCCGCGCGCATTTGAGCCCGATGCGCGCTGCTGGGGGCTTTGAGCATGCGCCGGGCGATGCGAGCATGCGCGACGCACGCACACCGCGTGCGCCGGGAGTTTCCGACCCCATGAGCATCCGCGAACGCCTGCGCCCGTGGTGGGTCGTCGTGCGCTGGCCGTTCTGGCTGGGCCTCGGCCTGCTGATCGGCTTCGGCGCGCCCTACACCTGGGTGCTCAACCAGCGCGTGGTACAGCGCTTCGGCGATCTCGAGTTTTCGCAGCCCACACGCGTCTACGCGCGGCCGTTGGCGCTGGCGGCGGGCGTGCCGATGGATGCGACGACGCTGCGCCAGGAACTGCGCTTCGCCGACTACGCGCCAAGCCAGGATGCGCACGTGCCCGGCACCTGGAGCGAAAGCGGCGACAGCTTCGTGATCGCCTCGCGCGGCTATGCCGATCCGGCCGGCGGCGAGTTGCCGCGCCGCGTGCGCGTCATCCTGGCCGCCGGCACGGTACAGAAACTGCTCGATCTCACCGCGCGGCGTCCGCTGGCCGCGTGGCATCTGGATCCGGCGCGCATCGCCACGCTGTACGGCGCGCACCAGGAAGAACGCGAGGTGGTGCATCTGCAACAGCTGCCGCTGCTGCTGATCACCGGTCTGCAGGCGGTGGAGGACCGCGATTTCAACCGCCACATCGGCATCGACTTTTCCGGCATCGCGCGCGCGATGCTGGCCGACCTGCGCACGCGCAGCCTGCAGCAGGGCGGTTCGACGCTGACCCAGCAACTGGTGCGCAACCTGTTCCTGGACCGCAGCCGCACGCTGGTGCGCAAGCTCAACGAAGCGCTGATATCGGTGCTGATCACCGCGCACTACAGTCGCGGTCGCATCCTCGATGCCTACATGAACGAGGTGTACCTGGGCCAGCAGGGCGGACAGGCCATCCACGGCTTCGCCGCCGGCAGCCGCTACTGGTTCGGGCGGCCGCTGGGTGCGCTGCGCCCGCAGGAGATCGCACTGCTGGTGGGGCTGGTGCGCGGGCCCAGCTATTACGATCCGCGCCGCTATCCCGAGCGCGCGTTGCAGCGACGCAACACGGTGCTGCGCGAGTTTTACGCGACCGGTCTGATCACGCGCCCGATGCTGGCCTATGCGCTGGCCGCTCCGTTGGGTGTGACGCCCGAGTCGCGGCTGCCGCGCGATCGCTTCCCGGCGTTCATGGACCTGGTGCGGCGCCAACTGCAGCAGGACTTCAGCGCCGCGCAGCTGCGCGCCGGCGGTCTGGCGGTGTACACCACGCTGGATCCCGCCGCGCAACTGGACGCTGAAGGCGCGCTGGCCGACACGCTGACCGCGCTGGGCGCGCAGGGCCGCAGTCTGCAGGGCGCGGTGGTGGTGACCGATGCGCGCAGCGGCGCGGTGCGCGCGCTGGTGGGTGGCCGCGATCCGGGCCTGCCCGGCTTCAACCGCGCGCTGGATGCGCGCCGCCAGATCGGCTCCACCATCAAGCCGTTCGCGTATCTGGTGGCACTGGCGCAGCCGCAGCAGTGGTCGCTGGCCAGCATCCTGCCGGATGAGCCGATCACCGTGCCGCTGCCCGGCGGGCGCAGCTGGACGCCGCGCAACGACGACGGCATCAGTCATGGCCCCACGCTGCTGGTGGACGCGTTGGCGAATTCGTACAACCAGGCCACGGTGCATCTGGGCATGCAACTGGGCGTGGCGCGCATCCGCCGTTTTCTCGACTCGTTCGGCCTATCGGCACCGATCAATGCCGATCCCTCGCTGCTGCTGGGCGCGCAGGATCTGTCGCCGTTCGAGCTGGCCGAGCTGTACCAGTTCCTGGCCAGCGACGGCCGCGCCGAGCCGTTGCGCGCCGTGCGCGGCGTGCTGGCCGCCAACGGCAAACTGCTGAAGCGTTACGACACCGCCACAGTCAAACCCGAATACCAGAGCGCAGTGCGCCTGTTGACCTGGGCGCTGCAGCAAGTGCCGCGCGAGGGCACCGCACATGCGCTGGGCGCCTCGTCGCTGGCGTATCTCAACGCCGCCGGCAAGACCGGCACCAGCGAGAATCAGCGCGACGCTTGGTTCGCCGGATTCACCGGTAGCGATCTCGCCGTGGTCTGGGTGGGCCGCGACGACAACCAGCCGACGCGGCTGTGGGGCGCCACCGGCGCGCTGCCGGTGTGGATGCGCCTGTTCCAGAAATTGCCGACGCGGCCGTTGCCGGCCGCACCGATGTCCGGACTGGATCTGCACTGGATCAATCCGCAGGATGGCCACCGCGAATCGCGTGACTGCGACGGCGCGCGACAATTGCCGTTCATCGCGGGCTACGCGCCCACGGAGGAAGACTCATGTCTGTTGGATCAGTTCAAGCACTGGCTGCAAGGTCCGGCGCCCGCGCACAGCGGCTGAGCGCGTTGCTGGCCGCCGCGCTGCTGCTCGGCGCGTGCGCGACCGCGCCGCAAGCACCGCCGCCGCCGACGCCACTGCCGGCCGCAGATGCGGCGCGGATATTGGCTGCCATCCGTCGGGCCGGTGCCGACAACCACTCGGTGCTGCAAATCCATCCGCTGCGCCCGGCCGGCGTCGCTGCGCTGGCGGCGCAGGCGCGCGCGGCGGCCGAGGTGGGCGATTACGCAACGGCGGCGCAACTGTTCGACCAGGCGCTGGCGCGCGAACCCGATGCCCCCGACCTGCTGCAGGATCGCGCCGAAATGGCGCTGGCTCAGGGTGAGTGGGCAGCGGCCGGGCAATTCGCCGCGCGCGCCCTGCGGCACGGGCCGCGCTTCGGTGCGCTGTGCGCGCGCGGCTGGCAGACCCTGGCCGAGATCGCGTACGCGCACGGCCAGACCGATCAGTACACGACCGACCGGCAGCACGTGGATACCTGTCGCAAACCCAATCCATCGGGCGAATAGCGCAGGCATGGATCTTCGCGTGGCACCAGCGACTGCGCTTGCGCGGCGCACGCACACGGACGCGTTTGTAATCATTCGTTGAGCGGTGGCGTGCCCGCGTGCCGTTAGCATCAGCGGCAGCGTCGCCGAGGAGCATGGCCCATGCTGCACAAGACGGTTGTCCGCGCCATGCTGCTGGGTGGGCTGCTGACGCTGGCTGGATGCGGCGGCGGCAGCAGTGCAGTCGGCGCGTCGGGCGGTACGGTGGGTCCGGCGCCGGGTAGCCTGGCGATCAGCGCGTCGCCCGCGGCGCTGACGGTGCCTGCCGGCGGCGGCACCAGCTTCGTGCTCAATGTCTCGCCGGCCAGCGCAGTGCCGGTGACGGTGACACTCGGTGGCGCACCCGCCGGCGTAAGCTTGACCGCTACCGGCAGCGGACCGGCCGGCACGGGCCAGCAGAACGAATCGCTGAGCGTGGCTGCTGCGGTCGCGGCGGGCACCTACACCCTCACCTTGACCGCCGGCAGCAACGGCCAGAGCGCAAGCACCACGCTGACGCTGCTGGTGAACCCGGCACTGCCGGCTGCGCTGACGCAGATCGAGCAGCAGACCTTCGAATATTTCTGGAACACCACCAATCCCGCCAACGGGTTGGCGCCGGACCATGTCAGCACCGGAGGCACCCCCTCGCCCTATGCCAGCATCGCCGCCACCGGTTTTGCGCTGACGGCCTATCCCGTCGGTGTGCAGAACGGCTGGGTCACGCGCGCGCAGGCGGCGCAGCGCGTACTGACCACGCTGCAGTTCCTCATCAACTTGCCGCAGGGACCCGCCGCCAGCGGCGACGCCGGCTACCACGGGTTCTTCTATCACTTCCTCGATCTCGACACCGGACTGCGCTACGGCAGCTCGGAGATTTCTTCCGTCGACACCGCGCTGCTGATGGCCGGGGTGCTGTTCGACGCCGGCTACTTCGACCAGAACAACAGCACCGAGCAACAGATTCGCACGCTGGCCAACCGGCTTTTCGACAACGTGGACTGGCCATGGATGACGCAGGCCGATCCGCCGCTGATCAATCTGGCATGGACGCCGGAGTCGGGCTACTCGGCTTACAACTGGCAGGGCTACAACGAGGCGATGATCCTCTACATCGAGGCTATGGGCTCACCCACCTATCCAGTCGCGGGCACCGCCTGGAGCCAGTGGGCGGCCACCTATCCCGGTGATTGGGGCACGTACTACGGCCGCCAGCAACTCAGCTTCGCACCGCTGTTCGGCCACCAGTACTCGCAGGCGTGGATCGACTTCCGCGGTATCCAGGATGCTTTCATGCGCGGCGTCGGCATCGACTACTTCATCAACAGCCGCCGCGCCACCGAATCGCAGCAGGCCTATGCCATCGCCGATCCGATGGGCTGGACCGGCTACGGCGCAGATCTGTGGGGCCTGACCGCCTGCGATGGCCCGGGCAATTTCTCCTTCACCGACGCCAGCGGGCAGCAGCGTACGTTCTACGGCTACGCCGCGCGCGGTGCCGGCATCCACGGCACGCTGGATGACGGCACCATCGCGCCCACCGCGGCACTGAGCTCGATCGTGTTCGCGCCGTCGATCGTCATTCCCGCCATCGAGTCGATGTTGTCCACTTACGGCGCCTACATCCATGGTCAGTACGGTTTTATCGACGCGTTCGATCCCAGCTTCCGGTACACCGGTGTCACGCCGTATTCGGGCACGGTGGTGCCGGGCGTGGGCTGGGTCGATTCCGAGTATCTCGGCATCGACCAGGGGCCGATCCTGCTGATGCTGGAGAACTACCGCAGCGGTCTGGTGTGGAGCGTGATGCGCGGCAATCCGGCGATCATGGCCGGACTGCAGCGCGCCGGTTTCAGTGGCGGCTGGCTGGCCGGAACGCCCAGCGTGCAATAGGGGTCGCGGCGGTGAAGATGCGAGATGGCCGGCAACGTTTACATGCTGCATAGCAATAATTTTCGCCTTGCCCGGGACCGCTTACCTGCATTTGTTTGGCGCAGGTAAAAGGAACTGCTAAGCAATTGTTTAGCAAACAATATTATTGCGTTGCATCATAAAAAAATCGTTTTGCAAAGACGTCTGCAAACGTTTACAGTCGCCCCGAATTCGTTGCAGGCCGCTGTGGCGGCCATGCGGGGCGGAGTGGCGATCACCATCAAAGACGTGGCGCGTGAAGCCGAGGTCTCCGTGGCTACCGTGTCGCGTGCGCTCAACGGCCGCGACAACGTCGCGCCGGAGGTGCGCGCCCACGTGCGCTCGGTGGCCGCGCGTCTACGCTATGTCCCGCACAGCGGCGCGCGCAGTCTGATCACGCGCCGCACGCAGACCATCGGCGCGCTGCTGCCGGACATGCACGGCGAGTTCTTCTCGGAGCTGATCCGCGGCATCGACCGCGCCGCGCGCGCGCACGGTTACCACTTGCTGCTGTCCAGCTCGCACGGCGATGCCGGCGAGACCGCCGCCGCCTTGCAGGCGATGCTGGGCCGTGTCGACGGGCTGCTGATCATGTCGCCGCATGCCGACCCCGGCTTCGTCGAGGAGCACCTGCCGGAGATGCTGCCGGCGATCTTGCTCAATCCGGTGCGCGGCCACACGCGGCTGCCGGCGCTGGCGGTGGACAATCGCAGCGGCGCGTTCGCGATGACGCGGCACCTGGTGCATTGCGGGCACCGCGAGATCGCTTTCATCGCCGGGCCGAAGGGCAACCTGGACGCAGAGGAGCGCCTGCAGGGCTACCTGGCGGCGTTGCACGAATTGCTGCCGGGTGCCGAGGCGCAGATCGTGGCCGGCGATTTCACCGAGGAATCGGGCTATCGCGCCGGCAGCCAGATCGCCCGCCAGAAGCGGCTGCCGCGTGCGCTGTTCGCGGCCAATGATTCGATGGCGATCGGCTGCCTGTTCGCGCTGCGCGAAGCCGGCCTGCGCGTACCCGAGGATATGGCGCTGGCCGGCTTCGACGACATTCCCACGGCGCGCTTCACGCAGCCGCCGCTGACCACGGTGCGCGTGCGCATCGCCGATCTGGGTGGCCGCGCACTGGACCAGCTGGTGGCGACGGCCGCCGAGAAGTCGGTTCAACCGCAGGCGCACAGTGTGCTGATGCTGGCGCCCGAACTGGTGCTGCGCGCGTCTTGCGGCATGCACAACCACGTCGCGGCGGCGCCTTCCGTCGCATCGATGCAGTCCTCCATAGAGAAGCGCGCGCGGGTCGGACCCGACGCGCGCCGGCGCAGTACCCCGGCAGCACCCAAGAACCGCTAGTCCCACTTTGCCCGTGAGGGGAAACCATGCAAACGTCCCGTAGCTTCAAGAAAAAGTTGTTGGCCAGCCTGATCGCCACCTCGCTGGTGGGTGTGGGCACCGTCCTGCCCACTTCCGCACTTGCCGCCAGTGCCGATGCCACCCTGCGCGGCACCGCGGCGCCCAACACCGTCATCACCGTGCGCGAGATCGCCACCGGCCTCACGCGCAAGACCGAATCCAATGGCAGGGGCGTCTACGCCCTGCTCGGGCTGCCGCCCGGCACCTACACGGTGCAGGCGGGCTCGGGGACGCCGCAAACGGTCAAGCTCAATGTCGCCTCGACGATGACACTCGATCTGACCGCGCCGTCGGCGGCCGAGAAAAGCGCTGCCGAGCTGGCCACGGTCACGGTCATCGGCACCGCGGCCAATGTCCAGGATGTCAACACCTCGCAGGTGGGCAGCTACATCTCGCTGCACCAGATCCAGAACATGCCCGCCGCTTCGCGCAACTTCCTGCAGTTCGCCGACACCGTGCCGGGCATGGTGTTCAGCCGCGCCGCCAATGGCAATACCGAGCTGCAGGCCGGCGGCCAGGCCGACAGCGCCATCAACGTTTACATCGACGGCGTCAGCCAGAAGAACCTGGTGCTGCAGGGCGGCATCGTCGGACAGAACTCCAGCCAGGGCAATCCGTTCCCGCAGCTCGCCATCGGTGAGTACCGCGTGATCACCAACGGCCAGGAAGCCGAGTACGGCATGCTCTCCAGCGCCGCCGTCGTGGCGGCCACCAAGTCGGGAACCAACCAGTACAAGGGGCAGGTGTTCTACAGCTTCAACAGTTCGGGCATGCGCGCGGCCACGCCGGCCGAGAACGCCAAGCCTCCCAAGACGCCGTCAACGGACCGTGACTACGGCTTCGACTTCGGCGGGCCCATCATCAAGAACAAGGCACACTTCTTCATCGCCTACGAAGGCAAGAAATTCAGCACGCCGACCACTGTGGTTCCGGATGCGCCGCAGGTCTACGTGAGCCAGTTGCCTGCGAGCGTGCAGTCGCAGATCGGCCCAGCCAACTTGCCGTTCCGCGAGAACAACTGGTTTGCCAAGATCGACTACGAGCCCACCAGCCACGACCGCTTCGTGCTGGAGTCGCATATCCGCAACGAATCCGCGATCGGTGGAGTGGGGGGGGTCATGACCCGGTCCGCCGGCCTCAACACCATCAACTTCCAGAAGACCGCCGACCTGGCCTGGGAGCACAGCGGCTACGACTGGTTCAACCGCCTGGAGGCGACCTGGCAGGATGCCGCCTGGCAGCCGACGCCGATCGTGCTGGGAATCGGCAATGCCTACACCGCGGCCATCAACACCAACTATCCGCTCAACCCCAACCAGATCATCGTGCAGACCGGCAACTCGCCGCTGGCGTTCCAGAACAAGGGCCAGCGTGGTACCGGCATCTTCGACCACTTCACCTACGACGGCCTGACCTGGCACGGTGACCACGTCATCAAGGCGGGCTTCAACATCCAGCGGGTCACCTTGACTGCGCAGGATGCCGGTGACAGCAATGCCCTGTTCTACTACAAGGTCTCGCCGACCACCGGCACCGAGAGTACGCCGTACCAGGTTCAGTTCGGCTCGCCCGTCCCGGGTCTCAGCCCGGTGTCGGTCAGCCGGAACACGCTGATGGACGCGTTCCTGCAGGACAACTGGACGGTCAATCGCTACTGGACCTTCAACCTGGGTGTGCGCGCCGACTATGACCGCAGCCCGGCCTACCTCAACTACGTCACGCCGGCGCCGGTGCTGGCGGCGCTCAACAGCCAGGCTCCTGGTGCGGCGCCCGGGGTCACCTACGCCCAGCAGCTCGCGCAGGGTGGCATCAACATTAACGACTACGTCAGCAACGGCCACAGCCGCAGCGCCAAGTGGCACTTCTCGCCGCGCTTCGGCTTCGCCTATGACATCAATGGTCACCAGAAGCACGTGATCTTCGGTGCCATCGGCCGCACCTACAACCACAACCTCTACGACCTGCTGCAGCTCGAGCAGACCAAGTACGTTTTGTCGCAGCCGACGATCTACTTCGGTACGGCGTCGCAGCCGTGCCTGTCCGGCCAGACCCCTTGCTACACCTGGAATCCGTCGTATCTGAGCATTCCAGCGCTGCAGGCATTGATGGGCGGCTCGTTCACGGGCAAGGAAGTGGACATGATGCCCAACAACCTGAAGACGCCGTATTCCGACCAGTTCACCCTCGGCATGCGCAACCGCATCGGCGAGTGGAACACCAGTGTGGCGGTGTCGCGGGTGCTCAGCTACGACGGCTTGACCGGCTTCCTGGGCAATCGCGCGCCCGGTGGCGCGTTCTGGGTGAACGAACCATGGGGTGGCGTCGGCCAGCCGTGGACCTATCCGCTGCCTGGATTCGGCAACCTGATCCTGTGGGGCAACTCCCTGGAGACGCGCACCACGCAGCTGCTGGTCTCTGCCGATAAGCCTTACACGGAACAATCGGGTTGGGGCCTGACGATCGCGTACACCTGGACGGACGCCAAGTGGAACATGGACAACCAGGCGCTCAACAACAACTACTCCTTCGACGCGCAGTATCCATGGCAGTATCCGTTCATCAGCGAGCCGGTGGCCAAGCAGCGCATCGTGGTGGCAGGCACGTTGAAGGGACCGTGGGACATCGCCATGGGCGCGCGCCTGACGCTGGCCACGCCGATTCCTGGCGTCAACCTGGCCTGCTACGGCGATCCCAATACGCCCAGCGGTTGTATTCCAGTGGCGGCCACGCCGCAGGGCTCGCACTTCCTGGTCGGCGGACGCATCTGGGGCTACCGCGACTTCTCGGTGCAGTTCACCAAGAACTTCAAGTTGTACGGGCTCGATGCCTACGCTCGTGCCGACATCATCAACGTGTTCAACTGGCACAACTACTCGAGCTACATCGAGAATTACGGCAGCAACGGGGTGCTCAACAAATACCCGGTCTCGTATAACCCCATCGGCGAGATCTCGGGCTATCCGCGCTACGTGAAGCTGACCGTTGGTGTGAAGTTCTGACCGTAGCGACCGGCGCCGGGCCATTGCATGGTCCGGCGCGGGTTGGCCCGGACACGCGACTGGCGGGTGCGATGCGCCCGCCACCCGATGGCGACCGTCAATGAAAGAGCGGCAGGCAATCCAGCGCATCGTGATCGTCGGCGGCGGCACCGCTGGCTGGATGGCGGCGGCCGCCTTCGCCAAGGTGCTGGGGCCGCGCTATGCCGTGCACCTGGTCGAGTCGGAGGAAATCGGCACCATCGGCGTGGGCGAGGCCACGGTGCCGCACCTGAGACGGTTCAACGATCTGCTCGGCATCGATGAAGTCGAGTTCGTCCGCCATGTGCAGGGCACCTTCAAGCTGGGCATCCAGTTCCGCGACTGGGGGCGTATCGGCGACAGCTACATCCACGGGTTCGGCAAGCTGGGTCACGACATCGGTCCGCTGGCATTCCACCAGTTCTGGATCAAGGCCCAACTGAAGGGCATCGCCCGGCCGCTGAACGACTATTCCATCAACACGGCCGCCGCGGTGCTGGGCAAGTTCATGCCATCGTCCAGCGATGCGCCGGCCAACTCGCCGTTGGCCGACATCCACTACGCCTACCACTTCGATGCCGGCCTGTACGCGCGCTACCTGCGCGGCTATGCCGAGCAGCGTGGCGTGCGCCGCACCGAAGGCAAGATCGCGCATGTCCACCTGCACCCCGAGCGCGGCGATGTGACCGCAGTGCAGTTGGAGAACGGCACGCGCATCGAAGGCGACCTGTTCGTGGACTGTTCCGGCTTCCGCGGCCTGCTCATCGAGCAGGCGCTGCACACCGGTTACGAGGACTACACCCGCTGGCTGTTCTGCGACCGCGCGGTGGCCATGGGTTGCGCCAAGGTGGGACCACCGACGCCCTACACACGCGTCAGCGCGCGCGCTGCGGGCTGGCAATGGCGCATTCCGCTGCAGAACCGCACCGGAAACGGCTATGTCTATTCCAGCCGGCACATCAGCGACGACGAGGCCACTGCGAAGCTGCGTGCCAGCCTTGACGGCGCGCCGCTCGGCGAGCCGCGCCTGCTGCGATTCACGCCGGGCCGGCGGCGCAAGTTCTGGAACCGCAACGTGGTTGCGCTGGGACTGGCCAGCGGCTTTCTGGAACCGCTGGAGTCCACCAGTATCTTCCTGATCCAGTCCGGCATCGCGCGTCTGCTGGCGGTGATGCCATGGAACGATTTCAGCCCTGTAGTGCGGGACGAGTACAACGCGCAACTCGCCTTCGAGATCGAGCGCATCCGCGATTTCCTGATCCTGCACTATCACGCCATCCAGCGCGACGACACGCCTTTGTGGCGCGAGTGCGCCCGCATGGAGATTCCGCAGCATCTGGCCCACCGGATCCGGCTGTTCATGGACAGTGGGCTGGTCTTTTACGAATGCAACGAGATGTTCGCCGAACTGAGTTGGGTGCAGGTGATGATCGGGCAGAATCTGATGCCCCGTGGCTACCATCCGCTCGTGGACCAGATCAGCGATGCCGAGCTGACGCAATTGGTGGGGGGCGTGGCGCAGGTGATCGATAGTTGCGTCGAGATAATGCCGCCGCACCAGACCTTCATCGACCGCCGCTGCGCGGTCGTGGCCTGATGGCCGGCATGGGCGCCGCCGCGCGGGGTCGAAACCGGCGACGGGCGCCGCTGTGCCGGGCAGCAGGGCGATTGTTTCCCACGACCAGGACGGACGTGGCTTGTGCGTGTGCGTGTGCGTGATTGCGCGCGCCGGCTGGCAAGGCGGCGCGCGTTTTTTTAATCCCGTCCGAGGTTGCGATGCCCAAATCCTTGTTGCTGCTGCTGTGCACCGCTTTGCTGACGGTGCTGCCGACCGTCTCACATGCGCAGACGAGACCTGCCGCGGCCGCCATACCGGCGTTGCCGGTGGAGCACGCCGTGCCGCCGCTGATCGCGCAGATCGAAAAGCGCACCTTCGATTTTTTCTGGGACACCACCAATCCCGACAACGGACTGGCGCCGGATCACTATCCGGGGCCGTCGTTTTCCAGCATCGCCGCGGTGGGCTTCGCGCTGACCGCCTACCCCATCGGCGTCGAGCGCGGCTGGATTACGCGCGCGCAGGCGGCACAGCGCACGCTGGCGACGCTGGAGTTCTTCAGTGCTGCGCCGCAGGGCTCCGCCGCGGCGGGCGTGACCGGCTACAAGGGCTTCTACTACCACTTCCTCGACATGCGCACGGGTCGGCGCTGGCCGGGCATCGAGCTTTCGACCATCGACACTGCGCTGCTGATGGGCGGCGTGCTGTTCGACATGAGCTATTTCGATCGCGATACGCCGCGGGAACGCAGGATCCGCGAACTGGCGAGGACCCTGTACGAACGCGTGGACTGGCCCTGGATGCAGGTGGACGCGCCGCTGATCAGCATGGGCTGGACACCGGAGCACGGCTTCATCAAGGCCAACTGGCAGGGCTACAACGAGGGCATGATCCTGTACATCGAGGCGCTGGGCTCGCCCACGCATCCGGTGCAAAAAAATGCCTGGAGCGCATGGACGGCCACCTATCCGCGATTCTGGGGTGATTACTACGGTCGCGAGCAGCTCAGTTTCGCGCCGCTGTTCGGGCATCAGTACTCGGAGTCGTGGATCGACTTCCGCGGCATCCAGGACGCCTACATGCGCGGCAAGGGCATCGACTATTTCATCAACGGGCGCCGCGCCACCGAATCGCAGCGCGACTACGCCATCGCCAACCCCATGCACTGGACCGGCTACGGCAAGGATCTGTGGGGCCTGACCGCGTGCGACGGGCCGGGCGACTTCGTCCTGGACCAGGGCGGCCGCAAGCGGATCTTCTTCAGCTATGCCGCGCGCGGCGCCGGCCTCCGCGGAACGCGGGACGACGGCACCATCGCGCCGACCGCGGCACTGGGTTCGATCGCCTTCGCCCCGCACATCGTCATCCCGATGATCGAGGCCATGCAGGCCCGCTACGGTTCGGCTATTTACGGGCCTTACGGTTACGTCGATGCGTTCAATCCCAGCTTCCACCTTACCGGCGCGCTGCTGCGCAGCGGCAAAGTGGTGCCCGGCGTGGGCTGGGTGGACAGCGAGCGCCTGGGCATCGACCAGGGGCCGATCCTGCTGATGATCGAGAACTACCGCTCCGGCTTCGTCTGGCGGGTGATGCGCAGGAATCCGTACATCCGCCGCGGCCTGCAGCGCGCCGGCTTCACCGGCGGCTGGCTGGACGGCAGACCGGCCATGCAGTAAAGACAGGCGATGCGATCCCGCCGTCTGTTGCCGGTACTGCTGGTGCTGCTGACGGCCCTGGCCGGCGGCTGCACGCGCGCAGCGCCGGGTGGACGCATCGTCGTGCTGCACTTCTGGGCCATGGGTCAGGAAGGGCGGATGGCCGCGCGGCTGGTGCGGGGTTTCGAGCGCGAGCATCCGCACATCCGCGTCGAGGTGCAGCAGCTGCCGTGGACCGCGGCGCACGCCAAGCTGCTCACCGCCTATGCCGGGGGCACCACGCCCGACATCGCGCAGATGGGCAATACCTGGATTCCGGAGATGGCCGCATTGCGCGCCATCGTGCCGCTGGACGGCTACATCGCCGCTTCGCACATCGTTACGCCCAGCGACTACTTTCCCGGTATCTGGAAGAGCAACGTGGTCGGCGGCAAGGCCTACGGCGTGCCGTGGTACGTGGATACGCGCCTGATCTTCTACCGCAAGGACATCCTCGCCGCGGCGGGTTTCGATCATCCGCCGCGCAGTTGGGCCGGCTGGGCGCGCATGCTGGCCGCACTGAAGGCGCACGCCCGTCCCGGCGACTGGGCGGCGCTGCTGCCGCTCAACGAGTTCGAGCAACTGGTGTCGTTGTCGCTGGAACAGCCCGGCTCGTTTCTCAGGGACGGTGACCGCTACGGCAATTTCCAGACGCCGCAGTTCCAGGCGGCGCTGCGCTTTTATCTGAGTTTCTTCCGCGATGGTTACGCACCGCGCATCGACAACACCCAGGTCGCCAGCGTACCCATCGAATTCGCGCGCGGGCACTACGCGTTCTATGTCTCCGGCCCGTGGATGATCCAGGAGTTCGCGACGCTCATGCCGGCCGCGGTCCAGAACGACTGGGCCACCGCGCCGCTGCCCGGGCCCACGGGTGCTGCCAGCAACTCCGGCATCGCCGGCGGCGCCAGTCTGGTGATCTTCCGCAACAGCAGGCACCGGGCGGCAGCCTGGCAGCTGATCGAATACCTGTCGCGGCCCTCGGTACAGGACGCCTTCCACCGGCTGACCGGCGACCTGCCGCCGCGCCGCGCCAGCTGGGCGCGGCCGGACATCGCGCGCGACCCCTACGCCGCGGCGTTCCGCGCGCAGCTCGAACGCGCGCGCGCGGTGCCGCGCATCGCCGAATACGAGCAGATCGTGCGCGAGATGCAGACCATCGCCGCGCGCGCCGCCTGGGGCGAGCTCGACGTGACCCAGGCCACCGCGCTGATGGACCGCAAGACCGACGCCATCCTCGCCAAGCGCCGCTGGATGCTGGCGCACGGGAGGTTGCCGTGAAATCCCGCCAGGCGCTGGCTGGATGGATGTTCGCCGCACCGGCGCTGATCGTGATCGCGGTGTTCTTCCTGCTGCCGGTGCTGGCGGCGCTGGGCCTCAGCTTCACCGACTTCGACATCTATGCCCTGGCCAGCCTGAAGAATCTGCGCTTCGTCGGGCTGGCCAATTACCTGGTCGTGCTGCGCATGGGCCTGTTCTGGAAGGCGCTGGGCAACACGCTGTACTTCGTGGCGGTGGGCGTGCCGCTGTCGGTCGCCGCCGCGCTGGGCGCGGCGCTGCTGGTGCACTCGCGGCTGGCGCGCTGGAAAGGGTTTTTCCGCGTCGCGCTGTTCACGCCGGTGGTGACCAATCTGGTCGCGGTGGCGGTGATCTGGAAATACCTGTTCCAGCAGCGTTACGGTGTCGTCAATTACGCGCTGGGCGCGCTCGGCATCCACCCGCTCGACTGGCTGGGCAACCCGCATCTGGCGATGCCCACCATCATCCTGTTCGCGGTGTGGAAGAACTTCGGCTACGCGATGATCATCGTGCTGGCCGGGCTGCAGGCCATTCCCGGGGAGCTTTACGAGGCCGCGCGCCTGGACGGCGCCGGCGCCTGGCGGCAGCTGCGCCACATCACGCTGCCGATGCTGGGGCCGACGCTGATGACGGTGGGCCTGCTGACCATGGTGGGCTATTTCCAATTGTTCGCCGAGCCCTACGTGATCACCGAGGGCGGACCGCTGCAGAGCACGCTGTCGGTGCTGTACCTGATGTACAACCAGGGTTTCGACTGGTGGAATCTGGGCCTGGCCTCGGCGATCGCCTTCGTGCTGTTCGTGTTCAGCCTGGCGGCGACCTGGGTGCTGGTGCGGCTGGGCCGCCGCAAGGGCTGGGTATGAACGCCGCGCGCGCCGCCGCGTGGAGCATCAACGGCCTGCTGGCGCTGCTGGCCGGCGTCACCCTGTTCCCGCTGCTGTGGATGCTGTCGGTGTCGCTGATGCCGGCGGGCTCGGCCAGCAGCTTTCCGCCGCCGCTATGGCCGGTGCACGCGACGCTGGCCAATTACCGCGCGCTGTTCGTGGGCGCCGATCTCGGCCGTTACCTGCTCAATAGCCTGCTGGTGTCGGGCGGCATCACCGCGGGTTCGCTGCTGTGCAACCTGCTGGCCGGCTACGCTTTCGCCAAGCTGCGCTTCGCCGGGCGCGAGCGCGTGTTCGGCCTGCTGCTGGCCGCGCTGGTGATTCCGGCGCAGGTGGCGATGATGCCGCTGTTCCTGCTGGCCCGCGAACTGCATATCGTCGACAGCTACGCCGGCGTGATCCTGCCCGCGCTGGCCAGCATCTTCGGCATCTACCTGGTGCGTCAGTACGCGCGCGCCATTCCCGACGAACTGCTCGAGGCCGCGCGCATCGACGGTGCCGGCGAGCTGCGCATCTTCCTGCGCGTGGTGCTGCCGCTGCTCAAGCCCATCATTCTGACCTTGACCATCCTCACGTTCCTCACCGCCTGGAACGACTTCATGTGGCCGCTGATCGTGCTTACCGGCAGCGGCCACTACACGCTGCCCATCGCGCTGGCCTCGCTGGCGCGCGAGCACAATCAGAACGTCGAGATGCTGATGGCCGGCGCGCTGGTCACGGTGCTGCCGGTGCTGCTGCTGTTCCTGCTGCTGCAGCGTTATTACATCCAGGGTCTGCTGCTGGGGAGCGTCAAGCGTTGAATGCGTGATCCCGCGCGCGGTGCGTGGGTTCTGCACGGCGTTCATTTTCCAGCCAGCCACCCGGCCTCGATCCGCGTAGCCTCGCGCGCTTCGCCGCAACCGGAACACCCGCATGACGCAGTCCGCATCGATCGACGGCGGCACGCAGCCCAGCCCCGTCGCGCCGTCCTCGGCATCCGGCTCGGACGCGGCGCGCATGCCGCGCAGCTTTCGCCCACCGACGCGGCGCGTGCTGTGGATCGGCCTGCTGGCGCTGCTGATCGGCCTGGCCGCGGCGCTGATCGCGCGCGCGCTGACCCTGCTGATCGGCCTGATCACCAATCTGGCGTTCTACGGGCGCGTCGCCGACAGTTTCGTCAGTCCGTCCGGCAATCATCTGGGCGCCTGGGTGATCGCGGTGCCGGTGATCGGCGGGCTGATCGCGGGCGTGATGGCGCGCTACGGCTCGCGCGCCATCCGCGGCCACGGCATCCCCGAGGCGATGGAGCAGGTGCTGCTCAACCAGAGCCGCATTCCGCCGCGGCTGGTGTGGCTGAAGCCGGTGTCTTCGGCCATCGTCATCGGCACCGGCGGGCCGTTCGGCGCCGAGGGGCCGATCATCGCCACCGGCGGCGCGCTGGGCTCGCTGCTCGGCCAACTGGTGCAGGTCACCGCCGATGAGCGCAAGACGCTGCTGGCCGCGGGCGCCGCAGCCGGCATGGCGGCGGTGTTCGCGGCGCCGCTGGCGGCGGTGCTGCTGGCCATCGAGCTGCTGCTGTTCGAGCGTCGCGCGCGTTCGCTGATTCCGGTCGCTTTCGCCGTGGTGGCGGCTACCGCGTTGCGCTTCCGGCTGCAAGGCGGCGCGCCGATGTTCCCGCTCGCGCATCTGGTCATACCGGGTGCGGCGGCCATCGCGGCATGCGCGGTGCTGGGCCTGCTGCTGGGTCTGCTGAGCGTGGGCGTGACGCGCGCCGCCTATTGGGTCGAGGATCAGTTCGAGCGGCTGCCGCTGCACTGGATGTGGTGGCCGGCGCTGGGCGGCGTGGCGGTGGGCGTGATCGGCTGGTTCGCGCCGCTGACCTTGGGCGTGGGCTACGGCAACATCGCGGCGATCGTGGCCGGGAGGATCGGCCTGGCCGCGCTGCTGGCGCTGTGCGCGCTGAAGTTCCTGTCGTGGGTGATCGCGCTGGGCAGCGGCACCTCGGGCGGCACGCTGGCGCCGCTGTTCACCATCGGCGGTGCGCTGGGCGGCGCGACCGGCCTGCTGCTGGCGCACGCCTGGCCGGCGCTGGGCCTGGACCCGCGCCTGGCCGCGCTGGTGGGCATGGCGGCGTTGTTCGCCGGCGCCTCGCGTGCCGTGCTCACCTCGGTGGTGTTCGCCTTCGAGACCACCGCGCAGCCGCACGGCCTGCTGCCGCTGCTGGGCGGCTGCATGGCGGCGTACCTGGTCTCCGGCCTGCTGATGCGCACCACCATCATGACCGAGAAAATCGACCGCCGCGGCGTGCGCGTGCCCGCCGACTACAGCGCCGATTACCTCGAGCAGGTGCCGGTGCGCGCCGCGATGAGCGCGCCGGCGGTCACGCTGCGCGCCGCCCAGACACTGGCCGAAGCGCGCGCGTGGATGGCTTCCGGCGCGGCGGCAGCGCAACACCAGGGTTATCCGGTGCTGGACGAGTCCGGCCGGCTGCGCGGCGTGCTGACGCGCCGCGATCTGCTCGATGCCGCGCATGCGCCCGACGCGCCGCTGGCGACACTGATCCGGCGCGCGCCGTGGGTGGTGCACGGCGAACACAGCCTGCGCGAGGCCGCCGATCACATGGTGCTGGCCGGCATCGGCCGGCTGGTGGTGGTGGATGTCGCCGATCCGCAGCGGGTGGTCGGCATGCTGACCCGTGGCGACATTCTCGCCGCGCACGGCCGCCGCATCGAGGAGACCAGCGTGGCGCACCGCCACCTGGGCTGGCTGCGCTGGTCGCGCCGCGACTGATGCGGAGGAGGGTGGACGTCCGTCGTAACCGGTTCAGCCCGGGCGCGCGCCCAGCATGCGCTCGACGTAGCGCGCCAGCAGATCGACCTCCAGATTGACCGCAGCGCCCGCCGTGCGCCGGCCGAAGCAGGTCTGCGCCACGGTATGCGGAATCAGGTTAACGCCGAACACGGTGCCGTCCACCTCGTTGACGGTGAGGCTGACGCCATCGATGCAGATCGAGCCCTTGCTGGCGATGTAGCGCGCCAGTTCGGCGGGCGCGCGAAAGCGCCAGCGCTGCGAGCGCGCGTCCGCGCGCACATCCAGCACGTGGCCGACGCCGTCGACGTGGCCGGCCACCAGATGCCCGCCCAGCGCATCGCCCACGCGCAGGGCCTTTTCAAGATTGACGTATGCGTCGACCTGCAGTGCGCCCAGCGTGGTGCAGGCCAGCGTTTCGCGCGACACATCGGCCGCGAAACTGTGCGCGTCCAGCTCGATCGCGGTCAGGCACACGCCGCTGACGGCGATGCTGTCGCCGGGCGCGACGCCGCCGAGGTCGAGCGCGCCGCAGTCGATGCGCAGACGCAGGTCGCCGCCGCGCGCTTCGATGCCGGCCACGCGGCCGACGGACTGGATGATGCCGGTGAACATGGGGCTTCCTCAGGTGGGGCGCAGCAGCAGGCGCATGTCCTCGCCGAGCATGCGCTGATCCAGCGTGCGCAGTTGCCAGCGCGCGGCCATGTCGGCGAGCGTGGGCAGGTGCAGCAGCGGGCGCGCGCTGTCGCCAAGCAGCACCGGCGCGATGTACAGCAGCAATTCGTCGACCAGGCCGGCGTGCAGCAGCGCGCCGGCCAGCGCGGCACCGGCCTCCACCTGCACCTCGTTGCAGCCGCGCGCGGCGAGCAGGGCCAGCGTGGCGTGCAGATCGAGTCTGCCGTCGCGCAGCGGCAGCGCCACGCATTCGGCACGCGCATAGGCGGCGTGCGCGGGCGTGGCGCCGGGCGCGTGCAGAATCAGGGTGCGCGCCGCGGCGTCGAGCAGGTGCGCGGACGCATGCAAGGCATCGAGGCGCGTGTCCAGCAGTACGCGCAGCGGCGGCACGAAGGCCGTGGCCGGGCTCCCTTCTTCATGCGGGGGAAGGGTCGGAGATGGGGATTCGGCTGATTCGCGGCGCTGCGCAAGAGGCGTGCCCTCACCCCTGCTCCGCTCCCGGGGGGTGAGGTGGTCGATGTTCCCGCCATCCCCGTGCGATGCGCGGGGATCGAGGCGCACGGTCAGGTGCGGGTCGTCGGTGCGCGCGGTGCCGGCGCCGGTGAGGATGGCCGAGCTGCGCGCGCGCCAGCGCGCCGCGTCCAGGCGCGCCGCCTCGCCGGTGATCCATAGCGAGCGGCCGTCGGCCAGCGCGGTGCGACCATCCAGACTCATGGCCAGTTTCAGGCGCAGCCACGGGCGGCCGCGCTCGATGCGGCTGAAGAAGCCGCGGTTCAACTCGCGCGCGGCGTCCTGCATCAGGCCTGCGTCGACCGTGATGCCGGCATCGCGCAGGCGTGCGATGCCGGCGCCGGCCACCCGCGGAAACGGGTCGCTGCACGCGACCACCACGCGCGCCACACCGGCTTGCACCAGCGCATCGGCGCAGGGCGGCGTGCGCCCATGATGCGCGCAGGGTTCCAGCGTCACGTAGGCGGTGGCGCCGCGCGCGCGTTCGCCGCAGGCGCGCAGCGCGTGCACCTCGGCGTGCGGTGCGCCGGCGCGCGCGTGGAAGCCTTCACCCACCCGTTCGGCGCCGCGCGCGATCACGCAGCCGACGCGCGGATTGGGCTGCGTGGTGTACAGGCCGCATTGCGCCAGACGCAGCGCTTCGGCCATGTGCGCGTGGTCAACGGCGCTGAAGGCGCTCATGTTCAGCGCTTGCCGGACTTGTCCGGCTTGCCTGCGGCTGCGGGTTGCAACAGGGGCAGTTGCAGACCCTCGAGCACGGGCAGGTCGCGCTCCAGGCGCTCGATTTCCTCGCGGAACGCCTGCACGTCCTCGAAGCGCCGGTACACCGAAGCGAAACGCACGTAGGCGACTTGATCGAGTTTTTTCAGTTCGCCCATGACCAGCTCGCCCACCTGCAGCGAGGGCACTTCGCGTTCGCCGCCCATGCGCAGACCGTGCAGCACAGCGCGCACCGCGGTGTCGATGGCCTCGGGGCCGACCGCGCGTTTCTGCAGCGCGCGCTCGAAGCTGACGCGTAGCTTGCGCTCGTCGAACGGTTCGCGCCGGCCGTCGCTCTTGATCACCGCCGGCAGGCGGATCTCGGCGGTTTCGAAGGTATTGAAACGCTCGCCGCAGGCCGGGCACTCGCGGCGGCGACGGATGCTGCTGCCGTCCTCGGAAACGCGCGAATCGATCACGCGGGTATCGTCGTGCTGGCAGAAGGGGCAGTGCATCAGTTGAGCCGGGACACGGAACTCGGGACTCGGAACTCGGGATTCGGAAAAAGTCCGCGGCGTGCACGGATCTCCCCGTGCGGACGGTGCGGGAAACCGGTCGGCGCGCAATAGTCAAGACGGCCCCGGTGCGGGGCTCTGCCGAGTCCCGGCTTCATCTCAGCCATACACCGGAAACGCGCGGCACTGTTCGGTGACCTTGCTGCGCACGCCGGCGATGACGGCTTCATCGGCGGGGGCGTCGAGCACATCGGCAATCCAGCCGGCCAGCGCGCCGCAGTCGGCCTCGCGATAGCCGCGAGTGGTCACCGCCGGGGTGCCGATGCGCAGGCCGGAGGTGATGAACGGCGAGCGCGGATCGCCCGGCACGGCGTTCTTGTTGACGGTGATGTGCGCCTTGCCCAGGGCCGTCTCGGCGTCCTTGCCGGTGACCTCGCGGCCGATCAGGTCGATCAACATCAGGTGGTTCTCGGTGCCGCCGGAGACGATCCGGTAGCCGCGTCGCTGCAGCGTCGCGGCCATGGCCTTGGCGTTCTTGACCACCTGCTGCTGGTAGAGGGTGAAGCCGGGCTCCAGGGCCTCCTTGAAGGCCACCGCCTTGGCCGCGATCACGTGCATCAGCGGACCGCCCTGGGTACCGGGGAAGATCATCGACTGCAGTTTCTTCTGCAGGTCCGCGTCGGCGCCCTTGGCCAGGATGATGCCGCCGCGCGGTCCGCGCAGGGTCTTGTGCGTGGTGCTGGTGACCACGTGTGCATGCGGCAGCGGGCTGGGGTACACGCCGGCGGCGACCAGGCCGGCGACGTGCGCCATGTCCACGAACAGATACGCACCCGCCGCCTCGGCGATGGCGCGGAAGCGCGCCCAGTCCATCACCTGCGAATACGCGCTGAAGCCGGCAACGATCATCCGCGGCTTGTGCTCGCGTGCCAGGCGCTCGATCTCGGTGTAGTCGATCCGACCATCGGCATCCACGCCGTACTGCACGGCGTTGAACAACTTGCCGGAAAAGTTCACCTTGGCGCCGTGGGTCAGGTGCCCGCCGTGCGCCAGGCTCATGCCGAGGATGGTGTCGCCCGGCTCGAGCAGCGCGAAGTACACCGCCGCGTTGGCCTGCGAACCCGAATGCGGCTGCACGTTGGCGTAGTCGCAGTCAAACAGCGCCTTGACGCGTTCGATGGCCAGGCGCTCGGCGATGTCCACGTACTCGCAGCCGCCGTAGTAGCGCTTGCCCGGATAACCCTCGGCGTACTTGTTGGTCAGCACGCTGCCCTGCGCCTCGAGCACGCGCGGGCTGGCGTAGTTTTCCGAGGCGATCAGCTCGACGTGGTCTTCCTGGCGCTGGCGCTCGGCGGCGATGGCGCGCGCCAGTTCGTCGTCGTAGCCGGCGATGTGCGTGCTGCTGGGGAACATGGTGGCCTCGGATGCGGGGTAGGCGCGCGGCGCCGTATCGGCGCAAAAGTTTAATGGAGACGCGGGTTTGCGCATAGCGACGCTGGCGCCGCGCGGCGTGCTCGGGGATAATCGCGTGCCGCCGTCGCGGCGCGCTCCAGCCGTGCCCAGTGTCTTGAACGGATTCCGGTCATGCCCGCGCACGCGGGAATTCCGTTGACGCCAGGGCACTGGATGCCCGCTACCTTCTTCGCTGGGGCGCGACGACTGCTTCGAGGCGCCACGCGCAGCGGCATGGCGTCGCTGCAGCAGCCGGCGCCATCCCGATTCCACCCGCCGCCTGCCGTGTGGGCGCGGCATTGCCGTTATCCCGGAGATTCCATGCAGTACATCTACACCATGATCGGCGTCAGCAAGATCGTTCCGCCCAAGCGCGAGATCATCAAGGACATCTCGCTGAGCTTTTTCCCGGGCGCCAAGATCGGCCTGTTGGGCTTGAACGGCGCGGGCAAGTCGACGGTGCTGCGCATCATGGCCGGCGTCGATACCGAGTTCAACGGCGAGGCGCGCCCGCAGCCGGGCATCAAGATCGGCTACCTGCCGCAGGAACCGCAGCTCGACGCGGGCAAGACCGTGCGCGGGATCGTCGAGGAAGGCCTGTCCGAAATCCTCGACGCTCAGCAACAGCTCGACGCCGTGTATGCCGCCTACGCCGAGGAGGGCGCCGACTTCGACAAGCTGGCCGCCGAGCAGGCGCGCCTGGAGGCGGTCCTGGCCGCCGGCGACGCGCACACGCTGGAGCGTCAGCTGGAGATCGCCGCCGACGCGCTGCGCCTACCGCCCTGGGACGCCCGGATCGGCGCGCTGTCCGGCGGCGAGAAGCGCCGCGTGGCGTTGTGCCGCCTGCTGCTGAGCAAGCCCGACATGCTGCTGCTCGACGAGCCCACCAACCATCTCGACGCCGAGTCGGTGGAGTGGCTGGAGCACTTCCTGCAGAACTTCCCGGGCACCGTGGTGGCGGTGACCCACGACCGCTACTTCCTGGACAATGCCGCCGAGTGGATTCTCGAGTTGGACCGCGGACGCGGCATTCCGTGGAAAGGCAATTACAGCTCGTGGCTGGAGCAGAAGGACCAGCGCCTGAAGCAGGAAGAGGCGGGCGAAAAGGCACGCCAGCGCGCCATCGAGCGCGAGCTGGAATGGGTGCGCCAGGGCAGCAAGGGCCGCCAGTCCAAGGGCAAGGCGCGCCTCAGCCGCTTCGAGGAACTGAACTCGGTCGAGTACCAGAAGCGCAACGAGACCAACGAGATCTACATCCCGCCCGGCGAGCGTCTGGGCGATCTGGTGATCGAGTTCAGAAACCTGCGCAAGAGCCAGGGCGGCAACTTGCTGATCGATGATTTCAGCGCCCGCATTCCGCCCGGCGCGATCGTCGGCGTGATCGGCCCCAACGGCGCCGGCAAGTCCACGCTGATGCGCATGATCATGGGCCAGGACCGGCCCGATGCCGGCGATCTGGTGATCGGTCCGACGGTGAAGCTGGCCTTCGTGGACCAGTCGCGCGACGCGCTGGACGGCAGCAAGACCGCGTGGCAGGAGATCTCCGGCGGCGCCGACATCATCACCGTGGGCCGCTACGAGACGCCCTCGCGCGCGTACCTCGGCCGCTTCAACTTCAAGGGCGCCGACCAGCAGAAGCTGGTGGGCCAGCTCTCCGGCGGCGAGCGCGGCCGCCTGCACCTGGCCAAGACGCTGATGAGCGGCGGCAACGTGCTGCTGCTGGACGAGCCCTCCAACGACCTCGACGTGGAAACCCTGCGCGCGCTGGAGGAGGCGCTGCTGGAGTTCCCCGGCTGCGCCGTCGTGGTTTCGCACGACCGCTGGTTCCTGGACCGCATCGCCACCCACATCCTGGCATTCGAAGGCGACTCGCACCTGGAGTTCTTCGCCGGCAATTACCAGGAATACGAGGCCGACAAGAAGCGCCGCCTGGGCGAGGACGCTGCGCAGCCGCACCGCGTGCGCTACAAGAAGATCGCTTAGGACCGGGACCGGGATCGGGAGTCCGAAGCGGCAAGTATGGGGCGCGGGCGCGCCAGCGGCTAAGCTGCGCGCATGATCGGCATCAGTCCGCGCCAGCTCGAAGTGTTCGTTGCGGTGGCCGCGCTGGGTAGCGTGCGCGCCGCCGCCGAACAACTGCATCTGACGCAGCCCGCCGCCAGCATGGCGCTGGCCGGCATGGAGCGGCGCATCGGCGTGGCGCTGTTCGACCGCGCGCGCCAGCGCCTGCATCTCAACGCGCGCGGACGCACGCTGCTGCCGCAGGCGCGCGAGGTGCTGGCGCGTCTGCAGGCGCTGGAGCGCAGCGCCGCCGCCGGGCCGGACGAACTGCTGGGCGAGCTGCGTATCGGCGCCAGCAACACCGTGGGCAGCTACCGTGTGGGCGAACTGCTGGGCGGTTTCACCGCCCGGCATCCGCGGGCCTCGGTACGGCTCGGGGTGGACAACACCGACACCGTGCTGGAGCGCGTGCTCGATTACGCGCTGGATGTCGGCTGCGTCGAGGGGCCGGCCGCGCGCACCGGACTCGAAGTGCTGCCCTGGCGCGACGACGCGCTGGCGGTGTGCGCGCGACCCGGGCACCCGCTGACGCAGCGGCGACGGCTGCGGCCCGCGGATTTCGCCGGCGCGTGCTGGATCCTGCGCGAGCACGGCTCGGCCACGCGCGCGCAGGTCGAGCGCGAGCTGACGCGTCTGCCTCCGGGCATCACCGTGCTCGAACTGAGCAACAGCGAGGCGATCAAGCAGGCGGTGCTGGCCGGCCTCGGCATCGCCTGCCTGCCGCGCGTGGCGGTGCGCGCCGAACTGGCCGCCGGCGAGCTGGAAATCCTGCCCACGCCGTTTCTGGATCTGCAGCGCCAGCTCTCGCTGGTGCTGGCGCGCGGACGCTATCGCAGCGCGCTGCTGCAGGCGCTGCTGGACACCGCACTCGCCGCGCCGCCCAACGCCGCGGCCGATGGCGCGACGGGTCCAGCGCGCCGTCGCGCGCGCTGATCGCCCCGGCGCGTCACCGGCTCACACGGCGCCGCGCGAACGCAGCAGCAGCGGACTGCTGCGCACCGCATCCGGGCCCATGGCGTATAGATAGGGGCCGGTGACGTCCTCGGCGGCCGGATGTGCGCCCGGCGCCTCGCCGGGGAAATGCTGGCGCCGCCCCGCCGTCAGCACCGGTCCCGGATCGATGCCGAACACGCGCACCGCGGCGGCGCCCTGCAGGTGGTACTCCTCGGCGAGGACGTGCAGCAGCGCTTCCTGCGCCGCCTTGGCCATGGCGAAGCCACCCCAGAATGCGTGCGCCGTCGCGTGCAGAGAGAACCCGAGCGCCGGGTCAGGCGACTTCCGCAGCAGCGGCATGCACCATTGCGTGAGAAAGAAAGGCGCCGCCAGGTTGATGTTCATCACCTTCAGCCAGGTATTGGGCGCATAGTGCTCGAACGGCGCCAGGGCGCCGATCCAGCCGGCATTGTTGAGCAGGCCATCGAGGACGCCGCAGCGGGTCGCGATGCCGTCGACGATCTTGCGCACCCCGGCCACGGTGATGCCCGACAGGTCCGCCGGACACAGCAGCGGCTCGGCATGCCCCGCTTCGCCCAGTTCGCGCTGCAGCGCCACCAGTCCCTTGCGGTTCCAGTCCAGCAGAACCAGTCGCGCGCCATGCCGGGCGTAGGTCATTGCCACGGCGCGCCCGATGCCATCGGCCGCGCCGGTCACCAGAAGCACGCGGCCGGCCAGCAGATCGGCGCGCGGCGCGTAGGACAGCAAGTCGGAATACGCCGGAACGGCTTGGCCGGGATCATTCATGATCACTACTCTCGGTCGGGGGGGGATCGGCCATTCGGTGGTCGGCGACGGGCGCACGCCGATCCGCCCATTGCCGCCAGTCCGCGCAACGCGCAGGCGCGCGTCGGACGCATCGAACAACCCGACGCGGTCCGCGCCACGGCGTGCGGGAGCGCGGCCGGTCAGATCACCCCGCGCCGGTGGAACCGGATGAGCCCTTTGGAGAGGCGGTAAAGAAACCATCCGTACGCCGGGATGAAAACAGCTGCGCCGAATCCGAAAGGTACGCAGAACCCGGCCAGTATCGTCCACAGCAGGAACAGGAACGCCGTGCGCAGGCGCCACTGGCGGTGGCTCTGCAGGAAAGCATCCGGTTCCGATTCGGTCACCGCCCTGGTGTCCACGTAGACCTCGTACCAGATCGCGAACACATACAGGACCGAGCCCAGCGCCAGGGCCAAGTAGGCGTTTCTGGAGAGGCGCAGGCTGGCGGTTTGCGCGTGCGCGCCGGCCGGCACCGGCATCGTGGCCGCCGTGCTCATCGGATCCGCCACCAGCGTTGCTTGCCGGTGATGACCCGTGCCCAGTACAGCCTGTAGATCAGATAGGTCAGCACCGAGAGCATCACGAACAGGCCGATGATCCATGGCCCCAGCCGCATGCGCTCCTGCTGGTGCGGGTGCGCCACCGCGTACAGGAACGTGACGATGTCCTTCGCCGTCTGGTCGAATTGCGCGCGCGACATCGTGCCGGCGGTCAGCGGCTGCACGCCCACCGCGATTTTGGCCGGACTGCCGAAGCGCAGGCCGTCGACCATGACGGGTTTTTGCAGGCCCTGCATCGTCGCGAACACGTCCGGCATGCTGACGTTGTAGAACACCACGTTGTTGGCGCCGGTCGGGCGCGCGGGGTCGGCATAGAACGAGGTCAGGTACGTGTACAGCCAGGCCGGCGAGCGCCGGTGGGCGATCTCGGTGAGATCGGGCGGCGCCATGTCCACGAACTTCATCATCAGGGCTTCGGACATGTTGCTGGTAATGGTGTCGTGGTAGTGCCGGCCGTTGGTCGAAATGTATTTGAGGAAGTCTTCTTTGCTGAGTCCGAGCACCGGCGGCAGTTCGCTGTAACGCGCGCCCTGGATGCCGTGGCAGGCGACGCACATGTGCAGGGTGTACAGGGCGCCCGTGCGCAAAGCCGCCTGGTCATGCAGGTCGATCGTGATCGGGCGCAGCGGCGGCTGCGTGGTCTGCACCGATGCCCAGGCGCTGCCCGCCAGCGCGGTCAGCAGCAGCATCGCGCCGAGTCTGGTCCACCGTTGCAGCACGCTCGTCAATGACAGTTTCATGGTACGACCCCAACTCGTCTCAGGACCGTCCGCATCGATGCCCTGGTTGCGCGACCGGGATCGCGGCGGGCATCGATGCGGTGGATTCAGTGGAAAATTCCGCCGGCGGTCAGCCGCTCCGGCAAAGACGCGGCGTCGCGGGTCCACGCGGGTCGCAGCAGGGCCATGCCGAACAGCAGCAGCAGGTACAGCGACGGGATCCAGTCGGTCAGCAGCATCAGGCCCCAGCCATGGGCGTGGATGGAATACATCCAGACGTCGATCATCCAGACCACGGCCTCGGCGAGGATCAGCCAGGTCAAGGTGGCCCGCGGCGAGCGCGGCTTGTTGAAAAACGGCAGTACCAGGAACGTGGCGTAGAAGATTTCCGTCACGTGCAGGCCGTAGACCATGTTGTGTTCGGTGGCAAAGCCATGGGCGATGTAGCCCAGCCACAGGAACGACAGCGGCATGGCCAGGATATTGAGCTTGTATAGCGGCGAGCGGTAGCGGATCGAGCGCACCGGATTGCGGTCCAGCAGCGGCAGGCAGGCCAGCAGCGCGAATGAGCCGGCGAATGCCAGGATGCCGTACAGCTTGTCCGGCACGCCGCGCAGCATCGCGTAGAACGGCAGGAAGAACCACAGCGGGTGGATGTCGCTGGGCGTGTGCAGGATGTTGGCCGGTGTGTAGTTCAGCTTGTCGAGCAGGAAACCCCAGCCATCCGGGCGGTAGAACACGAACCAGAAGAAGACCACGAAGAACGCGCTGACCCCGAACAGATCCTTCACCGTGTAGTACGGATGGAACGGAATGCCATCACGCGGCCATCCCGTCTCGTTGACGTTGTCGTGGATCTCGACGCCGTCCGGGTTGTTCGAACCGACCTGGTGCAGCGCGATCATGTGCACCAGCACCAGCGCCAGCAGCAGCACCGGCATCAGGAACACGTGGAAGATGAAAAACCGGTTCAGCGTGGGCAGGCCGATCACGAACGAGCCGCGCAGCCATTGCGCGATCGGCTTGCCGATCACCGGAATCGCGGTAACGAAGTTGGTCACCACCGCGGAGCCCCAGTACGACATCTGTCCCCAGGGCAGCAGGTAGCCCAGGAACGCCTCGGCGGCCAGCGCCAGATAGATGAAGATGCCGATCAGCCACAGCAGTTCGCGCGGCTTCTTGTACGAGCCGTACATGATGCCGCGGTACATGTGCAGATAGACCAGCACGAAGAAAGCCGAAGCTCCGACGACGTGCATGTCGCGGATCAGCCAGCCCCAGTGCGAATCGCGCTGGATGGTGCGCAGCACCGACCAGTAGGCCAGTTGCGGATTGGGCTGATAGTGGATGGCCAGGAACAGGCCGGTGGCCAGTTGCAGCACCAGCACCAGCAGCGCCAGCGAGCCGAACAGGTACCACACGTTGAAGTTCTTCGGCGCCGGATATTCGCTGAGCTGGGTGCGCCACAGCGCCGTGAGCGGCAGCCGCCGGTCGAACCAGTCCAGCACGCGCAGCGTGCGCGATCGACTCGTTTCAGTCATGGCCTGACTCTCTGCGGGTGGCGGCATCGGCCGCGCCGGGCTGGGCGCGTCCGGTCGGTGCCTCGATGTGTGTGCTGGAGACCGCCGCAGCAGGTCCCGGGGCAGCCCGCTTCGCAGGCGCCGCGGAAACCGGCGCATGGGTTGTACCCGGCGGTGTCGGGGGCGCCGGGCCGGCCATCTGCTGGCGCACGTACTGGCTGTAGGTCTTGGGTCCGATGCCCAGAGTGGTTCGTGGATCGAGCTGCCGAACGTAGGCGGCCACCGCGGTCTGCTGCGTTTTGTTCATGTGCTTGGCGATGCTGTGCATGACGTGCCCGGGTGCGTTGCTGCGTGCGCCGGAGGCGAACAGCTCGAGCTGCGCCAGCACGTAGGTCTCGTGCTGCAGCGCCAACGCCGGGATGGCCATGGGGCCGTTGCCGCCGCCGCCCAGGCCATGACAGGCGGCACAGGCGGGCACCCCGCGTCCTTGCAGACCCTGCGTGTAGATCTGCCGACCCAGCTTCAGCTGCGCTGCCGGCGCAGGTGCGGCCGCGACAGTGTCCGGCAGCGGCTGCTGCGAAAAATACGCGGCGATGTCCTTGAGGTCCCGATTGCCCGGTGCGGCCGGGATGGTCATGGCCATCCCGCTCATGATCGGTGACGTGCGCTTGCCGCTGCGGAAATCCTCGAGCTCCTTGAGGATGTAGTTGTATTGCTGGCCGGCCAGATTCGGATAAGCGGGCGCGACGGAGACGCCGGTGGCGCCGTGGCAAGCCGAGCATACGGCGGTCAGTTTCGCGCCCTGCCGCGCCGCGACGGGCGGTGGCGGCAGCCCGTGATAATCGCTCGAGGCGGCGACGGCGCCGGAGGCGAAAACGCCCAGCAGCGCCGCTGCGACGAAACACCGGGTGCCGCGCGCTGCGGTGATCGAGGTCATGTCGGTATCCGTGAATGTCCGCTGGCCGCTACCAGATGTCCGGCGACCAGTTTTTGTCGCCGCCCGCCTTGTTGATTTCGCCGATGCTCACCACCTGGCCGGTTTTCCAGTAGTACGGGGGAATCGGGATATTCAGCGGCGCCGGCGAGCCTTCGATCACCCGCGCCGAGAAGTCGTACATCGAGCCGTGGCAGGCGCAGTGGAAGCCGCCGGGCCACCACGGCGTCACCGTGTGCGGCGCCGGGCGATAGTCCGGAATGCACTGCATGTGCGTGCACAGCGCGACGGCGATGAAGACATCCGGACGCAGCGCGCGGTAGTTGCCGTTGACGAAGTCCGCATCCGGCTGCTGGTTCTGCCTGCTGTGCGGATCCTTCAGCCGGCGCAGCAGCCCTGGTTCGGCCAGGGTCTGCAGCATCCATGGCTCGCGGCGCAGGATCCACACCGGTTTTTTCTTCCATTCCACCAGCAGCAGTTGGCCGGGTTGCATCTGGCTGATGTCGACTTCGATCGGTGCGCCTTCCGCCTGCACCGCCTTGCCCGGGTTCATGTTGTCGATCAGGATGTCGGCGAACAGGCCGACTGCGCCGGCACCCAGCACGCCGGCGCCGGCCAGCAGGAATGTCCGGCGCTTCGGATCGGTCTGGACATCCGGGCGGATCGAGTCCATGAGGTAGGGCCCGGTACTGCTGCCTTTCGCGTTTGGCGTGTCATTCATGCGTTTGTTTCCGGGTGATTCCGAGCGGGCATGCGGCAACCGTGGCGCGTGGATGTAGAACCCGGCAGGGCCGCAAGTAGCGGCAGCCCGCGTGCCGCACGCTGCAATCGGAAGCGGCGATGACTACTCCGCGCGCGCCGGGTTCGCTGCTGTGCATCGCTGCAAGCCGAAGCGGTGCACAGTACGCCGGCAACGCGGCGCTGGCACTTGATCCGGATCAAATCGCGCGAGATTGCGGATACGGTTGCGTAATGACCGCGTGCTGTCAGCGCAAAGGCCGCTGCGGGAGGGCTGTCCGCGCTTCGCAACAGGGCCTGAATCCGCGGATTCCGCCGCGGCACCCGTGCGATCGGTACCGCGCTGTTGTCGCCCGATGGCTTGCCGTCGGCAGCCTCACGGCTGCTGCAGCGTGCACAGCAGCGCCTCGATCTCGGCGCGCGAGCCGGCACGCAGCAGTCGCGGCAGGTGCGCGCGCAATTGCGCGCAATGCGCCGCTTCCACCACCGCGCGCGCTGCCGGCAGGCGCGCCGGCAACATGGACAGCTCGCGGATGCCCACGGCCAGCAGCAGCGGCAGCGCGGTGGCGTCGCCCGCGATCTCGCCGCAGATCGACAGCGGTTTGCCGGCACGGCGCGCGGCGCTGGTCACGAAAGCGATCAGCCGCAGCAACGCCGGGTGGCGCGGATCGTAGAGTCCGGCCAGCGTGCCCAGGTTGCGGTCGGCGGCCAGTACGTACTGCGCCAGATCGTTGCTGCCGATGGCCAAGAAATCGGCTTCGTGCAGCAGCGTGCGCACGCCCAGCGCGGCGGCCGGCACTTCGACCATGGCGCCCAGCGGCGGCAGTGCCGCCGGCGCCGGCACGCCCGCGGCGTGCAGTTCGGCCAGGCATTCCGCCGCGTGCGCGCGCACCGCGGCAATTTCCTCGGCCACAGTGACCATCGGCAGCAGGATGCGCAGTGGACCCAGCTGCGCCGCGCGCAGCATGGCGCGCAGTTGCGTGCGCAGGATTGCCGGATGGCGCAGGGCATGCCGCACGCCACGCACGCCCAGCGCCGGGTTGGCTTCGGTCGGCATCGCCAGTCCGGTGCCGATGGCCTTGTCGGCGCCCAGGTCCAGCGTGCGCAGTGTCGCCGGCGCGCCGTCCAGCGCCAGCATCAGCCCGCGCAGCGCGGCGTACTGCTCCTCCTCGCCGGGCAGCGCCGATTGGCGCAGATACAGCAGCTCGGTGCGGTACAGGCCCACGCCCATCGCGCCCAGCGCGCGCGCTTCGGCGATTTCGCCGGGCAACTCTGCATTGGCGTACAGCGCGACCTGTTCATGATCGCGGGTGCGTGCCGGTGCGGCCGGCACTGGCGCGACGCGCGGGCGTGCGGCTTGCGCGCGCTGCCACTGGCGCAGCGTGGCCAGATCCTGCGCGGCCGGGTGCGCGATGGCGAAGCCGCCCTCGCCATCCAGCAGCAGTAGATCGCCGTCGCCGAGCACGGTTTCCGCGTCCTGCACGCTGCACAGCATCGGCAGATGCAGGCTGCGCGCCAGGATCGCCGCGTGCGAATAGGCGCTGCCGCCCGTCGCCATCACGCCGCACAGGCCGCGCTCGGCCAGGCTGGCCAGTTCGGCCGGCGAGGGGTTCTCGGCCACCAGGATTTCGCCGAGGCGCGCGGCCATGCGGCGTTCCTCGCTGCGGCCATCATGTTCGAGCGCGTCCAGCACGCGCGCGATCACCTGCGCCAGGTCGTCCTCGCGTGCGCGCAAGTAGGCGTCGTCCATGCGCCGGAACACTTCGATCAGGCGGTCGCGCTGCGCCACCAGCGCGGCGCCGGCGCGGTAACGGCCCTTGCGGATCAGATCGACCAGGCTGCCGCGCAGTTCGGGATCGTCGAGGATCAGCGCGTGGGTGTCCAGGAACGGTTGCGCCTCGCGCGCCAGCGCGCCGTGCAGGCGCTGGCGCAGCTCGGTCAGTTCGCCGCGCGCGTGCGCCAGCGCGGCGTCGAGACGCGCCAGTTCTTGCTCGATCGCATCGGCGGGCAGCGGCGATGCGTCGATGCTGTACCGGTGCGGCAGTTGCAGTCGCACGCGGCCCAGCGCCATGCCCGGCGCAGCGCGCTGGCCCTCCAGCACCCGGCGGGCGGCGTTCGGCGACATCGGCTCAGGCGCCCTCGTCGAATTTGCGCTCGATCAGATCCACCACCGCCGCCAGCGCGGCTTCGGCGTCGCTGCCCTCGGCGCGCACGGTCAGCGGCGTGCCGGTGCCGGCGGCCAGCATCATCACGCCCATGATGCTGCGCGCATCGACCTCATGGCCACGCGCGCGCAGCCAGACGCCGGACTTGAACCCCTGTACGGTCTGCACCAGCTTGGCGGCGGCGCGCGCATGCAGGCCCAGGCGGTTGCTGATGACGGTCTCGCGTTCGGGCATGGCGACGTGGGGCAGGCAAACGGACGTCTAGCATGCGGGTTCGCGCCGCGGCGGTCCAGCCTTGGCCGGCTATTCGGCGGTGGCGGGCCGGTAGTCTTCGGCGCGCGTCGCGTCGCTGCCCTCGCCGGCACCGAGCGCGCGCAGCAGCGGCGTGGCCAGCGCGCCGACCGCGATGTTCACCAGCAGCGCATACAGCGCCGCGTAGCCCGGCACCGTCCAGCCCAGCGCGTGCAGCGTGAACACCGAGCCCGCGAAGCGCAGGTCCAGCGCCATCAGCGTGCCGGTCAGCATGCCGGCCGCCCAGCCGGTGATCAGCGCGCCGCGATGGAACCAGCGCGTGTACAGGCCGAACAGCAGCGCCGGCAGGATCTGGATGATCCATACCCCGCCCAGCAGCTGGAAGTTGATGGCGTAGCTGGTCGGCAGCAGCAGCACGAACAGCAGCGCACCGAACTTCACCACCAGCGAGGCCAGTCTGGCCTGGCCGGATTCCTGCGCCGGCGTGCAGCGCGGATTGAGGTACTCGCGGTAGATGCTGCGCGTCCACAGGTTGGCCGCCGCGATCGACATGATCGCCGCGGGCACCAGCGCGCCGATGGCGATGGCGGCCAGCGCCACGCCGGCGAACCACTGCGGGAAGCTGTGCAGGATCAGCGCCGGCACCGCGAAGCTGGCCTTGAAGCGCGCGAAGTACGGCGCGAACTCGGGTAGTTTGTCCACGCCGCTCGCCAGCGCCATGTAGCCGAGCAGCGCCAGCAGGCCCAGCGCCAGGCTGAAGGCCGGCAGCAGCGCCATGTTGCGGGTCAGCGTACGCGCGTTGCTGGCGGCCAGCACGCCAGTCAGCACATGCGGATAGCAGAACAGCGCCAGCGCCGAGCCCAGCGCCAGGCTGGCGAAGGCGCTGTACTGGCCCAGGCTGTGCGCGGGCGGCGTGGCCAGCAGCAGCTTGCCGGCCGGCACCGCGGCGAAAATCGGCGCGAAGCCGCCCAGCTTCCACGGCACCACGATCACCACCGTGAGCACGGTCAGGTACACCAGCGCGTCCTTGACCACCGCGATCAGCGCCGGCGCGCGTAGGCCGCTGGTGTAGGTGTAAGCGGCCAGGATCACGAAGGCCACGATCAGCGGCAGGTCGCCCAGCATGCCGCCCATCGGAAAACCCAGCGCCGCGATCACCACTTCCATGCCCACCAGCTGCAGCGCGATGTAGGGCATGGTGGCGAGGATGCCGGTCAGCGCCACCAGCAGCGCCAGCGTCGGACTGCCGTAGCGGCCGCGCACGAAATCGGCGCCGGTGACGTAGTTGTGCCGGTGCGCCACGCGCCACAGCCGCGGCAGCACCAGGAACACCAGCGGGTAGGCGATCACCGTGTAGGGCAGCGCGAAGAAGCCCATCGCGCCGGCGCCGAACACCAGCGCCGGCACGGCGATGAAGGTGTAGGCGGTGTACAGATCGCCGCCCAGAAGGAACCAGGTCACCACGGTGCCGAAGCGGCGCCCGCCCAACCCCCATTCGTGCAGTTGGCTCAGGTCGGCGCGGCGCCAGCGCGCCGCCACGAAGCCCAGCCCGGTCACCAGTGCGAACAGGACGATAAATACGGCAAAGGCGCTCCAGCGCATTGCGGATCCTCAGGGCAGATGCCGCGCGCGCCGGCAGGCGATGACCGCGCACCGCGTGTCCGCCGGCGGCGAATACCACGCGTGTGCGCCGCGGCGGCCGGCGCTGCCGGAGGGTCGCGTCGTCATGCGCCGATGCTAGCCAATGCCGCGGCGGCGGGCGCGCTGCACCGCGAAATCCGGTGTGCGCGCGGCCGGCACAGTGCGCAGGCGGCGCGCATGGCGACCGGTTTCCACCGCGCCGGCTGCCGGCTCCCGGCCCGGCATCGCGCGCCGTCCGCGAGAACCTCGATGGACGGCTCGCGCAGGATGAATTCTTTATGCCGTCATCCCCGGGCGTGCGCAGCGCGAACCGGGGATCCAGTGGTGCTTGCGGGGCACCGGTCTGGATCCCGGCTCGGCCCTGCGGGCCGTCCGGGATGACATCAAAAGAAGGAGAAGGCCGTCCGGGATGACGAACCGGCCTGGTACTGCGCATCGTCCGGGATGGCATCAGAAGAGGGGTCTGCCGGTCGCGCGAATCCCGGTCCGCTCCCGCGGGCCTCAATGCCCCGCGTGATCGGCGCGGATGCCGGTATGGCCGCCGCTGACGGCGATCCTGGCCAAATCGTCCAGCGGCTTGTCGGCGTAATTGAGCACGCGCAGCAGCATCGACAGGTTCAGCCCGGCCACCCAGCGCAGGCGCGCGCTCTGTTCGCCCAGGCGCGTGGCGATGTTGCAGGGCGTGGCGCCGTACAGATCGGAGAGCACCAGCACGCCTTCGCCGTGGTCGAGGCTGGCGGCATGCGCGGCGGCTTCGCGCAGGGCTTGCTCGGGGTCGGCGTCGGCGGCGATCTCGACGCTGTCCAGTTCGGGCGGCAACCGGCCAAGCACATGGCGTGCGGCGTCCATCAGCGCATGGGCAATGCCGACATGGGTGACCAGAAGGATGCCGCTGGTCATCGCCTATTCCAGCTCACGGTGGAAAGTGAGCACCTGGGTGTGGCGCTCGCGGAAGTGCTCGGTCAGACGTTCGGCCAGATACACCGAGCGATGGCGGCCGCCGGTGCAGCCGATGCTGACGGTGACATAGCTGCGGTCCTCCTGCACGAAATGCGGCAGCCAGCGCTCCAGTAGCGCGGTCATGTCGCCGAGGAACTGCCGCGCCAGCGGTTGCGATTCGAGATAGGCGCGCACCGGCGCGTCGCGACCGGACAGCGGGCGCAGCGCCGGATCCCAGTGCGGGTTGGGCAGGCAGCGCGCGTCGAACACGAAATCGGCGTCCGGCGGCAACCCGCGGCGGAAGGCGAACGACTCGAACAGCAGCGTCAGCCCGTCGCCCTGCAGGCCGTAACTGGTGGCGATCAGCCGTCGCAACTGGTGCACGTTGAGGTCGGAGGTGTCGAGCAGGCGTTCGGCGATCACCGACAGCGGCTTCAGCAGCGTGCGTTCGCGCGCGATGGCGCCGGCCAGCGACAGCCCCTGCGCGGACAGCGGATGGCGGCGGCGCGTTTCCGAGTAGCGCTTGATCAGCACTTCGTCGCGCGCGTGCAGGAACACCAGTTCGGCCGGCGTGCCGGCGCTCGCCAGTTGTGCCAGCACGCCGGGCATGCGCGACAGGTCGTCGCCCTGCGCGCGCACGTCGATGCCCACCGCTATGCGGCGCGGCCCGTGACTGCCGGCCAGCAGCGCATCGACCAGTTGCGGGATCAGCGCCGCCGGCAGGTTGTCCACGCAATAGAAGCCGAGGTCCTCGAGCGTGCGCAGGGCGACGGTCTTGCCGCCGCCGGACAGACCGCTCAGCACCACCAGGCGCGGGGCATCGCCGGCCGGATCGGTCACCATGGCGGCAGCCTCTGCATCTGGTGTGCCTGGCGGTCGATGAAGGTCTGCGCCGGATCGATGCCCTTGTTCTTGAGCATGTGGTTGCGCACCGCCGCCTCGGCCAGCACCGCCAGGTTGCGGCCGGGCGCGACCGGGATGGTGATCTGCGGCATCTTGACGCCGAGGATCTCGCGCTGGCCCAGCACGCCGGTCAGGCGCTGCATGCCGTCGCGGTCGCCGCTGTGTTCGCCCGAGGTCTGCAGATGCAGCACCAGGCGCAGATACTTGGAATCCTTCACCGCGGTGTGGCCGTACATCTCGCGCACGTTGAGCACGCCCAGACCGCGCACCTCGAGCAGATCGCGCAGCAGCTCCGGGCAGGTGCCGTCGATCACGTCCGGCGCGATCAGGCTGAACTCGGGCGCGTCGTCGGCCACCAGGCGGTGCCCGCGCGTGATCAGGTCCAGCGCCAGCTCGCTCTTGCCGGTGCCGGGCTCGCCGCTGACCAGCACGCCGATCGAATAGATCTCCATCAGCACGCCGTGCAGGGTCTGCGCCCGCGCCAGCACGCGCGTCAGGTGGTACTGCAGCCAGGTGTAGATCTCGTGGCCGCGCAGTGCGCTGATCCACAGCGGCGTGCCGCTGTCCTCGGCGGCCTCGCGCAGATCGGCGGGGATGGCCTGGTCCTTGGTGACGATCAGCGCCACCGGGCGCTGCGCGACGATGCGCTGCAGCGTTTCCCAGCGCTGGCGCGCTTCCAGGCCGTCCAGGTAGGCCAGCTCCTCGCTGCCCACCACCTGCACGCGGTTGGGGTAGATCAGGTTCAGGTACCCGACCAGCGAAGGCCGCCGCTCGCGCCCGGCGTTGGGCTCCAGCATGCGGCCCTCGCCGCGCACGCCGGCGACCCAGCGCAAGGCCAGCCGCTCCTGCACTTTCTCGTATAGCTGGCGGGCGGTGATGCGTTCCATCCGTCGGGGCTCGGCGCGTGACCCGCGCATTCTGCCAGCAGGGGGCCATGCGCGTATCCCGCGCGGGAACACGCCTGTTTTCCTCCACATCCGCCGGGGCGGACCGCATCCGGCGCGGCGCGCGGACATTCCTGCGATCGCGTGCTACTTCTGTGCGCCGCCGCCGGCCAATTCCCCGATCACCGCGTTCAACGCGACATCCCATTCCGGCAGTCGCAGGGCGAAGGTCTGCTGCACGCGCGCGCAGTCCAGCACTGACCAGGCCGGGCGGCGCGCGCGCGTGGGGTAGTCGGCGCTGGCGATGGCCTCCACGCGCGGCGATTTCGCGATCAGTCCGGCGCGCTGCGCCGACGTCAGCAGCGCCGTGGCGAAACCGTGCCAACTGGTGTGGCCGGCGGCAGTGAGGTGATACGTGCCCCACGGTACATCGCGCCCGAACGCACCGCGCGGTGCGCTGCGTGCCACGATCGCGGCGGTGGCGTTGGCGATCAGGCGCGCCGGCGTGGGCGCTCCGAATTGATCGCTGACCACGCGCAAGGTGTCGCGCTCGGCGGCGAGGCGCAGCATGGTGCGCAGGAAGTTGTGTCCGCGCGCGGCGTACACCCAGGCAGTGCGCAGGATCAGGTGCGGCGCGCCGCTGGCGCGCAACGCCTGCTCGCCCGCGAGCTTGCTGGCGCCATACACGCCCAGCGGCGCAGTGGCGTCATCCTCGCGCCAGGGGCGTCGGCCGGCGCCGTCGAACACGTAGTCGGTGGAATAGTGGATCACCGGCACATCGCGTGACGCGGCCCAGCGGCCCAGCGTGCCCACGGCATCGCCGTTGATGCGCCGCGCCAGCGCGGGCTCGTCCTCGGCGCGATCGACGGCGGTGTAGGCCGCCGCGTTGACGACCAGTGCCGGCGCGAGGGCATCGAGCAGGGCGATCAACGCCGCGTCGGTGTCGGTCAGATCGGCCTTGCGGCAGGGCACCTGGCCGGGCAGCAGGCCCGCGCGCGTGGCCGGCACCACCTCGCCCAGCGGCCCCAGCGCGCGCATCAGCTCGAAGCCGACCTGGCCGGCCGCGCCCAGCAGCAGGATTCTCACGGCGCGGCCACCGGCAGGCGCTCGGGCGCGATCTCGGCCAGGCGCGGCGCGATGCTGTCCTTGGCCGAAAGAATCGGTACCGACAGCGGCCAGGCGATGGCGAGATCGGTGTCGTTCCAGCGCACGCCGGCGTCCGCCTGTGCGTCGTACAGCGCCGTGCACTGGTACATGAAGGTGGCGTGTTCGCTGAGCACGCAGAAGCCGTGGGCGTAGCCCTCGGGAATCCAGAACAGGCGGTGGTTCTCCGCGCTCAGCGCCGCCGCCGTCCAGCGGCCGAAGGTCGGCGAGCCGCGGCGGATGTCCACGGCCACGTCCCACACCTCGCCGAACAGTACGCTGACCAGCTTGCCCTGCGGCCGCGGCCACTGGTAGTGCAGCCCGCGCAGCACGCCGCGCGCCGAGTGCGACACGTTGGTTTGCACGAAGACCGGCTGCAGGCCCAGCGCGTCGAACTTGCCGGCGTGGAAGCTCTCGAAGAAATAGCCGCGTCCGTCGCCGTGCACATCCGGCTCCAGGATGCACACGCCGGGCAGGTCGGTATCGATTCGCCTCATGCGTGCGGGCCTTCCGCGGCCAGTGCCAGCAGGTAGCGGCCGTAACCGGTCTTGGCCAGCGGCGCGGCCAGACGTTCGAGTTGCGCGCGGTCGATCCAGCCGTTGAGGAACGCGATTTCCTCGGGACAGCACACCTTCAGCCCCTGCCGGTTCTCGATGGTTTCGATGTAGTTGGACGCCTGTACCAGCGACTCGTGCGTGCCGGTGTCCAGCCAGGCATAGCCGCGGCCCAGTTTTTCCAGCATCAGCGTGCCGTCGCGCAGGTAGCAGCGGTTGAGGTCGGTGATTTCCAGTTCGCCGCGCGGCGAGGGCGTTAGGCCGGCGGCGAAATCGCTGGCGCGGCCGTCGTAGAAGTACAGGCCGGTGACGGCGTAGCTGGAGCGCGGCCGCGCGGGTTTTTCTTCCAGCCCGATCACGCGTCCGTCGGCGTCGAACTCGGCCACGCCGTAGCGCTCCGGGTCGCGCACCCAGTAGCCGAACACGGTGGCGCCCAGCGTGCGCTCGCTGGCCGCGCGCAGCTGCTCGGTGAAGCCGTGACCGTAGAACAGGTTGTCGCCCAGGATCAGGCACGATGGCTTGCCGTCGACGAACTCGCGGCCGATCAGGTACGCCTGCGCGAGGCCGTCGGGCGAGGGCTGCGCGGCGTATTCGAGGCGCATGCCCCACTGGCTGCCGTCGCCCAGCAGGCGCTGGAACATCGGCTGCTCGTGCGGGGTGTTGATGATCAGCACCTCGCGGATGCCGGCCAGCATCAGCGTGCCCAACGGGTAGTAGATCATCGGTTTGTCGTACACCGGCAGCAGTTGTTTGCTGATCGCCTGGGTGATCGGATACAGCCGGGTGCCGGAGCCGCCGGCCAGGATGATGCCCTTGCGGTTTTCCGCGTTCATGCCGCCGCTCCACCCAGGCGCTGCAGGCGGTAGCTGCCGTCCAGCACGCGCGCGACCCAGGGCTGGTGGTCGAGATACCAGTCCACCGTGTGCGCCAGGCCGTTCTCGAAATCGTACGCCGGTTGCCAGCCCAGCTCGCGGCGGATCTTGCCGGCGTCGATGGCGTAACGACGGTCGTGGCCGGGGCGGTCCTTGACGAAGCTGATCAGCGTCTCGCGGCGTTTGCCGTCGGCCAGCGGCCGGCGTTCGTCCAGCAGCGCGCAGATCGCGCGCACCACCTGGATGTTCTCGCGCTCGCTGTTGCCGCCGACGTTGTAGGTCTCGCCGACGCGCCCGGCTTCCAGCACGCGGCGGATGGCCGCGCAGTGGTCGCCCACGTACAGCCAATCGCGCACGTTGCGGCCGTCGCCGTATACCGGCAGCGGCTCGCCGTGCAGCGCCTTCTGGATGGTCAGCGGGATGAGTTTTTCCGGGAACTGGTAGGGGCCGTAGTTGTTGGAGCAGTTGGTGGTCAGCGTGGGCAGGCCATAGGTGTGGTGGAAGGCGCGTACCAGATGGTCCGAGGCCGCCTTGGAGGCCGAGTAGGGCGAGTTGGGCGCGTACGGCGTGGTTTCGGTGAACGCGCCCAGCGGACCCAGCGAGCCGTACACCTCGTCGGTGGACACGTGCAGGAAGCGGAAGCCGTCCTGGCGCGCCAGCGGCAGCGCCTTCCAGTGGTCGCGCGCGGCCTCCAGCAGGGCCAGGGTGCCGACTACGTTGGTCTCGATGAAGGCGGCCGGACCGTCGATCGAGCGGTCCACGTGCGATTCGGCGGCGAAGTTGATCACCGCGTCGACCGCGTGTTCGGCCAGCAGCTTCGCCAGCAGCGTGCGGTCGCCGATGTCGCCCCGCACGAACACGTGATCCGGATTGCCGCGCAGCGCCGCCAGCGTGTCGAGATTGCCGGCGTAGGTGAGCTTGTCCAGATTGACGATGCGCGTGCCGGGCGCGCGCAACGCTTCCAGCACGAAATTGCCGCCGATGAAACCGGCACCGCCGGTGACCAGCCAGGTCGTCTTCATGCCGATTCCTTGGTGAGGGAGGCATTATCGCCGCATGCGGCCGGCAGAAGCAGGTCCGCCGGCCGCGCGGCCAGCGCGTCGGCGCCGGCGCCCGCCAGCTCTTCGCGCGCGCCGTAACCCCACAGCACGCCGACGCCGCGCACGCCGTTGGCATGCGCGCCTTCGATGTCGTAGCTGCGGTCGCCCACCATCACCGCGGCGCGCGCGGGAATCGCGAAATCGCGCAACGCCTGCGCGATCTGTGCGGCCTTTTCGGAGTGCGCGCTGGTTTCGCCGACGCCGTACACGGCGCTGAAGCTCTGGCCCCAGGATGCCGCCTGCACGATCTGGCGCGCGTAGCGCTCGACCTTGCTGGTGACCACCGCCAGTCGCGCGCCCTGCGCAGCCAGTTGCCGCAACAGCTCGGGGATGCCGAGATACACGCGGTGTTCGGCCCAGCCGTGCGCGGCGTAACGCGCGCGGTAGGCATCGACCGCGCGCTCGACCTCGGCGGCGTCGGCGCAGACCTCGGCGAAGCTCTGCCGCAGCGGCGGGCCGATCCAGCGCGGCAGTCGCGCCACCGGCAGCGGCGGCCGGCCCAGCGTGGCCAGCGCGTGATCGATGCTGGCGTGGATACCGGGCGCGGAATCGACTAGCGTGCCATCGAGATCGAACAGCCATAGCCGGGGCATCGTGCTCAGCCCCCCGCGCGCTGACGCAGCGCAGCTACCGCCGGCAGTTCCTTGCCTTCCAGAAACTCGAGAAAGGCGCCGCCGCCGGTGGAGATGTAGCCGATTTGTTCGGCGATACCGTACTTGTCCACCGCCGCGAGCGTGTCGCCGCCGCCGGCGATCGAAAATGCCGCGCTGGCCGCGATGGCGCGTGCCAGCACTTCGGTGCCCCCGCCGAAGGCGTCGAACTCGAACACGCCCACCGGGCCATTCCACAACACCGTGCCGGCCCGGGCGATCAGCGCCGCATAGCGCGCGGCGGTCTCGGGACCGATGTCGAGGATCATGTCGTCCGCGCCGACCGCGCGCACCGGCTTCACCGTGGCCGGCGCGTCGGCGGCGAAGCGTGGCGCCACCACCACATCCTCCGGCAGCGGCAGCTCGGCGCCGCGCGTCCTGGCGGCATCCAGCACGCGCAACGCGGCGGGAATCAGGTCCGGCTCATGCAGCGACTTGCCCACCGGCAGGCCCTGCGCGGCCAGAAAGGTGTTGGCGATACCACCGCCGACGATCAATTGGTCCACCTTGCCGATCAGATTCTCGAGCAGGGTGAGCTTGGTCGATACCTTGCTGCCGGCCACGATCGCCAGCAGTGGCCGTTGCGGATGTTGCAGCGCGCGGCCCAGCGCGTCGAGCTCGGCGGCCAGCAGCGGGCCGGCGCAGGCGATCTTCGCGGCCCGGATCACGCCGTGGGTCGAAGCTTGCGCGCGGTGCGCGGTACCGAAGGCGTCCATCACGAACACGTCGCACAGCGCGGCGTATTTCGCTGCCAGTGCGGCATCGTCCTTGCCTTCGCCGACATTCATGCGGCAGTTTTCCAGCAGCACGACCTCGCCGGGCGCGGCCTCGATGCCGTCGAGATACTCGCGTGCCAGCCGCACCGGCTGGCCCAATGCCGTGCTCAGCCAGGCAGCCACCGGTGCCAGCGATTCCGATGCCTCGAACACGCCCTCCCGCGGCCGGCCCAGATGCGAAAGCACCAGCACGCGCGCGCCGGCCGCACGCGCCGTGCGCAGCGTGGGCAGGGCAGCGTCCAGGCGCTGCGCCGAGGCGATGCGGCCGTCCTTGATCGGCACGTTGAGATCCTCGCGGATCAGCACGCGCTTGCCGCGCAGGTCGAGGTCGGTCATGCGGAGGAAGTTCATGGGCGATTTCCGGGTCGGGATGGGATGAGGAAGGGCCAAGCGCATGGGCTGCGCAAGCAACCATCCTTGGTGCGGCACTCGGCCCGGCCATCCTGGCCGTGCGCTCGTCGGCGCGCGCTGCCATTCAAGGCAGCGCGCAACCAGCCGCCGGCTCGCCTTCGCGGATCAGCACGCGCTTGCCGCGCAGGTCGAGGTCGGTCATACGGAGGAAGTTCATGGGCGATTTCCGGGTCGAGGTTAAACGAAGGCGCGCGCGTGATTGAATGGACCCGGGTTGCCACGACCATGGCGGCAATAGGGCCGCCCGCGTCGGGCCGCCCGCGTGCGTCGAAGCGGCAGTCTGGCAAGTGCTGCGGCGCAACTCAAATATCTGCTGCGCGCTGCGGCGCGCGCATGCTTCAATGCCGCATCCGCGCGGCGCGGGGCCGCAGGTATCGAGGTGAGCCATGAGCAGCCCGCTGGTCCTTTACAGCTACTGGCGTTCCAGCGCCGCCTTCCGTGTGCGCATTGCCCTCAATCTCAAGGGGCTGGCCTATGAACTGCGCACGGTCAACCTGGTTGCCGGCGATGGCGAGCAGCACCGTGACGACTACCGCCGCCTCAATCCGCAGGGCCTGGTGCCCACGCTGCTGGACGGCGAGCGTGTGTTCCGCCAGTCGCTGGCCATCATCGAATACCTGGACGAGGCCTACGACGGCGAAGCCAAGCTGCTGCCGCCGCTGGCGCGCGATCGCGCGCGCGTGCGCTCGGTCGCGCAGGCCATCGCCTGCGATATGCATCCGCTGGGCAACCAGCGTGTGCTGAAGTATCTGGAGCGCGAGTTCTCGGTGCCCGAGGTCGAGCGCCGGCGCTGGATGCAGCACTGGATCGGCAGCGGCTTCACCTCGCTGGAGACCATGCTGGCCGAGCACCCCTCCACCGGCAGCTTCAGCGAGGCCGACCGTCCCACCCTGGCCGACTGCTGCCTGGTGCCGCAGGTGTTCAGCGCGCAGCGTTGGGGCGTGGATCTGGCGCCGTTCCCCACCGTGCGCCGCATTTTCGCCAATTGCATGGCGCTGGAAGCCTTCCGACGCGCCACGCCGGAGGTGCAGCCGGACGCACCGCGCGGGTGACTCCCCGGCGATTCCAGGACGGAATCCGGGGCCGGCCCGTTGCGCCCCTGCTCCGGAAGCCGGGCCACTCGCCAGTGGGTTCTCCCGGATGGCGCGTAGCGTCGGGCCAGTACGCCATCCCGGACGGCGCGTCCCTTCTTTGTTGACGTCATCCCGGACGGCCCGCAGGGCCGAGCCGGGAGCCGGCGGTGTTCCCGGGTCGATCGCGCATCACCCGCGCGGATGATGCTGCGCATGCAGCCGTTTGAGTCCTTCGCGCGCGACCAGGGTGTAGATCTGCGTGGTCGACAGGCTGGCGTGGCCGAGCAGCATCTGCACGGCGCGCAGGTCGGCGCCGTGGTTCAGCAGGTGGGTGGCGAAGGCGTGACGCAGCACGTGCGGCGAGATGCGCTGGGCGGGAATACCGGCGCCGATGGCGTGGCGCTTGATCAGCGTCCAGGCCATCTGCCGGGTCATGCCGGTGCCGCGCCGGGTGAGCAGCAGCGCCTCGCTGCGCTGCGTGCCGGCCAGCCGTGGCCGCGCCTCGCGCAGGTAGCGCTCGATCCAGTCCAGCGCCATCGCGCCGATCGGCACCAGGCGTTCGCGGCCGCCCTTGCCGGCCACGCGCAGCACGCCCTGGCGCAGGTTGAGCGCGGCCAGCGGCAGGGTGACCAGTTCGCTGACGCGCAGCCCGCAGGCGTACATCAGCTCCAGCAGGGCGCGGTCGCGCAGGCCCAGCGGGGTGGCTACGTCCGGCGCGGCCAGCAGCGCCTCCACCTCGCGCTCGCCGGGCGCCTTGGGCAGGCCGCGCGGCAGCTTGGGTGATTCCAGCAGCGCGGTGGGGTCCGCGCCGCCGGCGCCCTGCTTCTGGCGCGCGGCGTGGTAGCGGCGCAGCGTGGAGATCAGCCGCGCATTGCTGCGCGCCTTGATGCCCTGTGCGCCGCGTTCGCCCAGATAGCGCAGGATGTGCTCGCGGCCGGCCTGCGCCAGCGCGATGCCCTGCGGCGCCAGCCAACGCGCGAAGCCGGTCAGATCCTGGCGGTACGCGGTCAGCGTGCGGTCGGCCAGGCCGTCCTCGGCCCACAGGCGTTCGAGAAAGCGCTCGATCTCGGCGGCAACGGCGATACTCGCGTCGGTGGCCGGAGCAGTGTCTGCGCGCACATGCGGCGCACGGCGCCGGGCGGTGGTCGAATCCATGGCACGATGCTGGCCCCGGCGCGCGCGCGCCGCAAGCCTTTCGCGCATGTCCGCCGACACCGATTCCGCCCCGTCGCCCGCATCCATCGCACCGCGTCTGGCCGCGCTGCTGTACGACCTGCTGATCGCGCTGGCGCTGCTGCTGGTGGTGGGGCTGCTGGCGCAGTTGGCCACGCATGCGCGGCTGGTGACGATGCGCGGCGGCCACGCACAGGTGCCGCTGGCGTACCAGGGGCTGCAACTGGCCGTGCTGACCGGCTATTTCGTGCTGTCGTGGTGGCGCGGCGGGCAGAGCATCGGCGCACGCGCTTGGCGACTGCGCGTGCTGGCCGCGGACGGTGCGCCGCCACGCCTGCCGCGCGCGTTGCTGCGCGCGCTGCTGGCCGCGGCGCCGCTGCTGGCCCTGCTGCTGGGTCGGGTCGCGTCGCCGCGCGTGGCGCTGCTGGCGGTGGCGGCGCTGTGGGTGATCGATTACGCCGCGCTGCCGTTCGACCGCGCGCGCCGCACCCTGCACGACCGCCTCAGCGGCACGCGCCTGGTGCGTCTGCAGCGTTGAACCGCTGCGGCCACGGTTATTTGGCCGGCGTAAGCTTCAGCACGCCGTGCACCGCTACATCCAGACCGATGGCGCTGGGGTCGGCCCATTGTCCGCTGCCCACGCCAAAGGTCAGTCGCGGCACGTTGGCGTCCAGGGTCAGCAGCGCTCCGTTGCCCTGCATCCGCCACTGCAGCGTCAGCGGCACCGGCTTGCTGATGCCGCGCAGCGTCAGCGTGCCCTGCGCGCTGTAGCGTCCCGGACCCGCGGGCGTGCAGTCGGCGCCGCGATAAGTGGCCGTGGGGAATCGGGCCACATCGAAGAAGTCCGCCGTCGGCAGCATCTTGTCGCGGTCGGCATTGCCGGTATCGGCGCTGGCCAGCGTGATGGTCGCGTCCAGCGTGCACGCCTGCGGATGCGCGGAGTCGAAAGCGATTCGCGCGCTGAACTGCTTGAACGCGCCGGCGAACTTGACGCCCTCGAAGGTGGTCGCGAAGCCCAGCGTGCTGCCGGGCTGCACGGTCCAGTCCTGCGCCTGCGCCTGCGCGGCCGGGGCCAGCAGCGCGCCCAGCAGCAGCATGGAGGCCAACGAAGCTTTCATGGATTTTCTCCGTCGGAAATGGCATGCGCGCGCCGCGTGCGCCACGGCAGCATGCGCGCCAGCACGGCGTCGCGCTGGCGCACGTGGTGTTCGATGGCGGCGGCGACATGCAGCAGCACCAGCGCAGCCAGCGTCCAGAACGCAGTCTCGTGCACGGTCAGCGCCAGATGCGCCAGCGGCTTGGACACCGGCGCGATGGCCGGCAGGTCGACCAGTCCGAACCAGGGCAGCGGAAAGCCCGAGGCCGAGTTGTAGACCCAGCCCGAGATCGGTACCGCCAGCAGCAGCAGATACAGCAGCGCGTGGCTGGCGTGCGCGACGCCCACCTGCCAGCGCGGCATGCCCGGGGGGTAGCGCGGATGGCGGTCGAACAAGCGCCACAGCAGCCGCAGCAGCACCAGCGCCAACACGGTGATGCCGAGCGCCTTGTGCAGCAGATACATCTTCAGCTTGGCCAGCCCCAGCGGCATGCCCACCATGTACAGGCCGATGGCGGCCAGCGCGAAGATGCCCAGCGCCGCGAGCCAGTGGAAGGCCTTGGCCAGTACGCCCCAATGTGCGTGCGTGCTACGCCAGTTCACGGTTTGGCTCCTTTGTCGCGGGCCGCGGCGGCCGCATAAGCGTGTTGCGCGTTGTCGTCGGCGATACCCTCGATCTCCAGCAGCACCTTTACTTTCACGCCCACCACGCTGTCGAAGGCACCCATGTGCCACAGCTTGCGGTCGACGCTGGCCAGCCCGGTGAAGCCGGCCACGGTGTGGAAGCCGTAGATGGTGAAGGCGCGTTTGTTGAGGCGGAACGGAAAAGCGATGCCCTCGGTGTGGCCGCGTAGGGTCAGTTGGCCGTACAGGATGCCGGTGTCGGCGCCGGTCTTTTCCACCGAGGTGCTGGCGAAGTGCGCGTAGGGATGCGCCTTGGCATCGAGGAAATCGGCGCCGGCCACCACGCGGTCCCAGCTCTTGTCGCCCATGTCCACCGAATCCAGCGCGATGTCGGCCACGACTTTCGAGTCGGCCCAGTCGCGCTCGTCGAAACGGAACCAGCCGCGTGCGATTTTCAGGCGCCCGACCGCGTCGCTGTAACCGTCGTGATCGACGAAAAACACCACGCTGCTGTGCACCGGATCGAAACGATATTCGCCGGCATGCGCCAGCGGCGCCAGCAGCAGCAAGGCCAGCAGCAGAGCGCCGTCGCGCCGCCGGCCCGGCAAGGGGAGTGTGCCAATCGACATGCGGCCGATTATGGGCAGCCGCGGTGCCGGGGGCGTGAACAGGCCCGTAAACACACACTTCACCAGCCGCGACCAGTGCCTGCCGTCAACGCGTGCGATCGCCGCGGGTGGCATGATGCGCCGCCAGGAGGGGGATCATGGTCGGACCGCGGCGCGGTTGGCTGCTGGTGTGCGCGATGGCGTTGTTCGGCGTTGCGCTAGCGCCGGGCCGTGCCCGCGCGCAGCCGGCGCAGGCCGCACCCGAGCCGCCGGCACCGCCCGCGCGCACCTTGCTGCAGACCCCGCAGTTCCGCGACTACGGCCGCCGCGAGGGTATGACCGACGCCGGCAGTTACATGGCCGTGCAGGATCCCCGGGGCTTCATCTGGATCGGCACGCGCGATGGTCTGGTGCGCTACGACGGCGTGCATTTCGAGGTGTTCCGCCACGACACCAGCAATTCGCATTCTCTGCCGGGCAACGATATTTCGGCGCTGCTGATCGATGCCCGCGGCGGGCTGTGGGCCGGCGGTGAGGGAACCGGCCTGCTGCATTACATCCCCGGTTACGGGTTCCAGCGCTGGGTGCACGAACCCGGCGACGCGCACAGTCTGGGCGCCGACGACGTGTTCGCGCTGGCGCAGACACCGGACGGCGCGATCTGGGTGGGCACTTATGCAGGCGGCCTGGCGCGGCTGGGTCCGCACGGGCACATCACGCAGGTACGCCACCGCAAAGGCGATACCGACAGCCTGGTGTCCGACGTGGTGTTCAGCCTGCACGCCACCGCCGATGGCGATCTGTGGATCGGCACCCTCGGCGGGCTGGACGTGCGCGCGCCGGACGGGCGCATCGCGCACGTACACTTCCCGCAAGACCAGCATGTGGTCGTGCTGTCGGTGGCCGGCAGCGGCGCCAGCCTGCGCGCGGTGACCACGCGCGGCCTGTATCTGATCCAGCGTGACCCGGCCGACCCGTCCGCCGCGCCGCGCGCGCTGCCGGTGCCGGGTGGCGCGGGCGTCTGTTACAGCAGCGTCACCGATACTGCCGGCGGCCTGTGGCTGGCCTGCAGCAACGGCCTGCGCTATCGCGACGCGGCCGGGCGCTGGAGCCTGTTCCTGCCGCAGCCGCAGTTGCGCGGTGGCCTGCCATCGGGGCGCATCGTCGGGCTGCTGCGCGATCGCGAGGGCGGCCTGTGGCTGACCTCGAACAGCGGCGGCTTGGCCTATCTGCCGCCGGACTGGCGCGACTTCAGCCTGTTTCGCCATGTGCCCGACGATCCGTCCAGCCTGCCGTTCGGCAGCTTCACCGCGCTGTGCGCGGGCGCCGGCCATAGCGTGCTGCTGGGCAATGCGCAGGGTTGGATCGGCCGCCTCGATCCGGGCACCGGCGCGGTGCAGTCGATCGCGGCGCCGTGGACGCGGCCGCACGAAATCGATGCGCTCACCGAGGATCCGCAGGGCCGCTTGTGGGTCGGCGGTCCGGGTTCGCTGTATCTGCGCGATGCCGCCGGCCTCTGGCGGACGCTGGCGTTGCCCTGGCCCGATACGCCGGGCTCGTCGATTGCCGCATTGGTGGTGGCTGGCGGCAACGCGCTGTACTTCGCCGATCCCATCCACGGCCTCGGACGCATCGACCTGCGCACGCTGGCGGTCAGCCGGGTCGCGCTGCCGCGGCCGGACATGGCCGAGGAGCAGACCACGGCGCTGCGCTGGCACGACGGCCAGCTGTGGCGCGCCACGCGCGCGGGCCTGGAGCGCATGGACGCCGACGGCGCGCTGCGCGCCGTGCCCGGCGTGCAGCCCGGCGTAGTCGACGCGCTGGCCTTCGACGCGCGCGGATTCTGGCTGGCGCGCACCGGCGCGCTGGAGCACTACCGGCTCGACAGCGACGGCCGCGCACGGCTGCTGGCGCGCATCGACGCGCGCCAGGGCTGGCCGGGCGCGCGCGTGCTGGCGCTGGCGGTGGATGCCGCCGGGCGCGTTTGGGCTTCGACGCTGCGCGGACTGATGCGCTACGACCCGCACGACCGACGCGTCAATCGCTTCGAGGAGGAACCCGTGCTGGCCGGCCTGCGCGCCAGCGCGGCGGGGTTCGTGCGCGGCGCCGACGGCAGTTTGTTCACCGCCGTGCGTGACGGCCTGCTCGGCTTCGCGCCGCTGCGTCGCGCCCCCGGCTTGCCGGCGCCGCGGCCGGTGTTGACGCGCATGCAGGCCAGCGGCGACGGGCGCAGCCTGGCGCTGTCGGCCCACGACGGCACGTTGCGCCTGGGCTGGCGCACGCGCGATCTCACTATCACCATGCGTGCGCTGTCGTATCTCAGTCCGGCGCGGGTGCGCTACCGCGTGCGCCTGCCGCCCTGGAACCGCGATTGGGTCGAGGTAGGCGGCGACGGCGTGCAGAACTTCGGACGCCTCGAGCCCGGCAGCTACCGCCTCGAGGTGCAGGCGCAGGCCATGTCCGGCGGCCCCTGGGGCACCGCCGCGCCGCTGCGGGTGACCGTGGTCGCGCCGCCCTGGGCCACCTGGTGGGCGCGCCTGGGCTATGTGCTGCTGGCCGCCGCGCTGCTGGTCCTCGTGGTGTTGCTGTGGCGGCGCCGCATGGCGCAGCGGCAGCGCATGCTGCTGGCCGAGGAGCGGCGCCGCGTAGCCGAGCAAGCCAGCGCCGCCAAGACGAGTTTTCTGGCCGAGCTGGGCCACGAGATCCGCACCCCGATGACCGGCGTGCTCGGCATGTGCGAACTGCTCTCGGGCACCGCATTGGACGCGCGCCAGCAGCGCTACGTGCAGGCCATCGCGCGCTCCGGCGGCCTGCTGCAGAAGCTGGTCAACGACGCACTGGATCTGGCGCGCATCGAGGCCGGGCGTATGCAACTGGACGAGGCGCCCTACGATCCGGTGCTATTGGTGTTCGAGCTGGCCGAAGCCGAGCGTCCGCTGGCCGCCGCCAAGGGCCTGCGCTTCGGCATGGAGATGCAGCCGGCCGAACTGCCGCACCACGTGCTGGGCGACGAACTGCGCATCCGGCAGATCCTGTTCAACCTGCTGGGCA